>WTKE01000088.1:0-35343 GCA_011524525.1 Bacillus sp. (in: firmicutes) | reverse complement strand
ACAGAAGGTGGCTAACGTCTTTCATCAGCCGTATGAAGAATGTTAGAGGAGAACAAAAGCGAGCTAACGTCTTTCATCAGTCGTATGAAGAATGTTAGAGGAGAACAGAAGGCGGCTAACGTCTTTCATAAGTCGTATGAAAGATGTTAGAGGAGAACAGAAGGTGGCTAACGTCTTTCATCAGCCGTATGAAAGATGTTAGAGAAGAACAAAAGCTAGCTAACGTCTTTCATCAGTCGAATAAAGGACGTTTAATGGGGATCAGCAGGTTCTAATGCTGTTCACCTTTCCGTCCTCAGAAACTAACCAATACCCAAACCACCAATAGGAAATTTTTTGAAACCTTTTCCTATAACTTTCGTATTAACTACTAATTACATACGAAAGGAGATTTAAGTTTATAAAAGAGGTGATTTAAAATGGAGCTCTTTGGTTATCCCATCCAGACGGTTTATCTGACCACCCTTATTGTTTCTGGTGCGTTAACGGTGCTGTACATTTTTTTTGGCGATATTGCAGAAGCCGTACTTGATTTCTTGAATCCAACTCTTATTCTTGCGTTTCTCACGTTTTTATCAGCATCAGGGTATTTATTAGAGTTAATCACGTCGCTAAATAGTTTGGTGATTCTATTCATCTCCAGTGTTATTGCTATTATTTTAGATACTCTTTTAAATATCTTTGTGCTTGTTCCATTGTCTTCTGCGGAGGAATCCCTCGTTTATACTTCAGATTCATTAAAAGGGAGAGTAGGGACGGTACTTATTCCCATTCCACAAGACGGGTTTGGTGAGGTTGTGCTAAAAAGCAGTAGTGGGACGATATCAAAATCAGCGGTGAGCTTTGAGAATGAAGCGATTGCTGAAGGACAAAAGGTGTTAGTGATTGATGTGAAGGATGGAGTTCTGCATGTTGCCCATTACGAGAAAACAGAAAAGCTATTTTTTACTTAGGCTGTTTTCCTAAAGAATGTTGTTAAAATCTTAGAGCCGATTTTAACATGGAAATAGCTATTTTACACTAAATAATTTAGGATGCAGGCTCTTTTCTTATTAAATCCAAGCTGTTTTCTGCAGAAACTTAGCACAATCATTAAAATTATGTTCCAAAAAGCAACAAAGTTAAGAAAAGAACTTTACTTAAGGAGAGATGTCTATGTTACCCATTTTTATTGTAGGGGGCATTGTTGCCTTTTTACTCATTGCACTTATTGCTGTATTCATTACAAAATATCGTACAGCTGGACCTGATGAAGCGTTAATCGTTACAGGGAGTTACTTAGGAAGTAAAAACGTTCATGTTGATGAGTCGGGGAATCGTATAAAAATTATACGAGGTGGCGGTGCCTTTATTTTTCCAGTGTTCCAACAAGCGGAACCATTGAGCTTGCTTTCTAGCAAACTTGAAGTGACGACACCTGAAGTGTATACAGAACAAGGGGTTCCTGTTATGGCTGATGGAGTTGCAATTATTAAGATAGGGGGATCTATCGAGGAAATCGCGACAGCTGCAGAACAGTTTTTAGGAAAAGCGAAGGAAGATCGAGAGAACGAGGCGAAGGAAGTCTTAGAAGGACATCTACGTTCCATCCTTGGGTCTATGACCGTGGAGGAAATCTACAAAAATCGTGATAAGTTCTCTCAAGAAGTGCAGCGAGTGGCTTCGCAGGATTTAGCGAAAATGGGACTTGTTATTGTATCGTTTACAATTAAGGATGTAAGAGACAAAAATGGATACTTGGATTCATTGGGTAAGCCAAGAATTGCCCAGGTAAAAAGAGATGCAGATATTGCAACTGCTGAGGCAGAAAAGGAAACACGAATTAAGCGTGCAGAAGCAGCAAAGGACGCACAGAAGGCGGAGCTTGAAAGAGCCACAGAAATAGCTGAGGCTGAAAAAGTGAATCAAATGAAAATTGCTGAGTATCGTCGGGAACAAGATATTGCTAAAGCTCGTGCAGACCAAGCGTATGATCTTGAAACAGCTAGAGCCAAGCAAGAAGTTACAGAGCATGAAATGCAAATCAAAATCATCGAACGTCAAAAGCAAATTGAACTTGAAGAAAAAGAGATTCAACGTCGTGAACGACAGTACGATTCTGAAGTGAAGAAAAAAGCGGATGCGGATCGTTATGCCGTTGAACAAGCCGCTGCAGCAGACAAGGCAAGACAGTTAGCTGAAGCTGATGCGAATAAATATCGAATTGAAGCGATGGCGAAAGCGGATGCTGAGAAAGTACGACTGGATGGTCTTGCTAAAGCTGAGTCGGAGAGAGCTCAAGGGGAAGCAGAAGCTGAAATCATTCGCCTAAAAGGATTAGCTGAGGCAGAAGCGAAACGTAAGATTGCTGAAGCGTTCGAAATGTACGGTCAAGCAGCTGTTATGGATATGATTGTGAGAATGTTACCTGAATACGCGAAAGAGATTGCAAGCCCACTATCTAATATAGATAAAATCACCGTAGTTGATACAGGTGGGGGTGAAGGTGGCGGAGCAAATAAAGTAACAGGCTATGCAACCAACTTGATGTCTTCTTTACAGGAAACATTAAAAGCCTCGTCAGGAATTGATGTAAAAAACCTACTTGAAACATTTGCAGGTAAAGGGAATGTACGTCAAAGTATTGATCAGTTAGCAGAGGATTTAAAAGAAAGCAAAGCAGAATAAAAAAGATCCAGCGAATTTTCGCTGGATCTCTTTTTATTAACGAGAGTAGAATTCAACGATAAGAGCTTCGTTGATTTCAGCTGGTAATTCAGAACGCTCAGGTAAGCGAGTGAATGTACCTTCTAATTTGTCAGCATCGAAAGTTAAGAAATCAGGTACGAAGTTGTTCACTTCAACTGCTTCTTTAACGATGTCAAGGTTACGTGACTTTTCACGTAAAGAAATTGTTTGACCAGGTAATACGCGGAATGATGGAATATCAACGCGCTTGCCATTTACTAAAATGTGACCGTGGTTAACAAGCTGACGAGCTTGACGACGAGTACGAGCAAGACCTAAACGGTATACTACGTTATCTAAACGTGACTCTAAAAGAGCCATGAAGTTTTCACCGTGCTTACCAGAAATCTTACCAGCTTTGTCAAATAAGTTACGGAATTGACGCTCAGTCACTCCATACATATGACGAAGCTTTTGCTTCTCTTGTAATTGTAAACCGTATTCAGATAACTTCTTGCGTTGGTTTGGACCATGTTGTCCAGGAGCGTAAGGACGCTTTTCTAATTCTTTACCAGTGCCGCTTAGAGAGATTCCAAGACGACGTGATAATTTCCAGCTTGGGCCAGTATAACGAGCCATGAATGACTCCTCCTCGTGTTTTTATTTTGTTGTAAAATAAAAACAGTAGTGTTCACAAGCAGTATGACCATTTTGTTTTCATGTACCTTCGCCCTAGCAGCTTAAGGGTTACCGATACCCCATCCTAGAAGGTCAGCTTCTATTGAGGAACAAAATGTATTCATAAAGGCGTTCACATAGGCTGCGATATTTTACACAAAGAATATTATATGTGTTAAAGTGATAGAAAGTCAAGGGAATTTTATTTTTTAGGAATATGTTATTATCTAGAGGATGATCGTTAATATGATATAATCTAATTATGAAAAAGAGTGGTTAAAGTGCGTGAAACTAGGAAAGAAAGAAGAGTGCGATTTCTTTTGCTTTTTATTTGTATTAGTTTTACAATAGGAGCATTGTACTATAAATATAGTAAACAAAGAGAAGTAATTAATCCTCCCTTAGTGACAGTCCTCCATCAAAGCCTAGATAAAGAAGATTATCCTATCATCGTTTTAGCAAAAAAACAAGATAATAACTATATATTAGCTGAATATGAAGTTCAAATAGATAATAACTATCTATTTAAGACAAGGAAGGCAGCCACTCTAGATGGAAAGCCAACGATGATCTCTTTAGATAAAGAGAGTAAAGGTGTATGGGTGAAAATGGATGGACAGTGGAATTATTTCACAAGTGATTTGGAACAAGCCACACGATCACCTGAGTATAGAGAACGTAAATCTGTAGAACAATCAAACTTAATCGAAAAAATAGAAGATGGCCGCACTATTGTTCAATTGGGAGACAAGCAGTTGGATGTGGGAAAGAGGAAAATTAACCAGCTATTCTCCTTATCAAAGGACGGTTCCATGTGGCTTGTTATTACTGACCAAAAGATAATAATTTCCACATTGAAAAATTAATATATATTTCAGGCGGGATGAGATCAAATGGTTTCAAACCAGCTAAGGTATTAGGTGATGACGTAATGAGATTTCTTTCTGATAAATCAATTGAAACACTTAAAAGTCAGTTCTTTGATCTAATCGACACGGAGTCGGGAGCTTTTCATTATCAAAATGTATTAAAGACTATGCTTAAAACGATTCAAAAAATGCTCGAGCTTGATGAAGTTACTTTGTTCAATTGTCATGCTTGGAAGAACCAATTTTCCTTTGAAGTTTCTACAAACGAAAACACTATAGGAGTTACACTATCCAACGATTCAAGTGACTGGTTGAGTTCATTGAAAACGATAGATTTTTCCCCAACAGACATGAACTTTAAAGATTATCAGGTGCTTATTCCACTTGTAAAATTGGGCAGGAATTTAGGTGTTTTATGCTTAAAAGGAAATCAATCATCAATTACCCCCACTAATCAAGAGTGGTTTGAACAATTTGCGATTGTGTGTTCGTCATTTGTACAGAAGGCTCAAGAATTATACAAAATTGTCATGGAAGAGAAACGTTATAAACAGCTATTTCGTGTGAATGAAAAATTTCATTCAACAATGGATATGGATGCTGTGTTAGGTGAGATTATCTATACGCTTCAGGAGGTATATCCAAGTTTTACGTATTATTTAATGCTGTCACATGACAATGATAATCATAGTGAATTGCCAATTAAGGATTTAGAATATGATAGTGAAAACTTAGCAGCTATGGAAGCCTATGTTACTGGAACGATCCAAATGGAAGATTCTTTGAATGAACGACGTTCAGTACTATATGCACCTTTAAAAGGAAAACAAGGTGTATACGGAGTACTCCAAGTTATAGCTCCAGACACATTGACGTTTCCAAGTAATGAAGTAGAGTTTATAAAACTATTAGCAAATACGGCTGGTTCTGCGCTTGAAAATGCGCAGCTTTATCAGCAATCAAAACGATTAATTGCTGATCTTCAATTGATCAACGAGACTTCGCATCGTTTAAATTCTAATTTACGATTGACTGAAACGATGTCGTACATGACGGAACAAATTGTTCAGTCGTTTGATGCGGAAGAGGTTTGCTTTGTATTGCTAGCATCGGATTTGAGGCCAATTAGCGTATTAGCCGGGTCTACACCGTTTTTTGATACGGAAGCTTCCATGGCATACGTTCAATTCGTAGTAGACAGATTGAAGAAAGAACAGGATTCCATTTTTATTGGTGATGTGGAAATAAACCTCAATCGTGATGTGAAACAATATCGATCCATTATGGCGGTTCCAATGGTACAATCCGCAGTAATTAAAGGTATTGCTCTCGTTATGCATACCGAGCCCTATCATTTTTCTTTCGAAAACTTTAAATTAATGCAGTCATTAATTCATCATTCTACCTTGGCTTTTACAAATTCAATGCTTAGAGAAGAATTAGAGAACATGGTTGTTACAGATCATTTAACGAAGCTGTATTCAAGGAACTATTTAGATACAAAGGTTCATGAATCACTTGATGAAGATCAGCAAGGAACCTTCCTTTTAATTGATATTGATAATTTTAAAGGTGTTAACGATAAATATGGTCACCAAGTTGGGGATGAGATCCTTATTCAAGTCGCGGATATTATAAAAAGTAATATAAGAGAAAGCGATATTGGGGCCCGTTGGGGTGGAGAGGAACTTGCTGTTTATCTTCCACGTATCCCACTTGAGGTGGGAATAAGTATTGCAAACCGATTAGTAGATAAAGTAAGGGAATTATCTAAACCATCAATAACCATTTCCTGTGGGGTTTCCTATTGGAATATGGACAATCCAGATAATTTTACAAACTTGTTCAAGCGAGCGGACACTGCCCTTTATGTGGCAAAGGATACGGGTAAGGATCGAGTTGTGGTTCAAGAAAATGTAACCTCTTAGTAAAAAGGAGCGCCAATTTCGAGCTCCTTTTTACTTTCCAATTGGATCGGTATTACATATGCTAGTAATGAGTAATCCTTGATAAGATTGTAAGCGTTTACAAATGGAGGAGGAGCATATGGGAGAGAAAAAATCTTTTAAGATGGAAACCGAAGTGATTCATCATGGCTATGATGCTAGTTCATTTGAAGGCAGCTTAGTTCCGCCTATTTTCCAGACATCTACGTATTGCTTTGCAACCGCAGAGCAAGGGGAAAAGAGGTTTGCTGGAGAAGATTCAGGATATATTTATTCCCGTTTGGGTAATCCAACCGTTTCTATACTTGAAGAGAGAATGGCAGCAATTGAGAAAGGGGAAGCTGCTCTAGCATTTGGCTCAGGAATGGCTGCTGTGTCAGCTGTATTAGTTTCTCTTACGAAAGCAGGTGACCATGTTCTCTGTTCTCAAGGTGTTTACGGATGTACTTTTGGTTTGCTTAAGATTCTTAATCATAAATATCAAATCACATATACCTTTTCAGAGATGGAAACAAAGGAACAGCTTTTACAAGCCATTAAGCCCGAAACTACATGCATTTATGTAGAAACCCCAATCAATCCAACCATGAAGCTTGTTGACCTAGAGATGATTGCTACAGTTGGAAAAGAAAAAGGGATTCCTGTTGTTGTGGACAATACGTTTTGTTCTCCTTATTTGCAGACACCTCTTGAGCTTGGTTGTGATGTAGTCGTTCATAGTGCAACGAAATATATTTGTGGGCATGGGGATGTGATTGCTGGAATCGTTGTTGGAAAGCATAGTTTTCTTCAAGAGGTGGCAATGACCACACAAAAAGATATTGGAGGAATTATTTCTCCGTTTGATGCATGGTTGCTATTGAGAGGGTTGAAAACCTTACCAGTAAGAATGGATCGTCATTGTGAGAATGCTAGGAAGATTCACTCGTTTTTAAGTGAGCATGTGGCTGTGAATCAAGTATTCTACCCAGGGGATAGCAAGCATCCAGACTATAAAATAATGAAAAAACAAATGCGTCAGGCAGGCGGATTACTTTCTTTTACTTTGCATGGAGGGGTGGAAGAAGCACAGAAGTTTATGAATCGGTTACAGTTAATAAAGATTGCTGTTAGTCTAGGTGATGCGGAAACCTTAATACAGCACCCGGCAACAATGACCCACTCAGTTGTCCCGAAAACAGAGAGAGAAAAGATGGGTATACAAGATAATTTGATACGGTTATCGGTCGGACTAGAAGCATGGGAAGATATTCAGGAAGATTTGGATCAAGCTTTGAATGCTTTCATATAAAAAAGAGGCAGACCATCTGCCTCTTTTATAAATGATTAATTAATTCATCAACAAATTGCTCAAGCATTTTTTGATCTATTGTGTCAAAACGGTTTTTGCTAGGTGAATCTATATCTAGAACTCCCAGGAGTTGTCCTTCTTTTATTATAGGAACAACAATTTCTGATTGAGAAGCTGCATCGCATGCAATATGACCAGGGAATTGATGGACATCCTCTACTAAAATCGTCTTTCTTTCTTTTGCGCTAGTTCCGCAAACACCCCTACCAAGAGGAATTCTTACACATGCAGGCAGACCTTGAAATGGTCCGAGCACTAATTCTTTGTCCTCATCCATTAAGTAAAAACCAACCCAATTGACGTCCGACAAAAATTGATTTAATAGAGATGACGCATTGCTCAAGTTGGCAATCGAGTTCGTTTCACCTTCAAGAAGCGATTTCAGTTGTTTTATTAATAGGCGATAGTTTTCCTCTCTCGTCCCTGCGTAATTCTTTGTTTCAAACATATCTTTCCCTCCAAACACATAGGTAATTATCATATTTTAGCGAAAATAAGTAGACTTTGTCGAGTTTTTTATACAGGAGAAGAAATGTCGAATAAAGAATGTTATACATAAGGCTATTTTCTGTGATTAAGAGATGGAGGTGGTTTCAAATGAAGAAAAATTCAAAGGATTCCATTGTCGAGGCAGCAATTTATCTTTTTAACACGAAGGGGTTTTCAGGAACAACGATTCGAGATATTGCCCAAAAGGCAAACAGCAACGTCTCTAACATCTCCTACTATTTCCAGAATAAACATGGTCTACTAGAATATTGCTTTTTAAAGTATTTTGAAGCGTATATTGCAGAGCTTGAATCAGCATTTTTATGTATTGACCAAGGAGCAAAGGCAACGCTTCAGAAAATGGCTGAAAGCATTATTAATTACCACACGGAGAACATGCAGCTGACAAGATTAATTTTAAGAGAAATGTCCATAGATTCACAAACTGTCCGAGAAATAATGAGTACGTACTTTGCAAAGGAAAAGTATTATTTTAAAGCTGTCATTGAGGAAGGAATCATAACAGGAGAGTTCAGACAAGTGTCTGTCACTTTTACAATTGTCCAACTCAAATCGCTTTTATCCATGCCTTTTCTAAATACCCATTATCTCTCAGAAGTTCTTCATGTTTTTCCTCATGAACCGTATTTTACACAGAAATATATTGGTGAAATCAATAACTGGATTGAAGGAGTATTAACTCCCCATCATCCAAAGGAATTAGTGTTTTAATCGTTTTAATTTCGGAGTAATTGCTCATATCCTTGAAGGAGTTCCTTCGCTTGATGAGCATCCGATCCATATATCATCGGAATGTTTAATTGAATGGCTTGGTTAGCTATCGCTGTCGGCGGATAAGGTTCCCGACATAGCGGCTTTGCTGTTCCAGCTCCGTTATAATCGAGCTCGTAGTTTTTTTGTTTCACTTCCATCAATATACTTTGTATTTCCTTGTTAAAGCTAAATGGACAAGGATATTTTTTTTGGAATTTATTCACTAAAGTTATATGTCCGATACGCTTGGGTTTATAACTTCCTAAATTGGATTTTATAGACAGTAAAAGCGTTCGGTAGTAGGATTCATATACCTTTTCTATCCCACCGTAGCGCGTAATCATATCACCAAATACGTCAGGACTATAATCTAAACAGTCATATTCTCGTTCATGCTTTAAAAAATGAACTGACAAAATACTATCAGTTAGAGATGGTCCATATTTGTTTAGAAATTCTGTTGTTTCTCTTTCAAATCCCTCAATGAAATCTACTTCTAAACCTGTATGTATGGTAATCTTTCCTTTATATTTTTCTCTTAGAACAGCTAGCTCTTCTAAATATGCCGGTAAATCCTCCATTTTCATAGAGCTGTCTTGAAGGGGGGTTGGATCGGTAAAGCCAGCTGGAAGAGGGGCGTGTTCCGTAAAAGAGATAGTGGTAATTCCAAGTTCTATTGCGTGCTCAATATAGGTTTGAAAAGCATCTTTCGAACCATGGGGACAAAACTTTGAATGAACATGACCATCACGCATGATGAAAAAGCCTCCTTGTTTCATAAATTTTGCGGTATTTGTCGAAAAAAGAGATGTGATGTAGCTAAAGTGATTGTAAATAAATTTTAGTACAAAAAATTTGAAATTAATAGTCAAAAAATGTCGTTTACATGGTATCATAAGAGCATTGAAAATACATTTATATGAACCTTTATTATAGATAACATAAATGTAGCTCGGATGAGAACAGGGGGCTTAACATGGAGTACATAATTGGGGGCTTAGTTCTTTTACTAGCTCTGTACGTGATTGGATATACGATGAAAAAAAAGCTTTATAAAGAAATTGACCGTCTAGAGAACTGGAAAATAGATATTACGAATCGCCCGGTCCTTGATGAAATGTCGAAGGTAAAACAGCTTAATATGACGGGTGAAACAGAAGAACTATTCGAGAACTGGAGAAATGATTGGGATGACATCGTAACTAGTCAGCTTCCAGAGGTAGAAGAGTATCTATTTGATGCGGAGGAATACATTGACCGCTACCGCTTTAATAAAGCCAAACAGGTTCAGCGGGCCATTGATTCTCATTTAAAAGAAACGGAAGATAAAATACAAAAGTTACTTGACGAAATCAATGAATTAGTTGGAAGTGAAGAGAAGAATAGAATAGAAATTGAAGAGCTAAAAGAGGTGTATCGTGAGCGCCGGAAAACTCTTCTTGCACATCGTCATAATTTTGGACGTGCAGAAGCGAAGTTAGAAGTACTGCTTGATGAAATAGTAGCATTCTTTACAAATTTTGAGGAAAGAACAGAAAACGGAGATTATCTGCAAGCTCGCGAGATTGTGCTTTTAATTCAGTCAAAGACAGATGAATTGAGTAAAAAGATGGATGCTATTCCAAATTTACTCATAGAATGTCAATCAAGTATTCCTTCAGAAATCGAGAATCTGAGAGACGGATTCCGTGAGATGCAGAATCAAGGCTACCCACTAGAACATCTTCACTTTGAAGAAGAGATAGAAAGTCTTCATTCAGAAGTAAATGAATGTTTGGAGTTAATAGAGCAAACCGAAATTGATGAGCTTCAAAAGAAAATAGATGAAGTAAAGGAAAGAATTGAAGTTATTTATGATTTATTGGAACAAGAGGTTAATGCCAAACGGTTTGTTATAGAAAACGAAGAGCCAACGAGAAGCATGTTATTTGCAGTAAAAGAAGAAAATAATGTATTGAAGGTTGAAGTGCAGGAAGTACAGCAAAGTTATCATCTTGAAGAGAGCGAAGTAGAAGGGCAAGTACAGTTTGAAAAGAAACTTGCTCAGTTAATGAAACGATTTGAAGTATTAGAACACAAAATTATAGGTGATGAAACGGCTCTAACGATACTAAAGGATGAGCTAGCTGAGTTAAAGCTTGAGCTTGAAAAATTAACACTAGAGCAAAAAGAATACTCTGAACGACTACAAACACTTAGAAAAGATGAAATTGCTGCACGAGAGACAGTTGTTGAACTTTCCAAAAAAATTGCTGATTGCATTCGCCTTGTAAATAAAAGCAATATTCCTGGTCTTCCAGAAGAATATCGTTATTTATTAGAGGATGCAAGAGAGAGCATTTCCAATGTAAAATCAAAGCTAGAAGAAAAGCCACTAAATATACCTACTGTTCAAAAATATCTAGAGGTGGCTGTAATGACGGTAGATAAAGTATATGACCATACCTCTCAGCTCATTGAAACGGTTCTTTTATCTGAAAAGGTTATACAGTATGGCAATAGATATCGGAGCAGTTATCCGGCTGTACAAAAAGCTTTGGTAGATGCAGAAATGGCTTTTAGAAGCTATGATTATCAAGTAGCACTCGAAGTTGCTGCAACCTCTATTGAGGAAGTAGAGCCTGGGGCATTAAAGCGAATTGAAGCTTTATTACAAGAAAAGGTAGAGATCTAAATGGAAAAGACCGCTTTTTTTTGAAGCGGTCTTTTCCTATTCGTTTTCCTGATTGTCATTTATATGATAACATTGTTAGTTGAGTTTACCCGTGATTGGTAAGAAAAAGGGGTTTTCAGACATGATTTATTTTGATAACAGTGCAACCACAAAACCATTTCCAGAAGTTGTGGATTCATTTGTAAAAGTTTCAAGTGATTTTTTTGGCAATCCTTCGTCTATTCATCGATTAGGAGTAGAAGCGGAGAGCCTGTTAACTCAAGCTAGAAAACAAATAGGTGAGCTATTACAGGTGAACCCGAGCGAGGTCTACTTTACATCCGGGGGTACGGAGAGCAATAACTTAGCAATTAAAGGTACTGCTCTTATGTTTCGAAACAGAGGGAAACATATTATTACATCAGCGGTTGAGCATGCTTCTGTAAGAGAGGCCTATCAACAGCTGAAGGAATTAGGGTTTAGAATAACGGTCATTCCAGTTGATGCGGAAGGTAGAGTTTCTGTTTCCGAAATAGAGGATGCCATTTGTCACGATACGATATTAGTGTCGATCATGCATGTAAATAATGAGGTTGGTACCATTCAGCCTATCGAAGAAATCGGCGATTTGCTAAAAGACTACTCAAAAATATTATTTCATGTGGATTATGTACAAGGGGTTGGGAAAGTAGCACTCGACATTCAAAAACATCATATTGATCTGTGCTCGATGTCAGCACATAAATTTCATGGGTTAAAGGGAACAGGGGTGTTAGTCGTTCGTGAGGGGGTCGAGATTTCTCCACTTTTTTCAGGAGGCAATCAAGAATGGAAGCTCCGAAGTGGGACGGAAAATGTTGCTGGAGCTGTCTCAATGGCAAAAGCATTGAGACTAACTTTACAAAGTTACGAAACAAAGGTAAGTCAACTATTAGAAGTTCAAAATTATCTTTTTAAAGAACTACAAACGCTTGAAGATGTTGTCATTCATACTCCTAGCAGGGGACAAGCTCCTCATATCATAAATTTCTCTATAAAAGGGTTTAGAGGAGAAGTATTTGTACATGCATTAGAAGAGAAAGGTTTAATTGTCTCGACGACAAGTGCATGTTCTTCAAAAAAGAAGGCCGTAAGCCATACGCTATTGGCTATGAATGTTTCAAAGGACGTCGCAGAAAGTGCGATTCGCATGAGCTTATCGTATGAAAACACTCTTGAAGAGGCAAAAAAGGCGATTTCAATCATACAAACAACAGTTACTGAACTAAGAGAGGTTATGCACTAATGGATTACAATCGAATTTTAATAAGGTACGGTGAAATATCAACAAAGGGTCGAAATCGTACGAAGTTCGTTGAAAAATTGAAAAGAAGTGCCAAGCGTGCACTAATTGAATTTCCTAACATCGTTATTGAGACAACTAGGGACCGTATGTATATTTTGTTAAATGGGGAAAATGGTGAGGGAATTATTGAGAAGTTAAAAATCCTTCCTGGCATTCAATCCTTTAGTCCGGTTATCAAGACTAGCTTGGAGCTTGAGGAAGTTAAGGAAGCGGCTTTACAATTATTCTTAAACAAATATAAAGTAGGAGATACTTTTAAAATTTCAACTAGACGCGCGAATAAGGAATATCCTCTTGATACGGGGCAACTAAATTACGCTCTGGGCTCTCATATTTTACAAAATGTTCCTAATCTAAAGGTAGATGTGAAAAACCCAACCATTGACGTTCAGGTTGAGGTACGTACAGAAGCTGTTTACCTCTCAATTGAAACGATTATGGGGGCAGGTGGAATGCCTATCGGATCTAGCGGGAAGGCTATGTTGATGTTATCAGGTGGAATTGATAGTCCAGTTGCTGGTTATATGGCAATGAAAAGAGGGGTTGAAATAGAGGCTGTTCACTTTTTTAGTCCCCCTTTTACAAGTGAGCGCTCTAAACAAAAGGTAGTTGAATTGGCAGAAAAGTTGTCGTTACTAAATGGAGGTTACTTTACTCTTCATATCGTTCCTTTTACGGCTATTCAACAGCTTATTCAAAAGCAAATACCTGAAAACTATACAATGACGGCAACAAGACGGATGATGCTTCGTATAACTGATGAAATTCGCCGCAAATTTGAAGGGTTAGCTATCGTTACGGGAGAAAGCTTAGGCCAAGTGGCTAGTCAAACCTTAGAAAGCATGCTAGCGATTAATGATGTGACATCTACCCCGATATTAAGACCTTTAATCACAATGGATAAGTCTGAAATAATTAATATCGCCAAAACGATTGATACCCATCAAATTTCGATTCAGCCTTATGAAGACTGCTGTACCGTCTTTGTCCCAGCAGCTCCGAAAACAAAACCAAAGCTTGAAAAAGTTCAATATTATGAAAGCTTTGTTGACTTTGAGCAGTTAATTCAAGAAGCGGTTGATAAAGTTGAGACGATTCAAATAAAACCAGATAATAATAAAAAGGATCAAATATTTGGAGAATTATTCTAACGAAATTGTGAACAATTTCCAAGTGATTATTTGAATGAAGGCCATGTGTTTGACACATTCTATACTCACAAGGAGGTGATTCACATGGCAAACAACAACAATTCAAATCAATTACTTGTAGCAGGTGCTCAACAAGCTATCGACCAAATGAAGTACGAAATCGCTACTGAGTTTGGTGTTAACTTAGGTGCTGAAACAACTTCTCGTGCTAACGGATCTGTTGGTGGAGAAATTACAAAACGCCTAGTTTCTTTTGCTCAACAATCTATGAGCGGAAGACAATAATCACTCCAACTAAATAGAGAAATGGCTACAGAGGCATTCCCTTAAATGGGGTGCCTCTTTTATTTGCTATAAAACAATTTTAAATTTTTAAATAATTTTGTATAATGAAATGTGTGACATCAGGGACAGTACATAGATAATATTTTAGGGGGAGAGGCAGTGAAACGAGAAGATTTACTAGCACCTGAAAAATATAATTTAGTAAGTGAAATGGAACAATTTTCTGACGATCACGAAAGAGTTGCCCTTATTTGGGAAGATGAGCAAGGATGTAAACAGCAAATCACTTATCAACATTTATTAATGAATGCAAATAAAATTGGAAACGTTTTCTTGAATGAGGGTTTAAAACAAGGCGATGTGGTTCTCATTGTCGTTCCTCGATTAATTGAAGCCTATGAGGTATATATTGCGGCACTTAAAGCCGGACTAGTCGTAATTCCAAGCTCAGAAATGCTGCGTACAAAGGACCTTCAATACCGTATTCAACATGGAGACGTAAAGGCGGTTGTAAGCTATTATCCTTATATTGACCAATTTAGTGAGATTGAAGAGTGTAACCGTATCCCACGGTTTGTCATTGGTGGAAATGCGGATGGGTGGATGACGCTAGAAGAAAAAATGAAGACGGCTTCTACGGAACTGGAATTAGCATCTACAAGAAGTAATGATATGGCCTTCTTATCTTATACTTCAGGAACCACGGGGAATCCAAAAGGGGTAGTTCATACGCATGGCTGGGCTTACGCTCATCTGAGAACAGCAGCTCCTAACTGGTTATGTATCGAAGAAGGAGATCGAGTGTGGGCAACGGCAGGACCTGGATGGCAAAAGTGGATTTGGAGTCCATTTTTATCAGTGTTAGGCTCAGGAGCAACTGGATTTGTTTACAATGGAAAGTTTGATCCAAGTCAATACTTGACCTTATTGCAAGATTACAAAATAAACGTGCTCTGCTGTACTCCGACTGAATATCGGCTAATGGCGAAGGTAGAAAATATTCAGGAGTATCAATTAAGTAACCTTCATAGCGCGGTGTCTGCTGGTGAGCCATTAAATAGAAATGTGATTGATACATTTAAAAAGCATTTCGGGCTGGATGTTCGTGACGGATATGGTCAAACGGAAAACACATTACTTGTAGGGATTACAAAAGGGATGACATTAAAGGCAGGTTCGATGGGAAAACCGACACCAGGAAATCGTGTGGAAATCATTAATGAATTCGGTGAGATTTGTGAGATAGGAGAAGTGGGAGATATTGCAGTCCATGTGGATACTCCAGCCCTATTTAGGAATTATTACAAGGATGCCGAAAGAACCGCCATGCAATTCCGTGGGAATTACTATATAACAGGTGACAAAGCAAAGAAGGATGAAGACGGGTATTTCTGGTTTGAAGGCCGGGGCGATGATATTATAATTAGTTCTGGTTATACGATTGGACCGTTCGAAGTCGAAGACGCTCTTGTGAAGCATCCTTTTGTGAAGGAATGCGCTGTAGTAGCAAGTCCAGATGAAGTACGAGGAAGTATCGTAAAAGCGTTTGTCGTTCTAAAAGAAGAAATAGATGAAAAAGATCCAGAGTTAATTAGCACCCTTCAAAACCATGTCAAAGTGTTAACAGCTCCATATAAATATCCACGAAAAATTGAATTTATCAAAGAATTGCCGAAAACAACCTCTGGAAAAATCCGCAGAGTTGAGTTAAGAAAGAAAGAGCAGGAGTTGGCAAGTCAAAACTAAATAATAGGTATGAGAGAAGAACCCAAGTTCTCCTCTCTTTTTTTTGTGAAAATGTATAGCATGATTTGAATTTTCCCCTTATAATAAGTAAATGTTTCGAGTCTAGAAAGAATAGAGGGTACTCATGGAGAGAAATGAAATAAAAACAGGTGCGTTTCAAGCGGGCCTTTCGTATTTATTATGGGGAATTCTACCGATTTACTGGAAGCTACTTGATCATGTGAATGCAGAAGATATTTTAGCCAATCGTATCTTTTGGTCCTTCATATTTATGATGGTGGTTTTATTTTTTTCAAAAAAGATCGGAAATTTATTTTCCGTCCTAAAAAGCTTCAAACACAATCGCAAAGAAATGTATGCACTAATTATCGCATCTTTTCTAATTAGTACTAATTGGTTTATCTATATATGGGCAGTGAATCATCATCAAATGATTGAAGCGAGCCTGGGGTATTATATAAATCCGTTAGTCAGTGTTCTGTTAGGGGTTATTTTCTTAAAAGAAAAGCTTTCTACTGCTCAGTATGTATCCTTTATCATCGCAGGAATTGGGGTACTTATTTTAGGAGTTTCGTACGGGAAGTTTCCGTGGATTTCGATTGTATTAGCATTATCCTTCGGGGTATATGGGCTGGCGAAGAAAATGATTAAAGTTGATTCTGCTGTAGGATTAACATTAGAAACGATGGTCGTTACCCCATTTGCGTTAGCATATATGGCTTTCTTATTTTTTAATGGGGAGCATTCGTTATTTGCAGGTTCTGTAACAACCGATCTTTTATTGGTCGGAGCTGGAACAGCGACTGCCTTGCCGCTTCTGTATTTTGCTAAAGGAGCGCAAAAGATTCCGTTATCCATGTTAGGATTGCTGCAATATATCGCGCCAACGATTACACTTATATTGGGTGTACTTGTATATGGAGAGCAATTTACAAAACACCACCTACAAGCATTTATCTTTATCTGGTCCGCGCTTACCATTTACTCGTTATCAAAAACGAAATTATTTACAAACACACTGCGACCTGTCCGAAAAAGATTTGGGGCATAATGGGAAAGGAGAAGCTGACTGCTTGGCAGTCAGCTTTTTAACTGTGGTTTGTGCTATAAACGGATAAGTTAATGAGGTACTAATTGCCCCAGTTGGATGGGGGGACAGGTGAAGCGGTAAAATAGAGAAGTTCTAATTGCCCGGTTGGGTGGGGAAACAGGTGAAGTGGTCAAATAGGGGAGCTCTAATTGCCCGGTTGGGTGGGGAAACCGGTGAAGCGGTAAAATAGAGAAGTTCTAATTGCCCAGTTGGGTGGGAGAACAGGTGAAGCGGTAAAATAGAAAGAAAATTACTAGTTCAACGAAAAAAACCAGTTCTAAATAAAGTAAGTGTATCGCTTTGAGCTTTGACTAATAAATTGTTTGTTTAGTATCCGTCGTACAGATTTTTCGGACACCACCCCTCCGCACCAGTCAGATACATGACTAGTAGTTAACTGTTTATCAGGAAACAGTTTTTGATATTCGACAACGCTTCTTAGTACAGCTGCTTCAACTGATTCCTTATAACCGCAAGATTTACAGTATATATATGATTGACTAAATGGAAATAGAAACTTTCCACATAAGGAGCAAGGAATTCCTTTTGTTAGCTCTTGATAACTATAATTAGGCAATCGTTCAAAGGGGTTCTTATCCAAGTGGCATGAGACAATTTTCTCTGCAAGAGCTTCGTCCTGTGCAGTGATACTATAAATATCTCGCTTTGCAGTTTGTATAAAACGATTTATTTGACTTGGTAGTAACATTGAAGAATGAATGGGTGCATGAAAGAGAGTGAACTCGGGGTTTACAAATACTAGATAAGCTTCAACGGGGATGTTTATGCCTAGGTCTTTTAATAATCTTCTAAAGGCGGTTTCGGTTCGCTGGAGTTGTATGAGGGGGCTTTGGATTTCCACTTTCTTAATCGTATACCAACGATTATTTTCTATAAAATATTCTCCGTCAAAATTTTTCACTTCAAAAATGATAAACTTCCTTTTCAAGAGCAATGAGTCAATTTGAAATGTATGTCCACCACTATTTGTAAGTAATAAATCATTCATCATTAAATAACTAGAGGATGATACCCCATTAGTCATTAGGTAATCCCACTGCAATTCTCCGGCGTACCCTTTTTCCAATTTCTCAAGCCGATCAACCTCTAATAAATTCATTCGTTTATCTAAGTACCTTAAAATCAAGAGTTCTTTCGGTACCGTTCTTTGTTTTATGATCAATTGATAACCTCCTAAATGGGGGCTTGTCCAAAGCCCCCGAAATCAAATTATAAGAATGTTCTCTTCACTTTCTCCCAAAATGAATTGTCCTTTAGTTTCACTGTTTTAATTCTTTTTTCACTAAGTTGGATATCCACTCTCTCAACATGTTGTAAGCTGAGGGCTTCATTATCCATGCCCATCGTTGGGTGATCGTTTCCATCTTGTACAACTCTTAAGGAAAGCTTTCTTTCTCCGCTTAAGATAAAGGGCGATCCTAGTGTACGGTAATAATTCGTATTTAAGGACGCAAGCTCACTTACTTGGATCGACGGTAAGAATGGGTCTACAACTGCTCCATTGACCGATTTGCTATATGCTGTACTGCCTGTTGGTGTGGAAACGATCATCCCGTCTCCACGGAAGGTTTCGAAATGAAGATCATCAATAAATACTTCTAGAACGAATGTTTTAATAATAGAAGAGCGAATACTAAACTCGTTTAGGCATTGAAAGGACATCTGTCCATCAACCAAAACATCAATGGTTGGATAGCGTCTTACTTCAATTTGTTCATTTGTCGTTGCCTCAATCATTTTATCTGTTTCATTAATATGGAAGTCACAGTAAACTTTTAAACTTTCAGTTGTAGAAATACCTGCATATAAACAGTCCTCACGAAAGCCGGTTTTTCTAACAGCTTGTAAGAACGTTCCATCCCCACCGATACTGACAACAATATTTGCGTCTTTGTGATCTTTGACTACTGTAAATCCTTGCTTTCCTGCAAGCTCATAAAGTGGTGAAACCGTTTCTAACATATCCGAATCTTTTTTGTGATAGAAAAAAATATTTCGACGGTTAGACATTATAATTTCCTCCAGACAAGTTTGAATTTACCATTATATCTTTTTTTTGCTAAAATGTAGGCTACAGAAATTAGTTTACCTGTTTTTGAAACATTTTAAAAGGAGAACCGTAATAGTAGAGGGAAGTGGAAAAAGGAGGATCATAGATGAATGGAAAGCGTTGGGCAGCACTCGGTATTGCTGTAGTATTATTAGTATTTTCTTGGGTGACAAATGCACTCTCTTCGATGGCCTTTAGCAACATCGAGAGCTCATGGACAGAGGTGTTTTCGGCCACAGAAGAACCTTTTATTGAGGAAGTTATTGAGGAAGGAAATGCTTCTAAGAAAATTGCCGTACTAGAAGTAAATGGAGCGATTCAAGACACAGGGGATGTAACATCATTTTTCCAGTCACCTGGATATAATCATTCAGCCTTTATGGAGAACTTGGAACATGTGAAAGAAGATAAAGATGTAAAGGGGATTATTCTAAAGGTTAATTCACCTGGTGGCGGCGTGGTTGAAAGTGCTGAGATTCATGACAAGCTCGTAGAAATCTCTGAAGAAACCAAAAAACCAATCTACATATCAATGGGGTCGATGGCAGCTTCAGGCGGCTATTATATTTCTGCCCCTGCTGATAAAATTTACGCCAGTCCTGAAACGTTAACGGGCTCATTAGGAGTTATTATGCAAGGAGTTAATTACGCAGGATTAGCCGAAAAATATGGTGTGGAATTTGTAACAATCAAAAGTGGAGAGTTTAAGGACATTATGAGTCCTTCGCGAGAGATGACGGAAGAGGAAAAAAATATTCTTCAAACGATGATTAACAACTCTTACGAAGGCTTTGTGGATGTGATTGCATCTGGCCGAGGATTGTCCGAAGAAGAAGTGAGATCGATTGCAGATGGACGAATTTATGATGGAAGACAAGCAAAAGAAATTGGTTTAATTGATGATTTTGGATATTTTGAGGATGTAACAGAAGCTATGAAGAAAAATGAAAAATTAGCTGGAGCACAGGTAGTTAGCTACAGTGAGAACTTTGGATTTGGTTCATTATTCAGTATGGCAGCGAGTAAAATGGTTGGGAAAGATTTAGAGATGACTGGACTAATGAAGCTATTGTCACAGCCTAATTCTCCAAGACTGATGTATATGTATGCGGAATAAGGAGGGTGACATATGGATAACAATCAATTAGACAAAGAACAAATGGATTGGGAGGAACAACCAGCTCCCTCTCAAGCAGGATACACCATTTTCTCCAATGCACGGTTTGCAGGCTTTTGGATGAGATTTTGGGCATATTTATTAGATCTACTTGTGATTGGTAGCATCGATCGTATCCTTATCAATCCGTTCTTTCGAGCCATCGGTCTAGATTTGCATAGTGGTGACTTTTTATCTCCAATTACAATCGCTACAGCTCTGACGTTTTATGGATATTTTGTATTAATGACAAAATTCTTCGGTCAAACGTTAGGTAAAATGGTTTTTGGTTTACGTGTGATTCATTTACATGGTGAAAAGCTAACGTGGAGCACGGTGCTATTTCGGGAGTGGATTGGTAGATTTATTTCTACGTTTATTGTAATTTTATATGTGGTCGTTGCGTTTCTACCTAAAAAACAAGGAATACATGATTTATTTGCAGATACCACTGTTGTTCACGATCAATAATGAATAAACCTATCAACAAATCCGTTGGTAGGTTTATTTTTTTTTATATTGTCGATAATGGTATGCGGAAGGGTGTGAGAGTAATGAAGTGGCTACTTTTAATCCTAATGATCTTATTGCTTTTATTTTTGCTTATCCTTTTTTTAAAACTAAAGGTGTTTATCCACTTCTATCATGGACAAGATAATGACCATTTAAAAATTAAATTCAAAGCTTTATTTGGTCTTATTCAATACAAACTTGAAATTCCAGTCATTCAAATAGATGATGATTCACCAACAGTTGTTGTCAAAACAAAAAAAGAGCCTGGTGCAAAAGAACAAGTGAAGGATGAAGAAACAAGTAAGTTTTCACCAAAAGAGATTATAGATAGCTTTAAAGATATTGAGGTCTTAATACAGCATGTTGTAGGGTTGCATACAATCATCCGCAAGTTTCTAAAAAAAGTAACACTTAAAGATATAAAATGGGACTCCGTTATTGGTGTTGGTAACGCTGCATATACGGGGATGATTACTGGGGCATGTTGGGCGGCAAAAGGGAGTCTTATTGGCGTTCTAAGTACGTATATGCGAATGAGGAATCTTCCGCAAATCACCGTTACCCCTCACTTTCAAATGCCGATATCTCAAACCTCCTTTACATGTATGATTCAATTTCGTATCGGGCATGCTATGTTAGCAGGAATTAAACTGATTAAATTTTGGAAGGGTGGACGGCCTAATTTTAAAACAAAGCCGTTATCTACTTTATCTAATGAAAAATCTAAACCCATATAAGGAGGAGTTTAAATGTCTGAGCATCCAATACAAGGGTTAATGACAACAGCGATGGAAAATCTAAAGGAAATGATTGATGTAAATACAATCATTGGTGATCCTGTTGAAACGCCCGATGGCAGTGTTATTTTAACTGTTTCAAAGGTTGGCTTCGGATTCGCTGCAGGTGGTAGTGAGTTTACTCTTGATAACGGGAAGGAAGAAGCTTCAAAGCACCCATTTGGTGGAGGTAGCGGTGGAGGAGTTTCTATTACTCCTATTGCTTTCTTAATTGTTAATTCCAAAGAGGTAAAAATGGTTCACCTTGATGAGAGTACACATTTGTATGAAAAGATTTTGGATCTTGCTCCTCAAGCAGTGGATAAAATTCAACAGATGATGTCAAAAAATAAGGATCAAAGTAGCGAAGATAGCCAACAGCCAAATCCAAGTGAGTACAATGGTCCTAAACATGATTTACAAATATAAGAGTAACGGGTTAACTTCCTGTTAGGAAGTTAACCTTTTTCTTTGAAAAATGAGCGTAATTATTTGCAAAATTTTGTTGGACGGGCTATGATTTTTGTGTACATATAATGGAAAGGGAGGAATTTTTTTATGGCATCAATTACATTTAAGGGGAATCCTGTTACACTATTAGGTCAAGAAGTGAAAGTGGGCGACACAGCACCTGATTTCACAGTTTTAGCTAATGATTTATCACCAGTTACTTTAGCTGATAGCAAAGGTAAAGTTCGTCTAATCAGTGTCGTACCATCTATTGATACAGGAGTATGTGATGCTCAAACTCGTCGTTTTAACGAAGAGGCAGCGAAGTTAGATAATGTACAAATTCTAACGGTTAGCGTTGACTTACCTTTCGCGCAGAAGCGTTGGTGTGCATCTGCAGGTATTGATAAGGTACAAACAGTTTCTGATCATAGAGATCTTTCTTTTGGAGAAGCATATGGCGTGGCTATCCAAGAATTACGCCTTCTTGCTCGTGCTGTCTTTGTTATTGACTCAAATGACAAAGTAACTTACGTAGAGTACGTAAGTGAAGCGACAGATCATCCAAACTATGAAGCAGCAGTAGAAGCAGCTAAAGCAGCACAATAATCAAGATCAGAAAGCCTCGATCACCTTCGAGGCTTTTTTACATCTCTTTAAAATTGCCTTCTTTCCCTAAGCTAGATACAATAGAAGATATGAATTTTTCAGGAGGAAGAACTATGTCACCTTCTACTTTAGAAGATTTATTTACATTATTTAATGAGACGGCTTCTATTTTACAGGAGGAGCTAAATTGTACATACCTAGAGGCATTAGCAGAAACAGGTGAAAACTTATTTCAACAATCCGTATTACAAGAAGAGTTAAGTGAATTAACACTAAAGAGATTAAAGAAAAGCTACGAAGCGTTTCGCCCCGATAAATATTCAGCTGAAGAATTACGTAAGGCGTATCAATTAGCTATTTTAAAAGGAATGAAGGAAAGTGTACAACCAAACCATCAAATGACTCCAGACGCAGTGGGGATGTTAGTTGGATATTTAGTGGATAAGTTTGTTCAATCCACTAATTTCAGATTGCTTGACCCTGCAGTTGGTACAGGAAACTTGCTTACAACGGTAATGAACCATCAAATGAATAAAAAGGTAAATGCAATTGGAGTAGACATAGATGATTTATTAATTCATCTTTCTTACGTGAATGCTAATCTTCAAGAACATCAAATTGAATTGTTCAATCAGGATAGTTTAGAACCTTTATTTATTGATCCTGTTGATGCAGTCGTGGCAGATTTACCAGTTGGCTATTATCCAAATGATGTTCGAGCACAGGATTATCAGTTGAAGTCATCTGAAGGGCATTCTTACGCCCATCATTTGTTTATTGAGCAAAGTGTGAAACATACGAAGGCTGGCGGATATTTATTTTTTATTATCCCCAATGGTTTATTTGAAAGTGAAGAGGCGCCTAAGCTTCATGCTTTCTTAAAGGAACAGGCTCATATCCAAGGAATTCTGCAATTACCAATGACCATGTTTAAAAATAAACAAGCAGCAAAAAGCATTTTAATCCTGCAAAAACTAGGGGGAGATATAAAGCCACCTAAGCAGGTACTACTTGTCAACATACCGACACTCTCTAAAGGACAAGAAGTGGAGAGAATGCTTAGAAACATTGAAATATGGATAAAAGAAAACAAATAAGAAGGAACCGATAGCTGATAAAAAGGCTATCGGTTTTTTGTCTTATTTTCAGAATATAATTACTTTATTCTGTAACCGATACCAAAATTAGCTTGTTCTTGAAATGTATGTGAGGCAGTGATTAAATGGGGAATGGAGAGATAGAAACGAGCGACTTAGTGCAAAATAAATTTGTATTAGCGTATTGAGAGTTTCTTTAAAAAAGGAGCGGTACTTATAATATGTCAAAGGTAATTGCGATTAACGCAGGAAGTTCATCACTGAAATTTCAATTATTCGAAATGCCGAATGAAGATGTGATCACAAAAGGGCTAATAGAGCGTATTGGTCTTAAGGATTCAATTTTCACGATTTCTGTAAATGGTGAAAAGGTGGAAGAGGTTACAGATATTCCTGATCATTCGGTTGCAGTTAAAATGCTTTTAAATAAGCTAACTGAATCTGGAATTATTAAGTCACTTGAAGAAATAAATGGTATTGGTCACCGTGTCGTTCATGGTGGGGAAGAATTCAATGACTCTGTTTTAATTACAGATGAAGTCTTAAGTAAGATTGAAGATTTATCAGAGCTAGCACCTCTTCATAATCCTGCTAATATTACTGGAATTCGTGCTTTCCAACAAGTACTTCCAAATGTGCCGGCGGTTGCTGTATTTGATACAGCCTTCCATCAAACGATGCCAGAAAGCTCTTTCTTATACAGCTTGCCTTACGAGTATTATAAAGAATATGGCATTCGTAAATATGGTTTCCACGGTACGTCACATAAGTATGTGTCAGAGCGTGCAGCAGAATTATTAGGTCGTCCACTTGAACAGCTTCGCTTGATTTCTTGTCACTTAGGAAACGGTGCAAGTATTGCAGCAATTGAAGGTGGTAAGTCAATTGATACATCGATGGGCTTCACTCCACTTGCTGGTGTAACAATGGGAACTCGTTCAGGAAATATTGACCCAGCGTTAATTCCATTCATTATGGAGAAAACAGGAAACAGTGCTGATGAAGTATTAGATATCCTTAATAAAAAGAGTGGAATGTTAGGTGTATCAGGATTCTCAAGTGACCTTCGTGATATTGAGTTGGAAGCTGAGAAAGGGAATGAACGTGCGGAATTAGCGTTAGAAGTATTCGGTAACCGAATCCACAAGTATATCGGTTCTTATGCATCTCGCATGTATGGTGTTGATGCAATCATCTTTACAGCAGGTATTGGTGAGAACAGCCAAGCAATTCGTGCACGTGTACTTCAGGGCTTAGAGTTTATGGGTGTATATTGGGATCCAGCTCTTAACAAGACACGTGGAGAAGAAGCGTTTATTAACTATCCGCATTCTCCGGTAAAAGTAATCGTCATTCCTACGAATGAAGAAGTTATGATTGCACGTGATGTTGTAAAATTAGCTTAATATTATTCTTATACACAGGCAAATGCTGATCAGGCATTTGCCTGTTTTGCTTTTTCTCCAAAAACAATGAGTATGCTATACTTAAGCTAGTTAAGAAGGAGGGAAGGCAATGGCTTTGACAAGTCGTGAAAAACAAGTGATGGCCAGAATTAAAGAATGGGAAGAGAGTCTTTACAGCTATTCTCCTAATGATCTTGAAGTAACGTATGATAAATACGTCGAACGAGTTTTTTCCCTATTACCAGAAGAAACACAGAAGCAGTTTTACATAGCCTTAGATAGCTGGTTATTCCATTTACATGCATTAATACAAGGAAGTCAACTTCAGTTCGATGCGAAAGAACGAATCCTATCAGCTGGAAGAGTATTCGACCAAAGTATTACGCAAATTGAGGATTTGAAACAATTAAGTATTGATCAGCTCCAGTACATTGCCGAGCAACAAATTTCGAGACATAGACTTTATTCCTTTGCTCAAGGAGGAATGTCTGGAACTGGTGGGGCTCTTTTATTGGGGGTGGATCTTCCAGCAGTTACAGTGATCAATCTTCGAGTGATTCAACTAATTGCTATGACCTATGGATACGAAGTTAATACTCCATTTGAAATGATGAATTCATTGAAAGTATTTCATGCGGCAACTCTGCCAGTCCGAATGCAGGTGTATAGCTGGGAAGAGTTACAGCAGGATATTGGAAAACATAGAGAATATTTTTATGAGGGAAAAGAAGAACTTACAGATATAACATGGATGGAACAACCTCTGAAGCAAATCTTTAAATCGATTGCGATTCTTTTCTTTAAAAATAAGACCTTACAAGGAATTCCTATTCTATCCATGGCCATTGGGGCAGGTAGCAATTATCAATTAACACGTAAAGTTACAGATTTTGCTCATTCCTATTATCAATTGCGTTATTTAGCAGAAAAGGAGAATACATACGATGAGTAAAGATGAGCACAAGAAAACTGCACCAAGCTCTGTAACATGTAAAGTAATTACCGTGAGTGATACAAGAACTGAGGAAACCGATAAAAGTGGCCAGCTCATGATATCCTTGTTGAAGGAAAATGGTCATGTTATTGGAGATTACGTGATTGTTAAAGATTCACGAGAGGAAATTACAAGGGAAGTTCTTCGGGGTTGTGTCGATGACAGGGTCGATATTATATTAACAAATGGCGGTACTGGTATTGCGAAACGGGATGTAACGATAAAAACGGTTCAGGCGCTTTTTGAAAAAGAAATAAGTGGGTTTGGAGAATTATTTCGAATGCTAAGCTATACAGAGGACATCGGCTCTGCTGCTATTTTATCTCGAGCGATTGCTGGTGTTATCCAAAATAAAGCGGTTTTTTCAACACCAGGTTCAACAGGGGCAGTAGGGCTTGCGATGAATAAATTAATTCTTCCTGAGCTTGGCCATATAGTTAGAGAATTGAAAAAAGATTTGTAAAAAAGTGAGACACTAGTTCTCACTTTTTTTGGTTAATTGAAGGGCAGTTTGGGAAGAGTAATAAATCAATCACTTCTTACATTAGAAGGTGGCTAGATGAGAAATTTATTCTTTTTCGTAATTTTTGCCTTTCTTATTGCATCACCTGCTGAGCAAATGATGGCAATAGAGGAGCCAGTTCCTCCTTCAATTAAACTACGTATACTCGAGACGACAGATCTACATAGTTATATGATGGATTATGATTATCGAAACAATCAAAAAACAGTAGAATTCGGATTTGCAAGGACGGCAAGTTTGATTAAAGAAGCAAGAAAGGAAGCAAAAAATACGCTTTTATTTGATAATGGTGATTTAATTCAAGGAAGTGCATTAGCTGAGCTTGCTTCTAAAACGTATCAATTTGACCAAAGCTTTATCCATCCAGCATTTAAGGCGTTAAATCGTCTCCGATATGACGGAGCAACACTTGGAAATCATGAGTTTAATTTCGGTTTAGACTTCTTGCAAACGAGCTTACGGGGAGCTGATTTTCCATATGTAAATGCTAATATTTATGTGGAAGATCATAATTTACACGCATTTGATGATATCAACTATTTTAATCCGTACCTCATATTAGATAAAAGATTTACAGATACAATGGGGGTTGAACAAAATATCAAGGTCGGTGTACTTGGGTTAATTACTCCTATTGCAGCCAAGTGGGATGAGGAGCATTTTAAGGGAAAAATTAAAATAAAAAGCATGGTGTCTTCAGCTAAACATTTCATACCGATTATGAAGGGAAAAGGTGCGGACATCATTATCGTTTTAGCCCATGCTGGCCTGGCTGCCGATGAGGGTGTAGTAAACAAAAATGAAAATAGTGTCATGGCGTTAACAGAAGTGGCAGGAATTGATGCGATCCTATATGGTCATAGCCACTCTCTATTTCCGAATGATGATTATTTTTTACAGCAACAATTTATTAATATTGAAAAAGGCACCATCCGTAATACGGCATTAGTTCAAGCTGGATATTGGGGGAATCATTTAGGGATCATTGATTTGTCAATCAGCAAGGTAAATGATGAGTGGAAGGTAGTAGACTCTCGATCTGAAGTGAGATCGATTTATAAAAAATCGGGAAAAGAAAAGGTGCCTCTTGTCCAGCCGGACGAGGAAATTATTGATGCATTGAGAAACGATCATTCAAACACGCTAGAGTATATAAAAAAATAATAAAGAATAAAAAGAGCCTTCAGGCCGTCTGAAGGTTCTTTTAATGGTGGGCTTTTCCGCCAATATCCTGGTTTGTTCTATACCACAGCCATAAATCATTAATGATGGAAGCGAGTTCAGCAATTTCAGTATTTAATTGGCATGATTTCCGAAAATCACTTTCATCTGATAAAGAGGCTTGCTTCATATTAATATGTTCTTCTAGTTCTGCAATTCGATCTGGAATATATCCTCTAATTTTCTCCCACTCCAACAGAATGCTTTGCTGTGTATGAAAGGTATAATCCTCCCAGTTTTTATGCAAAGCAGGGAGCTTGATACCTAATCTTTCATTTAATTCAAAGTATTTATTCATTAAAAGCTCCTTCCTTTCATCTTATAATCATTCTACTACAGTCTTTTCATGCCTTCCAGACGAAAGCTTGAGAAAAATTTTAATAAATTTTTATACATTTTTAAGAATAAGTATTGAAAATAGGAAGAAAAATTGTTACATTTGTATACATATTATTAAAGTATAAAAATATAAATCATTTGAATATTTATTCGATATTAGGAGGATTACCATGTCAGTTCAAAAAGTTGTTCTTGCTTATTCAGGAGGATTAGATACATCAGTAGCAGTAAAATGGCTTCAAGATCAAGGTTATGCAGTAGTTGCGTGTTGTTTGGATGTAGGAGAAGGTAAAGATTTAGACTTTATTAAAGAGAAAGCATTGCAGGTAGGTGCGGTATCATCGTACGTGATTGATGCAAAAGAAGAATTCGCGCATGAATATGCATTGGTTGCACTGCAAGCACAAGCGATGTATGAAGATAAGTACCCTCTTGTATCAGCACTATCTCGTCCGCTAATTGCAAAAAAATTAGTAGAAGTTGCTGAGCAAGAAGGAGCAGTTGCGGTAGCGCATGGTTGTACTGGAAAAGGAAACGACCAAGTTCGTTTTGAAGTATCCATTTCTGCGTTAAACCCTGATTTAAAGGTTCTTGCTCCAGTACGTGAGTGGAGCTGGTCTCGTGAAGAGGAAATTGAGTATGCAAAGAACAACGGAATTCCAATTCCGATCAACTTAGATAGCCCATATTCTATTGACCAAAATCTTTGGGGAAGAGCAGCGGAATGTGGAGTATTAGAAGATCCTTGGGCAGCACCACCAGAAGGTGCATACGATATTACATTGCCACTTGAGCAAACACCAGATCAAGCGGATATCGTTGAAATTGAGTTTGTTAGTGGAGTTCCTGTTAGCTTAAACGGAAAGAGCTACCCACTTTCACAACTTATTTTAGAATTAAATGGATTGGCTGGTAAGCATGGTGTTGGCCGTATCGACCATGTAGAAAACCGACTTGTGGGAATTAAATCTCGTGAAGTGTATGAGTGCCCAGGAGCGATGACATTATTAAAAGCACACAAAGAGCTTGAAGACTTAACACTTGTGAAGGAAGTAGCTCATTTTAAACCAATTATTAGCAAGAAGATTGCTGAAGTGATTTATGATGGACTTTGGTTCTCTCCACTAACTATTGCTTTAAAAGCATTCCTTAAGGAAACGCAAAAGTATGTAACAGGTACCGTTCGTGTGAAGCTATTTAAAGGTCATGCGATTGTTGAAGGAAGAAAGTCAGCTTACTCCTTGTATGATGAAAAATTAGCAACATATACAGCAGAAGATCAGTTTGACCATCAATCTGCGGTTGGTTTTATCCAACTATGGGGTCTGCCAACTAAGGTTCAATCACAAGTGCAACAAAAGAAGGTGACTGTGTGAAAAAGCTTTGGGGAGGACGCTTTACCAAAACAGCAGAGGAATGGGTAGACGAATTTGGAGCCTCCATTTCCTTTGATAAAGAGCTAGTCCTAGAAGATATTCAAGGTAGTTTAGCACATGTAAGTATGCTCTCTTCGTGCGGTATTATATCGCACGAGGAAGCAGCTCAAATTACTGATGGGCTAAAGGTTTTACAAGAAAAGGCAATCAATGATGAACTTGAATTCTCCGTAGAATTAGAGGATATTCACTTAAATCTTGAGAGTCAGCTTATCCAGTTAATTGGTCCTGTTGGTGGAAAGCTCCATACAGGAAGAAGTAGAAATGACCAAGTGGCAACAGATATGCATTTGTACTTACGTAAGGAAACTTTGCATGTTGTTGAACTGATTGAAGGACTGCAGCAAAGTCTGTTAGTGCAGGCCGAAAAGCATGTAGAAACCGTCATGCCAGGCTATACACACTTACAAAGAGCACAGCCTATCTCTTTTGCTCACCATTTGCTTGCTTATTTTTGGATGCTTGAGCGTGACAAAGAGAGATTCCAAGAAAGTATTAAGAGAATTAATAAATCTCCACTAGGTGCAGGAGCTTTAGCCGGAACTACATTTCCTATTGACCGTGAACTTACAGCTAGCCTACTAGAGTTTTCTAGTATTTATGAGAATAGTTTAGATGCTGTTAGTGACCGAGATTTTATATTGGAATTTATGTCTGGAAGCTCCATCTTGATGATGCATTTATCAAGACTTGCTGAGGAGTTTATTTTATGGTCAAGTCAAGAGTTTCGCTTTATTGAGCTTGATGATAGCTTTACGACTGGATCTAGCATTATGCCGCAAAAGAAAAATCCTGATATGGCTGAGTTAATCCGTGGAAAGACAGGAAGAGTATATGGCAATCTCTTTGGCTTGCTAACGGTTTTAAAGGGTCTGCCGCTTGCTTACAACAAGGATATGCAGGAAGATAAAGAGGGCATGTTTGATACGGTAAAGACAATTACTGGCTCATTGAAAATTTTCGCTGGAATGGTTGAAACCATGAAAGTGAATACAAACGAAATGGAAGTTGCTACAAAGCAAGACTTCTCTAATGCGACAGAGCTTGCTGATTATTTATCAGGGAAAGGAATCCCGTTCCGTGAAGCTCATGAAATCGTAGGAAAGCTCGTGCTTACATGCGTTCAAAGTCAATGCTATTTGGCTGACTTACCACTAGAACAATATAAGGAAGCAAATCCACTATTTGAGAATGATATATATGAGGTGTTAAACCCAGTCACTGCAGTGAAACGTAGAAACTCAGCAGGGGGAACAGGGTTTGCTCAGGTAGAAGAGGCCATTGTCAAAGCAAAATCAAAGATAAAGCAAGAAAAGCACGCTAATGATTAAAGCGTGCTTTTCTGTGCTATTTATTCTTTTTCAGTACGAACAACCAAAACATCACAGCGTGCATAACGGGTAATATGTTCGGATACGCTTCCGATTAAAAATCGTTCTACCGCATTCAAGCCTGTTGCTCCACAAATAATTAAATCCACTTCATGCTTTTTCGCTAAGTCTTTAGGAATTTTCACCTTTGGAGAACCATAATCAATCTCGTAGGTTACATGTTGAACTCCTGCATTCAATGCCTGCTCTTTGTAGCTTTCCATTAGCTCTGTAGCAAACTTGTCTGCTCTTTCCGCAATCGTACGGTCATAGGCTTCAACGGTTGCAAAAGTTCGAGTGTCGATGATGTGAGCTAATAAAATAGTTGCATTGTTCCGTTTGGCCACTTCGATTGATTTCTTAAAAGCCCATTCTGCTTCTTTAGAACCATCCACAGCAACTAATATCTTTTTATACGTAAGACTCATGTTCATCTCCTCCTTCACTTTTATTATACAATACCCAATTCATGTATATCTGTAGCAATTTTTCGAAAAATAATAGAGGCGGGAAAATACACTTTAAAGGAGCTCAAAATCAATGAAAAAGGAAGAGATGAAAGGGCAGTCGCATTATATTTACGACCAGCAAGGCGAGAGCAGCGTTAGTGAACAAATTATGGATGCCTATAATAGTGGTGTCATCGATCAGCCAAACGGTCAGTTTGACAATGAAAAGTACGAAAGCATGTTTGGAAATGAATCTGAATAAGCAATGAAAAAGGAAGCTCAGGAGGCTTCCTTTTTTTATCACACTACTGATTAAGTTCTTGGAGTTTGTCCTTCAATAACCCTCCGAAAGTTTTTACGTCCTCTTTCATTTTATCTATCACTTGGCTCCATTTTGAGCTCTCTTCTTTAATCACTTGCTCAATCTTTTCTGCTTTTTCCTTAATTGCTTCTTGCGTTTCTTCTGCGTCTTGTTCTCCTTGCATTCTAGCATTTACAGATTTCACCGAAAAGGATGTTTGATCCGTATATGGAATGGCCGCCTCCATAATCTTCTTGAAGATTGGAACGACTGTTTCTGAACTTGAACCGGATAAATAATGATCTTGGTCGGTTTGATCATAACCAATCCAAATGGCACCCACTAGGTCAGGCGTATAACCGACAAACCATTGATCCTTTGTTCCATCAACGCCTGAAAAGCTTAGCTGGGTAGACCCTGTTTTTCCAGCGATAGGTGATCCGTTAATTTGTGCAGCGGTACCCGTTCCTGATTCCACAACATTTAAAAGCATGGAGGTTATTTCATTTGCGACTTTTTTCGTTGTTACTTGTACGACCTTCTTTTTATGTTCAGCAATAATATTTCCCGTTGGACCTTCTATTTTTGTTATAAGATGATCATCAGCTCGTTTCCCCTTATTGGCAAAGGTAGAATAAGCTGCGGCTAATCGGAGTGGAGAAGTACCTTCATTCATTCCTCCAAGTGCGATCGCTAAATGTTCATCCTCTTCCTGGAGTGGAATGCCAAATTTATTTAACGCTTCTATTCCTTTGTTCAACCCGATTTGATCTAGTAACCAAACCGATGGAAGATTTAGAGATTCCTGCAGTGCAACATACATAGGGACTTCACCAGCATATGTTTTATTATAGTTTTCGGGTTGGTAGTCACCAAATGCCTGCTGTTTATCTTCTAGTACCGAGGATAAGGTATATCCTTCTTCTAGTGCAGGGGTATAAACAGCTAATGGCTTTAATGTTGATCCTGGCTGTGCCTTTAAATGGGTCGCCCGATTAAATCCACGGAAAACGGATTCTCCACGTCCTCCAACTAGTGCTCTTATCCCGCCAGTCGACGGATCTAGAAGTACGGAACCACTTTGAACAATGGCATCGTTCTTTCCTCTTGGAAAATTGTTGGTATTTGAATAGATGGTTTCCAGTGAGGACTGAAGGTTTTGGTCCATTTCTGTATAAATTTTGTACCCTCTAGTTAAGATTTCTTCCTGTGTTAAGCCATATTTTGATATCGCTTCGTCAAGGACTGCATCTGTATAAGAAGGATATTTTCGATCTAGAAAGCTTCCGCCCCCTTCTTCAAGAACAATCTTTTCATCTATCGCTTCCTTATACTCCTGCTCAGTGATAAATGTACTTTCCTTCATTTTTGCTAAAACAACATCCCTACGTTCAATCGCTCCATCGTAATTTTGAAATGGATTACGTGCAGAAGGTGCCTGAAGTAGTCCAGCAAGCAATGCAGATTCGCTAATAGTTAATTCACTAGCACTTTTATTAAAATACTTGGCCGCTGCTTGATCAATTCCCCATGCACCATGTCCAAAGTATACTTGATTCAAATACATCTGAAGGATTTCTTCTTTTTCATATTTTTTTTCGATTTCAAGTGCAAGAAATAATTCTTCAATTTTTCTTTTATACGTTCTCTCAGGGGAGAGTAAGGCATTTTTGGTTAATTGCTGAGTTAATGTACTACCGCCTCCGGTAATACGACCAGCCAGTAAATTTTTAAAGAATGCTCTAGTAATACCTTTCAAGTCAAATCCATTATGCTCATAGAAGCGGTGATCTTCTATAGCAACAACTGCATTGCCAACATAATCAGGGAGATCTGAAATCTCCACGCCTTTGTTTCGATTTGTGCTAATCTCTGTAGCCACATCTCCGTCCTTGTCGTAAATAACTGTTGATTGTTTTAACCCTTCCTTTAAGGTTTGTACATTTGCTTGGCTTGCGAGGAAAGCAAAATAAAGAATCGCAAATAATACAAAAACTAGAAGAAGTAATAATAAAAATTGGGTAATATGTGTGTTTCTCCAAAATCGAATGATTGCATTACGAAATGTTTCGAATCGTTCCATTGAATACCTATCCTTTAAAAATGAAATTATGACCATTATAACAGGAAATTATGTCAAAGGATGACAGAAATCTCTTTATTCCTATAATAAAAAAGTGGTATATTTATTATCGGCTTCATGATCACTGATTACATATTTTGGAGGGTAAGACATGCGTATTGGAGTTCCTAAAGAAATAAAGAATAACGAAAATCGAGTCGCGATGACTCCTGCTGGTGTTATTAATTTAGTGAAGTTTGGGCATGTGGTACATATTGAAACAGGGGCTGGTCTTGGATCAGGTTTTAGTGACGCTGATTATGTGGATGCAGGTGCTACCATTATTGAAAGCGCTTTAGAAGTGTGGTCGATGGATATGGTTATGAAAGTTAAAGAACCACTTCCAGAGGAATATCAGTATTTCCGAGAAGGATTGATATTATTTACATATTTACATTTAGCTCCAGAGCCAGAATTAACAAAGGCATTAATTGAAAACAAAGTAGTTGGAATTGCCTATGAAACGGTCCAACTTTCCAATGGAAGCCTTCCGCTATTAACTCCAATGAGTGAGGTAGCTGGACGAATGGCTACACAGATTGGTGCACAATTCCTAGAGAAGGTACATGGCGGGAAAGGAATTCTGCTTGCTGGTGTGCCAGGCGTGAATAGAGGAAAGGTAACCATCATTGGTGGTGGAGTGGCAGGAACAAATGCAGCAAAAATGGCGATTGGTCTAGGTGCAAGTGTCACGATTATCGATCTTAGTCCTGATAGACTTCGTCAGCTTGATGACATTTTCGGTAGTGATGTGACGACTCTAATGTCTAACCACTACAATATCGCTGAAGAAGTAAAAAGCTCTGATTTAGTCATTGGTGCTGTATTAATACCAGGAGCAAAAGCACCTAAGCTTGTGACAGAAGAAATGATTCGGTCGATGTCAGCAGGCTCGGTTGTAGTTGATATTGCCATTGACCAAGGTGGTATTTTTGAAACGACTGATCGTATTACCACACATGATAAGCCAACATATGAAAAGCATGGGGTTGTACATTATGCAGTAGCCAACATGCCTGGCGCAGTACCACGTACTTCAACAATGGCTTTAACAAATGTAACGGTACCTTATGCACTTCAAATTGCAAACAAGGGCTACAAAAAAGCTTGTCTTGAAAATGAAGCATTATTAAAAGGAATCAATACTCTGGAAGGGTATGTGACATATGAAGCTGTGGCAGAAGCTCATGGATTAGAATATGCAGCTTCTCGTCAACTATTAGAAAAATAGAATACAAGAAAAGCTCCTTGAAAAATGTTCAAGGATTAAGCATCCGAGTTCATAATAGACGGAGAAATTTCGCTTAATTAGCAAATACGATAAAAAATAGCTTACATAGGCGGAGAAATTCCGACTATTGACTCAAAAAACGAGAAAAAGGGGAGATTTTCCTTGCATAACCGGAAAATCTCCATTACCATTGCAAAAATATCCACAAGGATACAACGAATTAACTTTGTTTGGT
>WTKE01000033.1 GCA_011524525.1 Bacillus sp. (in: firmicutes) | reverse complement strand
CGCAAATAAATCTCTGGAATCGCAAGTATATTCCTAGAATCGCAAATAAATCTCTGGAATCGCATGTATATTCCTAGAATCGCAAATAAATCGCTGGAATCGCATGTATATTCCTAGAATCGCAAATAAATCTCTGGAATCGCAAGTATATTTCTAGAATCGCAAATAAATCTCTGAAATCGCAAGTATATTCCTAGAATCGCAAATAAATCTCTGGAATCGCAAATATATTCCTAGAATCGCAAATAACCCCTTCCCCATTCCTACCCATCCGCTATATTTCCACTAAAAAATCCAAAAATCCCACCCAAACATCGAAGAAAAAGTAGAAATTCTATAAACATTAACTTTGACCTGACGTTTCCGACTCTTTTTTTTCCGCAAAAGCACCCACTCGGTTAATAACTTCACCAACACCGCTCCATGTGTAGAAAGTTCCTGCTCCACGATATGTATCCAAAAAGCGAATTCCATACACCTCATTACTCATCTATTAACACCTTACCCACATGTTTTTTGTTCATAACCATTTATACGTAATCCAAAATTTTTAATAAATTGTGGATAACTGCCAGAGGCTTATCATCTGTTTCTGGCTCTCTTTTACGATGGTTAAACCAAAGTGATTGCCAGCCCGCTTTCGAAGAGCCAACTATATCATTCTCCCATGAATCCCCTACGTATAGTAATTCATGAGGAGGCAGACTTACATGCTTTCTCACATGATGGAAGATATCTGGATTAGGCTTAGCTACCCCTACTCCATCAGATACAAAAATGAGATTGCTAGGAATATGGCTTTTCAGCCCTAAAGAAGAAATTTTACTGTGCTGATGTTCAACCGGACCATTTGTGATCATTCCTACAGTGATCCCCTTCCTTTTAATTTCTTCCAGAAGATTCGGTACCTCCGGGAACATCTTAAGCTGACTCTGATTATACTCGTATTGGTTTTGAAACATTCGAGCTGTCTCTGAATCTATCGTTATATTCATACTTTTTAAAGCTAAGATCATCCTCTTTGTTCGTAGATCAACTAGAGACATTTTCCCTGCCACATAGTCCTTCCACAACCAATCACTAGCCTCTCTAAACTTTATATATAGTTCATTCATATTCAATTCTGAAGCTACTTCCGGGAGCAGTTCTTCTACTGTTTTTTCAAAAGGATATTGCGAGTCGTGTAATGTATCGTCCAAATCAAAAAATAGTGCTTTAATCTTCATGATCTTCTCCTCTCGTAATATGTGATAGAAATTCCAGCTTTTTTTATCGGTAAGAATATGCTATTTTTATGATAATCCTAGAAAACAAGAAACTTGGTGAAGAAAATGAAATACGAAAACAATGCATTTTTTAGAATGCTAGAAATTGTAACCGCTCTTTTTCAACTGAATATTTTATGGCTTTTATTTTGTCTTCCCGTTATCACCATTTTCCCTGCGACCGTTGCGATGTACTGTGTCACTCGACAATGGATTATCCACAAGGACTATAGTGTCTTTCGTTCTTACATGAAATTTTTCAAAGAAAACTTCAAACAAAGTTTTGTGCTTGGGTTGACTTGGTTATTACTCTCCGGTCTATTATTTTTAGACTTTACCTTAATGAATAGCCTCGGGTCATTACAACCTATCTTCTATTCTATCTTTTTACTTATTGGATTTATATTATTAATAACAACAATTTATTTATTTCCAATGATGGCTCACTACCAAATGAAAACAATTGATCTCGTCAAAAACTCATTTTTCTTTTCATTAAGATTCTTACCAACCACGATTTTGTCCTTGCTATGTATTACGGCTACAGGGATGATCCTTTATTTTTGGCAAATTACCTTTTTATTCATCTATTGTGTTTGTGCTTTTTGTATCAGCTTTCTTTGTCATCGTGTCTTTCAAAAAGTCCAAGAACAGGTCAAAACCTTATGATGTAATACAATTAAAAAACCGAGTACTACCCTTTTCGGTATGTACTCGGCCCGTATGATAGTATTCTTAGAAACTATCTTTAAAATTCTACTTTTCCTTCAAATTTTCCAAATATTTTATTGCTTCAGCTAATGTAGCAACCGGCACGATTTCTAAGTCATACCCACTGTTCTTTACTTCATCTAGTGCCTCTTTTTCATTGGTGTCAAGCTCTGTCAAATCTTTTGGAACAAAGAAAATATCTACTCCCTGTAAAGATACCGATGTAACTTTATGTCTTATACCGCCTATCTGCCCAATATTTCCCTCATGGTCAATGGTACCAGTTCCAGCTATTTCATAACCCTTAGTAAGGTCTTTTCCAACAAGCTGCTTATAAATCTCTAAGGAGAACATTAAGCCCGCAGATGGACCGCCAATATCCTCGCTATTAAGTTCCACCTTTCTAGCTGCATCTACAATAAACTCTTCTTCAGGAGTGATTCCAAGACCAATACGGTTCGTCTCTTCATCTAGTGTAATAATTTCTATTTTTTCTTCAAGAGTTTTACCATTTCTCCCAATATTTAAAGAAACAGTGTCTCCTGCTTTTTTATTCTTTTCTATATAATTAATGAATTCGTTTCGCTCCGATACCTTTATTCCATCTACTTCCGTAATAATATCCCCAACCTTTAGAATACCATTGGCCTTTGATTGTTCTGAAATTCCATATACAAAAATACCATTATAATCAACATCAAGATCTTCTCCGGCTTCAGAAAAGCTAGATACAATCGCATTTTGTTTAGAATCTCTCATCATGAAGTCTAGTAGATCATTATATTCCTGATCTGTTAAATCCTGTTGCACGTCAGAAGCCTTTTTTATTTCCGTATGTGGAGCTAACAGCCCATACAATAAATAATAAATATTGCTAGCTTCCGATGATAAGACGGTCGTTAAATAGAAGTTACCTTTCTCTTCTTTATATCCATCTTCAACATTTACCAATGAACTCAAATCATCTGTGGTTCCTGGCTGATACAAATAATAAGGGGTTGGAATAAAAGCGAGAATTAATAAAAATAATAAAATGAAGAAAAAATTCTTGATGCGTTTTGACATTCGTTTCATGATTCACCTGCTATAAATTTTTTGCTAAAAGTCAGCAAGGTGTAAATTCGACACATTCCGTCAAAATCCCTTTAATCTTTTACGCTTCTCTTTCACGAAGCCTTTCCCCAGGAATGACCTTTGGTACTTCAACTATCCTAGCCAAAAGGATTGCCACAATACAGATACACCCCGCTAGTAAAAAAGCAGATGTAAAAGGAAGGGCCTTCACAACCATCGGTCCAACAAACGCGGATAACCCGTAGGCTTGATACATAAAGCCGTAGTTACTTCCCATGTTTCTTACACCAAAATAGTCTGCAGTAACTGATGGGAAAAGTGCTAGAAAACCACCGAAGCAAAACCCTATTAAAGAAACAGCCATTAAAAACAGAGGATAGTTCATCATTCCTGTACTCATATAAAACATCATCACAGCTGTTAAGCCATAGATGGTGATTAATGTAGGTTTCCTTCCAAATCGATCAGATAGTTTCCCCCATGCAATACGCCCTGCAGCATTAAACAAAGCAATTACCATAACCGCATTTCCTGCTTGTTCAAGTTCAAGATTTGCCATATCCACTCCAATATCGACCGCAAAACTAATCACCATTAAACCGGAAACACTACCAAATAAAAACATGAACCATAATAAATAAAACTGTTGAGTTCGAAGCATTTGTTTTGGTGTAAACTGATTACTTGCATCTACATATGTTTTTACCTGACTATTAGAAGTTTGTTGTTTAGGTTGATACTTTAATACTTGCTCTTCTGTTGGATTTTTCAGCAACTGTGCCCCAGCAATAACAAACAATAAATAAATGATTCCTAAATACATAAAGGTTGACGAAACTCCCGATAATTCAATTAGATATCCAATCAACGGTTTATAAATAAGTCCACCTAGTCCAAACCCCGCAACAGCTACACCGCTTATAAATCCTCTTTTATCAGGAAACCACTTTACACATGCGGATAATGGACAAACGTAGGTCATTCCGATCCCAATTCCTCCAATGACACCATAAAAGAAATAGAGTTGTAAAAGTGAAGTTGCCTGGCTTGATAGCATTAATCCAATCCCTAGCAGCAAACCTCCAATCGTCGCGACCCACCTAGGCCCAATTTGATCTTGTAGCCTACCAGCAAAAATCGTTGCAAATGCAAAAACAGCAATCGTTATCGAAAAAGTAACAACGACATCTTCCCTAGCCCAACCATACTTATCAATAAGCGGCTGGTTAAAAAGACTCCAAGCATACACCGCCCCTAAATTAATTTGAATAAGAACTGCCCCCAACACTACTAACCAACGATTCAACTATAAAACCTCCTTAAGTTTAGAAATTTGCCCAATAAAAAAAGAGACCAGCGGTGATGGTAAATCATCATCGCTGGTCTCTTCTATACTCACAAACATTGTGTTTACATAAGCCACCAAACAAAATTATTAATCCCAATAAAATGATTTCTCTTCCCCTTGTCTCATTAACATTAAAAAGAGCTATCATGATTTGTTTTATTATAAGTCTCCATGATTAATCGGTCAAGAATATTCTTCATGACGCTTCTTTTCACGCCAAAGACTTTAAAGTCCATATTCTTTCATTTTGTTATATAATGTTCCTCTCGAGATTCCAAGGAGAGTAGCAGCTGCACTTTTATTTCCATAAGTCTTCTTTAAAGCATTTTCAATCTGCAAGGCTTCAACTTTTTTCACATCTATCTCTTGTTGCTTTTCTTTTATAGAGGCTCGCTTTTTCTCCACTACATCAATGATGTTGTCAGGAACATCCTCCAACGTAATCTGTGGCTGATCTATTAAAATGATGAATCTTTCAATTACATTCCTAAGCTCTCTCACATTCCCAGGCCAATCGTATTCAACCAGCATTTTCATCACTTTTGGATCAATCTGAGGAGTATCTTTATGGTAGCTAGTGCAAAACTCATGTATATAATGATGAATTAATGGAACTACATCCTCCGGTCTTTCTCGTAAAGGTGGAATGTGAATGGTAATAACTGATAAGTGAAAATACAGCTTCTCATTGAATTCCCCATCCCTCACTAAATCTTCCAAGGATTGAGATGCTGATGCCACCACTCGAGTATTTGTCACAACCTCTTCTGAACCACCGACTCGATAAAAAGAGTGCTTTACTAAGTAGGTTAATAACTTCTCTTGAAGAGGTAATGTCATTTTATCTATATCTTCAATAAAAAGAGTTCCATTATAGGCCTGCTCTATTTTTCCTATTTGTATCCCTTGGCTTTCCTCGTCAAATATGTCATTTTGGAAGCCGAATAACTCAATTTCTAACAACGCAGGAGGAATGACCGAGCAGTTAATCGATACATACGGTCCTGCACTTTTAACGCCACCATAGTGAATAGCTTGAGCAATCATTTCTTTTCCTGCCCCCGATTCTCCTTTTAATAAAACAGGAATATCTGCATGGGCAACTTTTTGTGCCATTCCAACAGCTTCTTTTATTTTTTTCGATACACCAACTATGGAAGAGTATGGATGGTCTTGATGGATAAGTAATGGCAAAGAAGATGTTAGTTCTTCATTTAATCGTATAATTTTCGTAATATCTCTTTCTATTGCTATTCCGCCTTCTATTTGGTTGTTTACTATGATAGGCGATGCATTAATCAACACATGATTCACTTTGTTCGGACGATGATAGGCACCTCGAACTGGTTTACCTTCACGCAATATTTTATTTAAGACGAGTGATTCTGAATCAAAGTGATCTCTTAACTTTTTACCAAGAATTTTATCCTTTTTGATTTTATAAGTAAGCTCTGATGTGTTGTTCCAGCATATGACATTTCCTTCTTTATCAACAGCCGTTACCGCATCATTAATCGTTTCCGATAATGTTTGAAAGTACATTTTGATTGATTCATATTCTGCTTCCAATAGCGGAATATATTTTTCTGCTGTTGTTATTCCTCTAAAGTTTCCATGTATATCCTTTAAGACAACCGGTCTATTCCAACTTATCTTCTCTGTTGATAGGTCATGAAGGAATGCGACTGATGAAGTTGGCCACTCCACATCTTCTATCCAATCAAATATGAAAGTTCTCTCGTTGCCAATGCTTAAAAGTTTTCGTTCATGCTTTTGAAACGTATAGTACACTTCATTAAGAGCCACAACCACATGTGTCGAGGTGAGCTGTTTGACGATATCTCCTAATAGAGCATGTTCATTTATAATTGTTACGCTTTCTTCCACAAAGTCCAACAATTTTTGAAACATACATTACATCCTTCCTTCACCTTTCTATTAACGTACCATATTTCATAGTCTTATTTCTAGATACGTAACACTATTAAAGTGAAAGAATAGGAGACAACTAATTGAATACTAGCTTTTTAGTGTTGGAAGTCAATTTACTCATGATTGAAAAGTAAAATTCTAACTCGCGTACTACCATAAGCAATTGTGCTCTTGCCTCAAATAATTCCCAATTTTCCGGTAGAGACTCTTTTCTAAAATCTTCTTCAACCCTTTTTAATTTTTCAAAGTAAGTAGATTCTACTTTATCTGTATAAAAATACGAAGCAACATAATCTAAGAAGTCGGCAATAATATACCTTTGTTCAACCATTGGATGTATTTGCTCCACAGTAGGGAGAATTCTTACTAGCAATTCCATCTGCTTCTCCCTTATGGTAAAGTAACGATAATAGTAATCTTCTTTTCTAAAAAAATTATTTTCTACATCTCGAAAAGCAAGTGCTTTTGCTTTTTTTATCATGTCTACAGCTTCTGTAATCTCCTTGTCTGTCCAAAGCTTGTTATTGGTTCGTAAATACTCTGCAATTTCAATTAATAGTTGTTGGAATTTGTTCTCCACTTCTATTTGCTTCATTGTAAGTGTTCTTTCAAGGCTTGGCATGTACACATTGACAATTAAAGCTGAGCCAATCCCAATCACTACCAGTGCGATCTCATTAAACACTACTGGTAGAGTGATATTTCCAGTAGTGTATATGTGTAGAATAATAACAGAGCTTGTAACCACCCCTTCATTAATTTTGAAAAGGACAGTCGTAGGGATAAAAAATAATAATAATAGTCCAATAACAATTGGATAGAATCCAATGCCCTCAAAGAAAATATACGAAAAGGGTATGGATAGCATACAAGCAAAAAAACGCGAGGTAGCGCTGTTTAACGATTTTTTCTTTGATGTTTGAACACATAGAATGGTAATGATTGCACAAGTAGCATAGAAATCTAAGGTGTAAAATTGACTGATTGTAATTGCTAAAGAAACAGCGATAGCCGTTTTTATTGTACGAAAGCCTATTTTATATTTCATCGTAGATATACTCCTGATCACATGATTAATAATTCTCTGTGCTAATAGATAAAAAACTGCTCCTTTCAGAAGCAGCAGTTCTTTACCGTGTTAAAATTATACCCATCCCCTAAATTTAGACGCTTCAACCATTCGCTTTAATCCAACAACATAAGCCGCCAATCTCATATTCACTTGTAATTGAATCGAAACTTCATGTACTGTATTAAAAGAAGAAACTAGAATCTTCCTTAACTTTTCCTCGACCTCATCTTCTGACCAGTAATACCCTTGGTTATTTTGTACCCATTCAAAATACGAAACGACAACTCCACCAGCACTCGCAAGTACATCTGGTACAATGATAACCCCTTTGTTAGTTAAAATTTCTGTTCCGCGCATCGTGGTTGGACCATTAGCTGCCTCTACTATAATCTTCGCTTGAACATAAGGAGCATTTTCCTCAGTAATCTGATTTGCGATCGCAGCTGGAATCAGAATATCACAAGGCTTTTCAAGCAGCTCTTGATTGGTTATTACATTAGAAAATAGGGTAGTTACCGTCCCAAAGGAATCCCTGTTATCAAGTAGGTAATCTATATCCAAGCCTTCAGAATCATAAATAGCACCATAAGCATCAGAAATCCCTGTAATAATTGCGCCTTCATCATAGAGGAACTTCGCTAGATAACTTCCTGCATTCCCAAAACCTTGAATATTTATCTTTGCCCCTTTTACAGAAATCCCTACCATTTTTGCTGCTTCTTCTAAGACAATCGTAACTCCTTTGGCAGTTGAGGATTCCCTTCCTACCGAACCACCCAAAACAATTGGTTTTCCAGTAATGAAACCTGGAGAATCAAATTCACGAATATGACTATACTCATCCATCATCCATGACATAATCTGTGAATTCGTGAATACATCAGGGGCAGGTATATCTTTAGTTGGCCCCACAATTTGACTGATTGCTCGAACATACCCTCTACTTAATCGCTCAAGCTCAGCAAAGCTCATCTCTCTCGGATCACATTGGATTCCACCTTTTCCTCCCCCGTACGGTAATCCTGTAATTCCACACTTGATGCTCATCCAAATCGAAAGGGCCTTTACTTCATCTATCGTTACATCAGGATGAAATCGAATCCCGCCTTTGGTCGGACCGACTGAGTCATTATGCTGAGACCGAAAGCCTGTAAACACCTTTACCGTGCCATCATCCATTTTTATAGGAATTCTTACTGTTAATAATCTCAAGGGCTCCTTTAATAATTCAAAGATCTCTTGACTATAATTCATCTTTTCTAGTGCTTGTTTGATGATACTTTGTGTACGATCTAGCACATTTACCTGTTCTGAATTGGTTTGTAATACTTTAGACTTAACCGTCATAATTTTTTCCCCTTCATTTTTCACTAGGCAATTTGTTTATATTTTTCAAACGTTTTGTTTAATGCACTAGATGGAGCTGGAGTCAACAGACTAATGATTACAATTGCAACGGTACAAGCTATAAAACCAGGTACAATTTCATATAGGGCATTCTTTAAAAAAGGGATATTAGCCCAGACAATAACCGTAATGGTTCCTGCTAACATACCGGCAAAAGCACCCCATTTATTCATACGTTTCCAATAAAGGCTCATAAGAATGACTGGCCCAAAAGCTGCTCCAAAACCAGCCCAAGCATAACCTACCAAAGATAAAATGGTACCTGTTTTATTAAAAGCCAAGATAACTGCTACGAGCGCAACTCCTAAAACAGCCAATCGACTAACAAGCAACAATTCCTTATCCGATGCTTTTCTTCGGAAGAAGGTCTTATAGATGTCCTCTCCTAATGAGCTAGCTGTTACTAATAACTGAGAAGAAATGGTACTCATAACCGCAGCTAACAGTGCTGCAAGTAAGAAACCAGTGATAATAGGGTGAAATAGGATTTCACTTAATTTAATAAAGACTGTTTCAGGATCGTTTAATGGTAATCCCTCTTTTGAAAAATAAGCTAAGCCAATAAAGCCCGTAATCATTGCTCCTAAAACTGAAACAATCATCCAGCCCATCCCTATTCTTCTAGCCTTTTTAATCTCTTTCACAGAAGATATGGCCATAAAACGTACGATAATATGAGGCTGACCAAAGTATCCAAGCCCCCATGCCATCAATGAAATAATTCCTAGCAAACTTGTTCCTTTGAAAATATTAAAAAGGGTCGGATCAATAGAGTTTATTTCAACAAAGGTCGGACCTAATCCACCAACCTCCATTACGGTAACCGTTGGTACTAACACTAGAGCAGTGAACATTATCAATCCTTGGACAAAATCGGTCCAACTTACTGCTAGGAATCCTCCAAACAATGTATAAGCTACAACCACTGCTGTAATGATCCATAAGCCAACCTGATAATCTAATTGAAAGGTTGTCTCGAATAGCACTCCACCTGATACGATTCCAGAGGAAACATAGAAAGTAAAGAAGACAATGATAACGATTCCTGACATTAAGCGAAGTAAATTCGACGTATCTCCAAAGCGGTTTTCTAAAAAAGCAGGAATAGTCATTGAATTATTAGCGACCTCTGTATAAGTTCGTAGCCTTGGCGCCACATATAGCCAGTTTAAATAGGCACCAATCGTTAATCCAATGGCAATCCAAGTAGCACTTAACCCTTCTGCATACATGGCTCCTGGTAGACCCATTAACAACCACCCACTCATATCAGAAGCTCCCGCACTTAACGCAGTCACTGCAGGTCCAAGTGTTCTTCCACCTAACATGTAGTCGGACACATTGGAAGTTCTTTTATAGGCTACATAGCCAATGACTAACATACCCATCATATAAATACCAATAGAGAAAAGTAACTGCATGTCCATATTCCATCCCCCTTTATATGCTCTCTTCATGATTCATGAGAGAACTTACTTCTATGTTTGTGAGCCCTCTATTTTGTCTTTCTTGAGGTCATTTTGGCTTGTGTGAATAGTAACAAGTAATCGTAGCCTCCTGCTTTGGAGTCCGTACCCGACATGTTAAATCCACCAAAAGGATGGACCCCTACAAGAGCACCTGTACACTTTTTATTAATATAAAGATTTCCACAATGCATGTTAGAGAGTGCATGGTCAATTCTCTCCTCTACTTGTGAGAAGAATGCTCCGGTCAAACCATATTCTGTATCATTATAAATATGAATTGCCTCCTCCCAATTGGCTGCTTTACAAATAGCTAGCACAGGTCCAAAGATTTCCTCTTGCATAATTCGAGACTTTGGAGAGACATCACTAAATACTGTTGGTTCTATGTAATAGCCATTTCCTTCTGCCTTTGAACCTCCAGTCAACAACTTTCCTTCTTCTTTTCCAATTTCAATGTACTTCATCACCTTGTCGAATGACTTTTGATCGATGACAGGACCAATCGCAGCATTTTCTTCTGGTAAGCCCTGTTTAAGTTGTTTTGTTAATTCAACGACTCTCTCTACCACTTCATCGTATACAGCCTCTACAATGATAGCTCTTGAACCTGCAGAGCATTTCTGACCTTGAAACCCAAAGGCAGACGCAACAATACCATAAGCTGCCGCATCCAAGTTAGCTGTTTCATCTACAACCACACCATCTTTGCCACCCATTTCAGCTATCACACGCTTTAGCCAAATTTGGCCAGATTGTACTTTTGAAGCTCGCTCATATATTCGACAGCCTACTTCACGAGACCCAGTAAAAGAAATAAAGCGGGTTTTCGGATGCTCAACTAAATATTCCCCTACCTCTAAAGCATCTCCCGGTAAAAAGGTAAGAACGCCATCAGGTAGACCTACCTCCTTCATTAATTCCACAAACTTTGCCGCTATAACAGGCGTGTTATCTGCTGGCTTTAAAATCACACAATTCCCTGCTACAATTCCAGCCACAGCTGTTCCTGCCATGATTGCTAATGGGAAGTTAAATGGAGAGATGACGATTCCTACGCCTAATGGAATGTATGTAATATGATTGTCATCCCCCTCAATTTTAGTAAGTGGCTGATGGATATCTGTCTCACTTAGTCGTATCATTTCTCTTGCATAAAATTCTAGAAAGTCAATTGCTTCTGCCGTGTCAGCATCTGCTTCTGCCCAGTTCTTTCCTGATTCTAAAATTAACGCCGCTGAAAATTCATGCTTACGTTCACGCATTAATGCTGCTGCTCGGAATAAATAATCTGCCCGTTCGATGGGAGACACCTTTTTCCAACTTTCAAATGCATCTAATGCCACGGTCATTGCCTTCTCTGCTAATTCTTTTGAACCTTTACTAACATAGCCAATGATTTCATCAACATTTCCTGGATTAAGGGACGTAATCATGTCCTGTGTATAAATTTCTTCCGTTCCAATATAAAGAGGATATTTTCCACCTATTTCTCCTTTTACTTTTTCTAAAGCTGAATGCATCATTTGTTTGTTTTCCTTCAAAGTAAAGTCTGTAAATGGCTCATTTTTAAACGTCGTGATTTCCATTGTAGTTGTCATCATCATTTATTTCCCCTTTTTATTTTTTTATTTTAGAACTTATTTGAAAAAATTTTTCAGAACAAACCATACATTCGCTGGTCTTTCTGCAAGCCGTCTCATAAAATAACCAAACCAATCAATTCCATAGGGTACATAAATACGTACTTTATAACCTTCCTTCACCAATTGATTTTGTAGATCGACACAAATCCCATACAACATTTGAAATTCAAATAAGTCTTTAGAAATATGAAATTTATTAACCAGTTCTTTCGTTTGAGCAATTATCTTTGGATCATGTGTGGCAATAGCTGTGTAATTTCCATTTAACAGATGGGCTTCAATGCATTTTATAAAATTTACATCTACGTCTGCCTTTTCTGGAAATGCCACTTCGGAAGACTCTTTATAGGCGCCTTTTACTAACCGTAAATTAGCCTTATAGGCATTCATTTCATTCATATCATTTTCCGTACGGTATAAGTAAGCCTGTATGACAAGACCTACATGATCACCATAAATTTCCTTTAACTCTTTAAAAATATCAATAGTCACTTGTGCGTGAGCATAATCCTCCATATCAATTCGAACAAAGTTACCATACATTTTGGCTCTATCTAGTATTCTCTTCATATTTGCCACACATAGTTCTCTGCTAATATCCAATCCTAGGGATGTCATCTTTAATGATAGATTAGATTGGACTGAGGACTGTGCAATTGCATCTAATGTTGCAATACACATACTTGCCGATTCATTCGCTTCTTCCTTCGTAAAAACAAACTCCCCTAAGTGATCTAATGTAGCAACCTTACCTTCAGCATTTAGTTTTTTCACCGCATTGATTGCTGTCTTAATCGTATCTCCAGCTACAAACCGTGTAGCTCCTAAACGTAATCCATATTTTTTCGCTAGCTTGTTTGCTGATGGATTCTTTCCAATTGATTGGAACATATTTCGCATAATTACTTCCATATCATACACCCCTTCGTTTTTAGAAATAGGTAAAACATAACTATTTTTAAACAATAGTGTTCAAAATTATTAAAACTATTAAAATTTGAACACTATTGTTTAATGAATGATCTGATTATAGTACATAAAAAAAGACAGAATGTACTATTCTGACATATAATCTGACATACTTTTTTGATAATTCTAAAATTGGCAGAGATATCTAAGTTAATGAATAAAAGAAAAAACACCTTGTCTTTTGACAAAGTGTCTCAATTTTACACGATTCTCTTACTTTTAAAGAAATACAAAACAAACAATAAAACAAACCATAAGGGTGTTAACAATAAGGCTGAACGAGTCGATTCTGAAATCAGCATCACCAGTAAAATAAACGCAAATAGAGCTAGTACCACATAATTAATAAATGGTGTTAGTGGAGCTTTAAATATTGATTTTTGGTGTAAATCTGGACGAGTTTTCTTATATCTAATATGAGAGATTAATATAATGCTCCACACCCAAATGAAACAAATCGCACTAATGGTTGTGACAATTCCAAAGGCTTGCTCGGGGATCAGTTTACTTAACAGTGTTCCTACAGAAACAATGACCGTTGAAATAAGCAAGGCATTACTTGGCACTGCATTTTTGTTTAATTTTGCAAGCATACCTCTTCCACCATTTTGACGTCCTAAGTTATACATAATACGGCTGGTGGAGAATAATCCACTATTACTCGCAGATGCAGCAGACGTTAATACGACAAAATTAATGATTCCAGCCGCAACGGGAATACCAACTAAAGTAAAGGTCTTAACAAAAGGACTTGTATCTGCATTTAATTGGTTCCATGGATTTATGCTAAGTAGAACAATTAATGCACCCACATAAAAGAACAGAATTCTTAAAGGAATTTTGTTAATGGCTGAAGGAATATTTTTCTTTGGATCAGCTGTTTCTGCAGCCGATACACCAACCAACTCTACTCCAACAAAAGCAAATACGACCATTTGGAAAGAAAACAAAAAGCCGCTAATTCCATTCGGGAAAAACCCTCCGTGTTGCCATAAATTTTGTACCGAAACCGTACCTGCGTCTGTTTTAAACCCAATTACAAGTAAAACCACTCCAATAACAATTAAAGCGAGAATCGTGATAACCTTAATAATGGCAAACCAAAATTCTAATTCTCCAAAAAGCTTTACTGTTAATAGATTCAACCCTAATAAAATGATTAAACAGATGAGCGCAGGTACCCATTGTGGGATGTCAAACCAATATTGCACATACATTCCTACCGCAATAATATCGGCCATTGCCGTCATAATCCAACAGAACCAGTACGTCCACCCTGTTACAAAGCCTGCCCATGGTCCGATATAGTCCACTGCAAAATCGGTAAATGATTGATAACCTGCATTCGATAATAGAAGCTCACCTAATGCTCTCATAACAAAAAAGGTTGCTATTCCCACAATTAAATAAGCTAAGATGATTGAGGGTCCTGCTAATGAAATCGCTTTTCCTGAACCTAAAAACAATCCAGTACCAATCGTACCGCCAATTGCGATTAGCTGTACATGTCGATTTTTCAGTTCCCTTTTTAATTCATGCTGTGCCACTTGCTATTCCTCCGTTTTTCTTCAAATGTTATCATAGTAATAATAGTTATAAAAAAAGAGACTGGAGTTCCCTCCAATCTCTTAAAACGTCAGAATAACAAATACACATGGTTGAATGATAAAAAGAGGTTCTACTTACTCTTTCTTTTCATACCAAATTAGTATCTTTACTCTTCTGTCCTTTTGCCTGAGATTGTGAACCCTTCGGCGTCGCAATAGCGATCTCTCCAGAAGCCGCTCCTGTTATAGTTTGACCCATAACATTCATAGCTTGCTTGATTATATTATTTACAGATAAGATTTGTTTTTATCAACAAACTCTCAATCTATTATTCTACGATAATTTGTAATTTTAGCATTATTCTTTTAGTTGGTCAAGAATATTTTTGTGATATGATTTTAAGATCCCATTTTTTGATAAGGTATTCCTACAGGTTGCTTGCTGGGATAAAGGTTCATATTTGTTTTCCCAATCCTCTTTAAAAAGGCATCTACCACCATTGGATCAAACTGTTTTCCTCTCTCCTTTTGAAGCTCATTTAATGTATATTCTAATCTTCTTGCCTCACGATACACCCGGTGTGATGTCATGGCATCAAACGCATCAGCCACTGCCATAATACGAGCTTCTAATGGGATTTCCTCTCCCTTTAATCCTTTGGGATATCCCTTACCGTCATAGCGTTCGTGATGGTACAAAATCATATTTAATACTCCACTCTTCTCAAACGGTTTGATATGTTTCACGAGCTCATAACCAATAGACGGATGCTCTTTAATATGTAGAAATTCGTCTGTGGTTAATTTTGTAGATTTATTTAATACATTTTCTGAAATACCAACTTTCCCTATATCGTGAAGCAATCCACCAATATAAATATTTTTACAAACGTTTTGCTTAAGTTTTAACTCTTCTGCAATGGCTTTTGAATAGTTCGCTACGTTGTTCGAGTGGAAAGCAGTATAATTATCTCTCGAATCTAATGTATTAGCTAGTGAGGTGATAAGATCAATCATATTTCTTTTCTCACCAATATACTTTTCAATAAGAATCATAATAAACGTGGCCATTACAAAGTACCAAACCCATTGAAGGATGGTTATTTGAATACTAAAATCGGGTACATGGTAAGCCCCTATAAGTGAAATAATCCCACTAGTAAAAATTTGGATCCACACTTTTCGAAATGATAATGCGGAAAAACAGAGTATAATTAAAGTGAATAACATGAAAATATCACGATTGTTTATGTAATTACCACTCAAAAAATAAAGAATAACCGTTGCACCAAATAACCAACGGTAAATATCTGTTCTTTCTAACATAACGGACCACCTAGTCTTCATAAAACACCATCTCCTAATTACTTCATTCAAACTTCAGTAATTATTAAAGACAAACCTTAAGAAAACCTTAAAAAAATGATCTCAAATAAGAGCATTCTACTTTTGAATGTATTATGAAATATTCTTATCCTGCACTAAAAATGAATTTGAAACAATTTCATACGATTGAAGATTATTTCAATCACCTCATAGGTAAACTAACATTTAGTTATCGGAATAAAGGATGTGTTCTACATGATGGATTTTTACCAAAGTCAAGAAACCCTTACTAGCATGGAGTGGGTTCTTCGTGCAGTTGTCGGTTTTGTTTTTCTATTGATTGTAGCTAGATTATTGACTCAACGATCCATATCTCAATTACGGCTACTTGATTTTGTTATGGCTTTAGTCATTGGAAATATTATTGCCCATCCTTTATCCGATCAACATCTCGGACTAAAAGGATCTATGATAACCACGGCTGTATTAATGGTTTTATATATTACTGGTATATATATGATTCTGAAATGGCCATGGTTTAGAAGACTAGTGAATAATTCACCTGTTACGATTATTAAGGATGGTAACATTCTGTATGAAGGATTGAAAAAGGCGAGAATTTCCCTTGATGTTCTTCTTGAAGAATTACGTGAGGGACAAGTTGATGATGTGAAGAAAATAGTCCTAGCTACTTGGGAAGCAGATGGAAAAATATCATTTTTCTTAGATCCTAAATATCAACCTGTTACCCCTTCAACGTTAGGAATAAAAACAGAGCCTTTCGAACACCCGAGGACCATTATTAAAGAAGGCACCATACTTACAGCTGAACTAAAGGAAATGGGAAAAAGTAAAGAATGGATCACCTCAAAGTTAGAAAGTTCCTATCAAACCAGGGTAAAAGATGTACTTCTTGCAACCATTGATAACAAGGAGAATATGAAGATATTCTTATATAAATAAAAAAGGTAAGCCAATGATTCTGAAAGTGTTAACTTTTTTCATTAAACCTATCCATAAGCTGCACTCATAATATTTTAAGGTTCTTTTAAGGTCCGTCCTCCATAATTGGATTAAATTAAATTTTTAAGGGGGTGCCTTGAATTGAAAGAGAAAAAGTTAATGTACGTAAAGTTTGGACTGGACATTTTAATGGCAGTCACATTTGTCTTGTTTTTCAACAAACAAGTTTTGGGCGGCTTAACCTTTCATGAAATTGCAGGGTTAGCCATTGCCGCAGTATTTTTTACACATATAGCACTTAACTGGAGATGGGTTAAAAATGTGACGGTTAAGTTATTTGATCGGAAGCTTCCTTTCAGAACAAAATTTGGATATGTCTTAAATTTACTTTTACTCATCACTATGGCCTTTATTATCATCAGTGGAATATTGGTTTCTCACATTGTGTTCCCAAATATTAATGTTGCAAATGAGCGTTGGTTTCAAATGGCACATATTTCTATTTCCTATTTAGTACTTGTTTTAGTTGCCGCACACGTGGGATTGCACTGGAAATGGGTAATGAATGTATTCCACAAAATCGTTAAGCTTAAGTCTTACAAAAAAGGTTTAGGAATTGTTGCGAAGGTGGCAACAGTGACACTCCTGGTGTTTGGAAGCTATGAAATCTACACAACAAACTTTCTTACGAATCTACAAGGAGTGGCTAGTGTATTTACTTCTTCTACCGAAATGTCAGGTATGGCAAAAGGTCAATTCGAACGCGGGACACCTCCAAGCGGAGACTTTTCTGGTGAAAGCGGTAGACCTAACCCTCCAGATGGTGAATTATCAGGAGAGGCTGGTCAGTTTGAACGTGGGACTACTTCTGATGATGATTTTTCAGGACAAGGTGACCGGTTAGCAAGAGGTGGGTTCGAGGGAAGAGGCGGTGAAACAGGAAGTGCTAATGCATTAGAAGTTATCATTCAGTATTTTAGCATCATGTCCGTATTTATCATTCTTATCTACTATTTAGAAAAGCTACTTGCAAAGCGGAAAAAGAAACCTTCTGAACAAAAAATAACTTTTGTATCTTAATTGACTAGAGTAAGCGTCTATAAATAATGACGCTTATTTATTTATGTCACAAAAATCTCTCCTCCTCGTCATGATTGATGAAAAGATAACTAGGAGGTTTTTTATATGACACAGATTTGGGATGTTGTTATTATTGGTGGAGGATTAGCGGGGTATGTAGCAGCAAATTATTTAGCAAAAAGTGATTTATCTATCTTAATCCTTGAAAAAGGAAACAAGGTTGGAGGGAGAGCCCAAACTGAGAAAATAAGACAAGATTATTTTAATTTGGGACCTCATGCCCTTTATAAAAAAGGAAAAGCAGCAGTCATTCTCGAAGAGTTAGATATAAAACTGGAAGGAGGTTCACCTAAGCTAGGAGGAATAGTAACTCAAAACTCTAAAGAATATCTAGCTCCTTTTAATCCATGGGGCGTTCTTACAACAAGTCTACTTAATTGGAAGGAACGGATAGAATGGATGTTGATTTTTTCAAAAATTCAACAAGTCGATACACAAGCGTTAGCTGACCAAACCTATCAACAATGGGTGGAGAAAGCTGTTCGATCAATAAACGTCCAATCCCTTCTATATGTAATTGGTAGGCTTTCAACTTACTGTCATTGTCCAGAAAAAGTTAGCGCAAAAGTAGTCGTGACTCACATTAAGACTTCCTTGGGCGGAGTACTCTATTTACATGATGGTTGGCAAACAATTATCGACCAACTCCACAATAAAGCAGTCATAGCAGGTGTGCAGATTGAAACTCATTCTACTGTAAAAAAAGTTATACCAGCCGAGCATCGTAATTTTAAAGTTATCCTTTCAAATAACGAGGAAGTTTTCTGTAAATATGTAATAAGTACAACTGGACCACTTGAACTCTCTAATCTATTAGGTGAAATCGAGAATGTAAAAGCGAATAATATTTTCTCCCAACTTACACCTGTCAAAGGTGCTAGTTTAGATATTTCTTTATCTCAACTCCCACACCCTCAGAAGCTATTTGCTTTAGACATGAATCATTCCCTTTATTATTCCGTACATTCAAATGTAGCCTCCCTCTCTGTGAATCGTAAACACTGTATCGTTCATGTGTTTAAGTACTATCACCCAGATGATTCCATTGATTCGATAAAGGTCAGAAACGAGCTTGAACAATTTTTAGAAACGATACAGCCGGGCTGGAAAGACTATTGTATTACAAGTCGTTTTCTTCCAAATATCACTGTAAATCAACGTCTTCCCCAAGTTGGACACGAAAAATATTTCCAACGTTCTGAAACTGACATCCCTGGATTATATATAGCAGGAGATTGGGCCTCTCCGCATTATATCTTGTCTGAGGGGGCTGCGTATAGCGGGAAACAAGCAGCAGAGGAAATTATCAAAAAAGAGAAGAGGTGATTTCGTGCAGATCAGTAATGAAGAGTATAAACAATTGAAACCGTTATTATTTTCTATAGGATATCGTATGTTAGGATCAGTAGCTGATGCAGAAGATATCGTCCAAGAAACCTTTTTAAAAGCGTATCAAATAGACGGTGAAAAGATCGATAACAAAAAAGCCTATCTTTGTAAAATCATGACGAATCGCAGCCTTGACGTATTAAAGTCATCAAAGTACAAACGAGAAACATATATCGGACCATGGAATCCAGAGCCATTGTTATTGCAATCAATGGCTATAGATCCTGCTGAAGTATTATTACAAAAAGAAGGATTGAGCATAGCTTACTTACGGATGATGGAACATTTATCACCAAACGAGCGAGCCATTCTTTTATTAAGAGAAGTTTTTGATTTCTCATATAGCGAGATTGCCCACATTATTGATAAGAAAGAAGAAAACTGCCGAAAAGTTTTCAGTCGAGCAAAACAAAAGATTGCAAGTGTTGAGGGAGAAAGCTTAGATTACGAGAAAAACCAGTCCATCATCAATCGGTTTATTGAAGCGTTTCAGATGCAAAACATGGATACATTATTAAAGCTACTATCAAAGAATGTCACACTTTATTCCGATGGTGGAGGAAAGGTCAAAGCTGCAGTACGTCCCATCTCTTCACAATCTAACGTGCTCACGCTATTATTTGGCATTATTAGAATGGTTCCAGAGGACTTTTCATCTGAATTGAATAATGTCAACGGTCAACCCGCAATCGTAAATTATAGTGAAAATCAAATTCATAGTATTATCAGTTTCTATATATGCGACGAATTAATTGAAGAAATATTTATTATTATGAACCCCGACAAGCTACCATTGAAATAATTAGGTAGAGTGTTAAAAAATTAATGCCCTACTTTTTTCAAAGCAGGGCATTTATCATTTACTCATCTTGTGTATAAACGTCTTCCCTAGAATGAAAACCATCTTTTATTATTGTTTCGTCCAGGTTATTCTTATTCACAGCAATAGGAGCTAATAAAACAGAGGGAACTTCAATTTTCCCATTATTAATCTTTCTATCAGCCACTATGTTTTCTCCTTTTGCCAGCTTAACGGCTAACTCAGCTGCCTTCTCTGCTAGCATGTTCAACGGCTTGTAAACCGTCAAGTGTTGTGTTCCACTCACAATTCGCTGGGCAGCTGCAAGCTCCGCATCTTGACCACTTACAGGTATTTTCCCTGCCAGTCCATGGGCTTCAAGGACTTCAATGACACCACCTGCTGTTGCGTCATTGGCAGCAATGACGGCATCAATTTGATTATTACTAGCTTTTAAAGCTGCTTCCATGTTTTTATAAGCATTTGTTGGAGTCCAATTCTCGGTCCATTGGTCATACACAATTGTAATGTCCCCTCTGTCTATGTATGGCTGCAGGACGTTAAACACCCCTTTCTTCAATAAATGTGCATTATAATCTGTACTAGCACCTCCTATTAATACATATCTCCCTTTTGGCACCAATTTTGTGATTGCTTTTGCTTGAAGCTCGCCTACTTGTTCATTATCAAAGGAAATGTACATGTCAATATCAGCATTTTTTACTAGCCTGTCATAGGAAATTACCTTTATTCCGGCTAGATGTGCTTTATTTACAATAGCTGCGGTTGCTTCTGCATTGTTGGGGACAACAACCAAAAGGTCAACTCCTTGGCTAATTAGTGTTTCTGCTTGTAAAATTTGCTTGGCATCATCTTCATTCGCTGCCATGATTTCTACTTCTGCACCTAAATTCTCAACTGCTTCTTTAAAAAGTTCTCGGTCTCTTAACCACCGTTCTTCCTCTAATGTATCCATAGAAAATCCAATTTTAATCTTTTCCTCCTCAGATGATTGACCAGGAGAATGGTTTTTCTCAACTGCAGAAGAGTCTGTCGTTGCTCTCGTTTCAGATGCATTCTCGCAAGCAGATGTTAAAAAGAGTAGCGTGAGTGTGAACATAATCAATCTAGCATTGGAAAATCCCCGATCCATTTGCTCCCTCTCCTTTTCCGACTAAACTAAATACCAAGAAGCGTCTTTCGGTATTTATTTGGTGAAACCGCAACCATTTTTTTAAACACCTTACTGAAGTAATTAGGATCATGATAACCAACTTCAAAGGTAATTTCCTTTATACTTTTATCTGGATCACACATTAATTTCTTTGCTTTTTCGATTCTACATTCAGTTAAAAAGTCGATATAGTTAATTCCAAGTTTTTCTTTAAACATCTTACTAATATAAATGGGGCTGAGCCCTACTTTCTTTGCTAGTGCATCTAATGATATATCCTCATGTGAGTGATCTATGATGTATTGTTTGATTTGTTGTATAGTATCTGATTCTAATTTTTCATAATGATTCACATATGATTGCCGCATCCAATCTAGCATTTGTATCGTTTCTAATCTCAGTTGACGGTAGTCAGAAGCTTGAGAAGAATAAAGCGGGCTAGCCGTTTCCACTCCCATTTCACTCAAGACGCGAGATACGATCCATAGGACCTCCAACATCCGTTGTTGCGTTTTAACCAACTCTGTCCCATCATTCTCGTATACTTGTAATATATTCAACACACTCAGTCGAATATAATCCCAATTTCCAAGTCGTATTTGATCAAAAAATTCTTTTTTCTGGTGTGGAGCAAGCTGATCATTACTAGAATCCCCTAAAAGTGACATATCCTTATAGAAACGGTACTTACTTGGTAGGGTTGTATCCATCGTTGCCACAAGTGCATCTTGATATGATTGTTTGATGTGATCTAGTGAGTAACATACCTCACCAACACCAATAAACCACCCTGTTCCTAGCTGTGCTTGCGAAAGGGAAAGTATTTCTCGTGCAAGTGATGTTGCTTGAGAACGGTAGGATTTCTCAGGCTGCCTAAAAACAATAATTGGAAGCTGGCTCCCATAGAGCGCTCCTACCCATCCACTTTTTGTATGTCTTACTTTCTCTTTTACTTTGGAATATACATGTTCTGACCCTGTAGGAAGCATCACAAGCATCACAAACATTTCATTAGTCGATGGAATATCAAGCATCTCCACGAGCATATCTACATGAACTTCATGAACGTGATCAAACAATAATTGTGTTACCACATCCGTTTCAACGAGAGTTAATGTTTTTTGTAGTGCACTTTGATGATACTGACTTAATGCCAGAGTTTTTCGTTCTTCTTCAATCTGTTTGAGAACCTTTCCTACCGTTACTATAATGTCACTTGCTTTACTAGGCTTGAGCAAATAATCCTTCACTCCAAGTTTAATAGCGTGGCGCATATAATCAAAAGTATCATACGCTGTTACCATGATAAATTTGATATGTGGATGATTCGCACTGATCTGTTCGACTGCCTCAAGTCCATTCATTCCGGGCATCTTGATATCCATAAATATTACATCAGGTTGAAACTCTGTGGCCATTTCAACAGCCATTTTTCCATTTTTCGCTTGTTTGATTATATGTTCAGGGTAGGTTTTTTCTAAAATAGCTTGCATGCCTTCCCTTTCTATTTGTTCGTCATCTACGATTAGGAGCTTGATCATCCTTTTTCCACTCCTTCCTTTTGTATAGATAATACCACCTTCGTCCCATTTCCATTATCACTAAAGATATCAATCACATGGTCATAACCGTAAAATAAACGCAGTCTCTTTACGACATTGCTAAATCCAATTCCTGTAGAATGGCCTTCCGTTTCCATCGAGTTCTCTTCAAGAATTTGCTGGATTTTCTCTTGGTCCATTCCTTTTCCATCGTCTTCAATCTCAATTGTGATCATCTCTCCTTCATCTTTCACTCGGAACCATATGATCCCACCTTCTTCTCGTGGCTCAATGGCATGAATGACTGCATTTTCGATAATCGGTTGAAGAGTGAGGGCTGGAATACGTACAAATAGGCAATCCTCGTCTACATCCACGTACAATTTAAGGCGTTCAGTAAATCTTGCCTTTTGAATATCCATATATTGTTTTAATACAGCAACCTCCTCAAATAAGGTTACTGATCGATCAATTTGTTTTAAATTATACCGAAGCAATCCTGCAACACTGACGAGAAGATCACTAGTTTCCTCAGAGCCCTCTAAATATGCTTTCTTAGAAAGTGTATTTAGAGTGTTAAATAAAAAATGCGGATTGATCTGGCTTTGTAGACTACGAAATTGACTTTCTTGTAATAAAATCTTATTCTCTTGAAGTTCCCGCTCAAGCTGCGCCTTATTCTTGATTTCCGAGATTAGGTTATTAATATTGTTACGCATTCGGTCAAAGGTTCTAGCAAGAAAGGCAATCTCATCATTTGTCTCCACCTTGATTTCAACCTCAAATTTTCCATTTGATAGTTCATTGGCTGCTTGCGTTAACTTAAGAACAGGTCTCGTAATCCCTAATGAAAACCAATACGTAATGAGAATAAGTACAAAGGTAATTAACAACAACAACCACATACCCAGTTTTATAACCTCTCCGGACCGTTCAATGATGCTTCGATAAAACTTGTCATGGGTCTTTAATTCTGTATCAAGTAAGGTTAAAGTCATCTCAGATATATAATTGGAAATATTCATCGCCTCCGTAAATTCCTTAGTGGAGGCCTCCGTATCTTTTTCCGAAAAATATAATAGGAACCTATCTGTGGTTTCTTGAAGGCTCTCAATGAGGTTAATATAATTGGACAAAGTGAAGTTATTCTCTGGGTTCCTTAGTGTATCTACATCTAGTTTTGCTTCTATTAATCCTTCTTCACTATGCTCGAGCAGTTCTAGATTTTCAGGAGTAGGTTTGAGCATATAATTATTAAGATCGGTAATTAATTGCTGGCTTGCGTTCGTTACTTCGTTCAGACTTAAATATCGTTGAAGAATTTCGTTATATTGATTTTGTGTTTTATGATTATAGTATGTAAGCGCTACCCAAATTACGGACATAATCACAAGAACCACCGTTGTTAACGTAAGAATTTTTTTCTGGATACTGTTCATTGTACGTCTACCGCTTTCAAAAAATGAATATCTGTAAAATATCCGTCAATATTGAGAGGAACCGTATCACCATTTAACCACTCCATGATCAATTGAACGCTAATTTCTCCCATCATCTCAGGTGATTGCTTAACCATCCCGTCCAGCTTTTCTTCTCTTAATAAAGTTAACGTTTCAGGCCCGTCATCAAACGAATAGATGAAATAAGGCTCTACTTGAGAACGCTTTCCAATTTCCTGAACCATTCCCGCAGCAAAATTCGCATTAACGGCTATAAAAGCATCCACGTCTGGATTACGATTCATCACATCTTGAGTGGTGGTAAGAACTTGCTCTCTTGTTTCCGATGTTTGAGCAAGAACGGTTTTAATATTTGGATACACATTTAAAACATCTTGTATTCCACTTAGTCTCTGTGTCTGATAATATTCATGCTCACTATCGTACATTAACACCACGGTCCCTGATGTACCCATTTCTTTCGTTAGTTCATTTGCTAGCATTCGGCCAGCTTGATACTGATCAGAACCAACAAAAGTTCTTCTAAAGCTCTCTGACATGGGAACATCATTCGCTACGGTAATGATAGGAATTCCATAAAACGATGCTTTTATTTTTGTTAAATTTTTAAACTCTTCGTTATCTAAACCTTGTACAATGATTCCATCTACTTTTGAATAAAGAGCGATTTCGATTTTTTCTAAAAAGTCCTCCTGATTGTTTCCATAGCTTCCCCAAACCTCTAGACTTGCCCCTTCCTTCAAGGCTTGCTTTCGAGCACCACTCTCTACTTGATCCCAGAAGGATGTTTCCATATCTTGAGTAATTAATACCAGACGATGCTGATCCACATGTTGATTTATTTCTTGAGATAGCTGCCAATCGGAGCGAAAAACTTTTTTTGCAGATATAAATGTAAAATAGCATAGGAAAATAAAAATAAGCGATAGTAAAAATATACTAGTTTTTCGCAATTAACTGATCCTCTTTCTACTTATAGTAAACTACTCTCATCATATCATCTACTTGTAATTCTTCATATATTTAGTTGGAATTTTCAGCTTTTTTATAGAGGAAAGGAACGGAGACTTGCTGCCAGCATAGAAAGATAGAGGGACTACCTTTTGTAATCCCTCTTCTACGTATCTATCTTTTTTTTCTAGTCATTACGTCAAAAATTACTGCTAAGGCCAATACACCGCCTCGGATGATATATTGATAAGAAATACCAACTCCGAGTAAGTTCATCCCGTTAGATAACGAAGCCATAACAATCGCACCGATAATGGCTCCCGTTACTTTTCCGACTCCTCCAGCAGCAGAAACTCCACCAACATAAGCTGCCGCAATGGCATCAAGTTCAAACAAAGTCCCGGCAGTTGTTGTTGCTGACTGCAAGCGAGAAGTAAATAGAATACCTGATAGAGCTGCTAACATCCCCATTGATCCGAAAACCATATACGTAATTTTCTTTACATTCATCCCACTAAGATGAGCTGCTTCTGGGTTACTACCGACTGCATAGATATGTCTACCAAGCACAGTCTTAGTTGTTAAGAAATGATAAACAATGACTACGAGCAAAATAATCATAACCGTCCATGAAAATCCGTTATATCCAGCTAATATCCATGTTAGATAGGCAATGATTGCTGAAATAAAAATCAACTTTAAAATAAAGATTCCTTTAGAAACTACTTCAAATTCATACTTAACCTTATTTCTCCGAGTCGAGATTTCACTGTATATATACAATAAGATTCCTACTAATCCAACAATTAATGAAAGTAAATGAAGACCGTTTACTTGGAGAAGAGAAGGAATATATCCGTTACCAATTGCATTGAAATTGTCATCCTGAATGATAATAGTTCCTGTTTTTTCTGTTACCAGTAGCAAAGCTCCTCTAAAGATTAGCATTCCGGCTAATGTCGCAACAAAGGAAGGTATTCCAATTTGCGCAACAAGGAAACCATTAAACAAACCTACAATGATTCCTAAAATAAGGATGATTGGGATTGTAATATACATAGATACTCCGGCTTGGGTAAGAAGGATAGCGGCAATTGCACCAAGGAAACCAGCTACATACCCAACAGATAAATCAATATGTCTAATGACAATCACTAGTGTCATACCCACAGCTAAAACAGCAATATATCCAGCAGAATCTAGTAAATTACTAATATTACGGGAGGACATAAATAATCCGTCCGTCATAAATGAAAAGGTAAGAATGATGACAAAAAGGGCAATATACATACCATAGTCACGAATATTCTCACTAATTAATGTTTTCGCTTCTTTAAAAAGACTCATTGTATTAACCTCCTATTGCGTAGCAAGCTGCATAATATTTTCTTGGTTTGCTTCTTCTATTGACAACTCACCTTTTATTTCACCTTGAGCCATTACGTACACTCGATCGCTCATTCCTAATACTTCACCCAGCTCGGACGAAATCATAATAATACTCATTCCTTGTTTAATTAACTCGTTCATCACCGTATAAATTTCAAATTTCGCACCCACATCTATTCCTCGAGTAGGCTCATCAAGAATTAACAGCTTTGGTCCAACAAATAGCCATTTTCCTAAAGAAACCTTTTGCTGATTACCTCCACTTAAGTTACCAACTAATTGTTCTAAGGAAGATGCTTTTATCGTTAATGATTTTTTATAATGGTCTGCAATCTTAATTTCTTCATTGTCATTGATCATTCCATTTGAGGAAATTCCCTTTAGATTAGCTGCTGATATATTGCTTTTAATGTCTTGAATTAAAAACAATCCATCACCTTTTCTATCCTCGGTAACGTAAGCAATCCCTGCTTTTATCGCATCGCTAGGATGCTTGAGCATTTTTGAGATTCCTGCTATAACTAAATCTCCTTCTACCTTATAGGACTTTGCGTTACCAAAGATACTAAGCGCAAGTTCAGTACGTCCAGAACCCATTAGTCCAGCAATCCCTACAATTTCTCCTTTCTTCACATGTAAATCTACATTTTTCACGACTTGTCTACCTAATTGAGGGTCATAGGCAGACCAATTATACAATTCAAGAATTTTCCCACCGAATGCTTGCTTTTCTCTTTTTGGATAAATATCTTCTATCGCACGTCCTACCATGTTCTTTATGATGGTGCTTTCATTGATTTCTCCCTTTGCTGCATCCAATGTACAAATAGTCTGACCATCACGGAGAACCGTTGCTTTATCTGCAATGGAAATCACTTCTTTTAGCTTGTGGGAAATCATGATACACGTAATTCCTTGACTCTTAAGTTCACGTAATAACTCAAGCAGGTTTTCACTATCATCTTCATTCAATGCGGCGGTTGGTTCATCAAGAATAAGTAGCTTAACGTCCTTGCTTAGAGCTTTTGCAATTTCAACTAGTTGACGTTTCCCTACTCCTAAATCTTTAATGAGTGTGTCTGGATTAACATCTAGCTTCACCTTGCTCAGCATTTTTTTCGCTTCAGCAATGGTTTTATTCCAGTCCACAATGCCACCGTTTTTCACTTCATTACCTGCAAAAATATTTTCATACACAGTTAGGTCAGGAAATAAAGCCAACTCCTGATAAATAATAACAATTCCTGTTTTTACACTGTCACTAATCTTATTAAACTGTTGTACATTTCCTTCGTATAATATATCTCCTTCGTAGGATCCATAAGGATACACTCCGCTTAGTACCTTCATTAGTGTGGACTTTCCTGCACCGTTTTCACCTATTAGACAATGAATCTCACCTTTTTCCACTTTGAAATTCACGTCGCTTAGTGCTTTTACTCCTGAAAAATTCTTAGAGATTTGTTTCATCTCCAAAATATACTCACTCATTTGTAAGCCCCCTCTACAAGACAACTGTTACAATTACGAAATAGTGATAGACCACTCTACCACTATTTCGCACAAACTCTGTTTATATTTTAAAGTCCAGTAAATTCGCTGGCTTCGTAGTAACCTGAGTCAATTAATTCAGCCTTTACGTTTTCCTCGTCAACAACGATAACATCTGTTTGTTTCGCTTTTACATCTACTTCTCCGTTATCATAGCTACCTGTCGTTTCAGGTGTCTTTCCATCGAGGATATCAACTGCCATTCCCATTGCATCCGTAACAAGAGTACGAACATCTTTGAATACAGTCATGGATTGTTTGCCATCGATTACATATTGAATAGATGCTTTTTCAGCGTCTTGCCCAGTTACTACAAAGCTAGTAACTTCTCCGTCAGAAGAGAATACGTCTGCAATAGAGCGAGCTGTGCCATCATTTGGTGCAAGAATTGCTACATCACCCTTCATATCTGCACCAACAGCTGTTAGGTGTGTTTGAGCTTTATTTTTCGCTTCATTTGGATCCCAGTTTGTTGTTACTTGGCCTAGAATTTTACTCATTTCATCACGAGTTAATTCCGCTTTATCCTTTAACTTCTCAGCTTCACTTGAATTTGCAATGGTAAATGTTCCATCAGCAATCTTCGGTTGAAGAACACTCCAAGCTCCTTCAAAAAACAAGAAAGCGTTGTTATCAGAAGCAGCACCTGCATATAAGTACAATGGAACATTTGAACCTTCTGCAGAATCAATTAAGTATTGACCTTGAGCCGCACCTACAGCAAGACTATCAAATGTTACATAGTAATCTACTGCATCTGTGTTTGTAATTAAACGGTCGTAAGCAATAACGGTAACTCCGTCCTTCTTCGCAGCTTCAACAGCAGCCGCTGCTGCATCACCATCTTGAGGGCTAATGATTAGTACTTCAATCCCCTTGTTTAATAATGTTTCTACATTTTCTTTTTCCTTAGCAGAAGAACCTTGGCTAAAAAGAATCTCTGTTGTATATTCAGAACCTGATAGAGCATCCTTGAATCTTTGTTCATCTTGAACCCATCTTGGTTCATCTTTAGTTGGTAATACGATTCCTACACTTACTTTGCTACTGCTGCTTCCACCACCACTGCTTTCGCTGTTACACGCGGCTAGCATACCTGCGACTAACATAAAAGCTAGCATTAAAGAAATCGTTTTCAGAAACTTTCTCATCTTGTTTCCCCCTTAATATTTGTCTCATTTGGTTACAAGTTAATTATAAAAAGTCGAAGATTGTTATGTAAGCGTTAACACTAGCATTGTTTTGGTATCGTCTGCACTTTTTTATTCTATAGTACAAAAAGAGTGGATCTGGTTGACCCAGACCCACTCTTTTGCACATTTACTTACTTTTTTCAAAAACAGACAAAGCTTGCATGACAAACTGATTGATCTCTTCTTCATCTGCTTTACTTGGATTAAATTCAATTCTTAATGGTTCTCCTAAGCATACGCCGTTCTGATGTTGAATTAATTCCTTAAGTTTATCTAAGGCACCGCAGAATTCAGGATAAGAGGTGTCTCCTGATCCGAATAAGGCAAATGGCTTCTCTTTTAAGTCTAATTGTTCCATTTCTTCTATTATATCTAGACATTCATCCGGGTAATCTCCATCCCCCCAAGTATACATTCCGATAAAGATAAGATCATAATTCAAGAAATCACTAGCAGGTAAGCTTAGCATATCCTTGAGATCTACATCATGGTTATGCTTTTTAAGTTGTTCGTCTAATAAATCTGCAATGGCTTCTGTATTCCCTGACATACTTGCGTAAATGACACCAATTTTCATGATCATCTCTCCTAGTGTACGTGTTTTGTTATTTCATAGCTTCGATCAATCCACTTGCTTTCAATAGGAGAACTAATAAACAATTCATCCTTAAAGCCAGCTCCCCTAAAGCCATGCCCCTCGATTGTTTCTATGGGAAATAACATTTGACTCTGTTTGTTGATTTCATAAATTCTAGAAAAACCGGATTCACCCTTACTTGTGGTTGCATATAAGTTCTTTCCTACATTAAACACATCTAGAAATGCCTTCTCCGAGATGGATGGTTCAAAGGTTCTCCATCTAGATGCACGAAGTGATCTCATCTGTATAGATCCCTCTCTAGATCTGGCATTTCCTTTTGCAAGAAACATGCAATCATCACAATCAATATAAATAGAAGAAATCATTGAATTTGCTTCTTTTTTTACATGAGTTAATTCACCAGTCTCCAAAGAAAAACTCCACAAACCACCTGATTCTTTATTAATTTGAGTACCAATATATAAGTGATTTTTATATAAAAATAGGGACCGGATAAAGGGTTTATTGGACAATTCTTTAAAAGGATGTAAACAAGACCAGCTAGACCCGAAGTTATATGAAATATAAAGCTTACTTCCTACATGGGTAATAATAAGACCTGACTCATTCCCTGTGATGTCCCAAAGTCGTTGAGGAGTTGGAAAGAATGTATGTGTCCATTTATTGTTATAAGGGTTATATCGAACGATTAGCCCATTTTCCCCTATTCCAAATATATATGGAGAAATACATACTAGCTTATAAATACTGTGTGAAAGGGGATACTGCAAGAACCATTCACCTTTTTCAAAGGAGTAAAGACCCGTATTTTTCACAGCCACAATGAACGGTAAGCTAGCAGTGGACAGCACTGCTGTAGACCCTTTTTCAAACATATGTAAGCTTCTCCCCCTTATTAGCCCACTGATAAAATGACTTCGCAAATTGTCTGCATTCTTCTACTTCCTCATCTGTTTCAGGACTTAGTTCTATCTTTAATTTTTCGTCAAATACATCACAACCCATTTCCTTAAGTGTTGATGCCATAATATCCACTGCCATACAAAACTTAGGATAGAGTGTATCACCTGAGCCGAAACAAGCAGCCTTTATTCCATTTAAACGTAGGTTTTTAAGTTCGTCGAAAAACTCTTCAACCTCATACGGCAGATCCCCATCTCCCCAGGTGTATGCACCAAAGAAGATACAATCGTAGCTTTTTAAAGAAGGTATATCTACTGTTTCTAAATCTTGTAGATCTACCTCACATCCACATTCAAGAAGAGTTTCTTTCAAAATATTCGCCATATCCTCTGTATTACCGGACATACTTACAAAGCCAATACATATTTTCACTGTTCTCCTCCTGTAATTGAAAATGATTATCATTATTAATGTATTTAATATAATCGATAATGATTCTCAATGTCAATTATATTTTTTGGTTGAATATCTTTTAATACAAAAAAGCTCCACTGACGGAAGTGGGGCTTTCCTTTGTTAGAAATACAAAGCCTAAAAGAAATAAGCGGAGGTTTTCCGGTTAGTTGCAGAGTGAAGGGCCGTTTCGGGGTGAATAAGGGGAGATTTTCCGGTAATGCAATGCAAACTCTCTCATTTTTGAATTTTTAGAGTCAATAGACGGAATTTCTCCGTCTATTTAACCAATTTTTAATAAAAATTATTATATAAGCGGAATTTTTTCCTCTATTTATCAACATGGATGCTTAACCTGATACTATTGATCCTAGACACGGGAATCAGCAGCTATTTATCGACCATTAATTTGGAACAGATCTTTCTGCATTAATATAACCGGAACCAAAAACATTCTTATCTCGATCTCGCCAAACATCTGTGTTAGTCATTAATAATTCTTTTATTTTATCAGGTGTTAGATTTGGATTTGCTTCTTTCATTAACGCAACAACCCCTGCACAAATGGGCGTCGCCATCGAAGTACCCGATAAAGTAGTATAGTCATTTTCTACTCGACTGCTTTTTTGCAATTTATCTAAATAGGAATTTGGCGATCGCAGTGAAACGATATTAACTCCAGGTGCCAAAATATCTGGTTTTACTCCACCATAGATGGTTGGTCCACGACTGGAGAAGCTCGCAACATCATCGTCGCTTCTCTCTACAGTATTCCGATCATCAAGCGCACCTACCGTTATGACTTTATCACTTATTCCAGGCTAGCAATCGTACTTTTTTCTGGCCCTTCATTCCCTGCCGCTACACAAACAACGATTCCAGAAGCCCACGCTTCCTCTACGATTTTAACCATTGGATCATCATCTTCAGTACGGTAGTTTTGCGCTGTACTTCCTAACGACATACTGATAATATCAATCTTATTATTTGGGTTATTTTCGTTATATTGAATACACCATTCCACTCCCTGCATTACTGTTTCAAGTGAACCTGACCCCATTTTATCAAGTACCTTTACTCCCACCAAGTTTGCTCCCGGAGCAGGCCCTGCATAATTGACAGAAGCAGAAGCAGCATCTCCAGCACAGTGCGTACCATGACCGTTATCGTCGTACGCTTCTGTTCGATTATTGATAAAGTCGACAAAATCCGTAATTCTCCCTGAAAGATCTGGATGTGGATAGATGCCTGTATCTATGATAGCAATTTTCACACCGTTACCTGTTAATCTTGTGCCGTTTCTAACAATATTTTGTGCTTTTGCTGAGGGTACTGCTACATTTAGAAAAGCCTTTACCTCACTATTAAGGTACACTCTTTTAATGTGATGACAACTAGTGAGCATTTCTTCTAATCCACTTGGCGTTATGTCAGCACTACAGCAGGAAACTCTAGGAAAATGACTCTTAATTTTATTCATCATATGATGATTCATCACTTCATCTACTGCTTTACAACCAGTGTCAAAACATCCCTCTTCAAATTCAATAATCACCGAGAACTTTTTACTTCTTTTTAACATCCCTTCGAACATATTATGCAAAAAGCAAGGCGTCCACTTAAAGGGTTTATACAAGTTTAATATTTGTTCCCTTAACGGACGCTCTAGTTTATCCGCATGGGCTCTTACCATTTGAACCATTGAATACCCGAACAATTCGATTCCCTCCTATCATAATCATTCTTTTACAGATATATGAACATGAGAGAAAGTTTGCATCGGCGCTTGTCCAAGTTAGTAAAAATAAGGCACATAATGTGAGCCATTCCCATTGTTACCGATAGTGTAGAAAGGAAGATATGCGGGCGGGTAACTAGAGCCCCACTCAGAATGCTGTTGCTGTCCGAATCAACCCCGCATTTGGACTCATAATCAAGAAAAAAAAACATAAACGTTCATAACCATTAAAAAATCCTATTAATTTATGATATTAATAGGATCATTACTCAAATTATTCGGTTATTTCTAAATTAATCTTCTGACCTAGTCGGACATTTTCACTGGTTTGTATGGAAACGGATTGCCCCTCTTTTAAATTGGTAAATACAATCGGAGTTATAATGGACAATGCCTTACTTCTGACCAACTCCAAATCAACTTTTAATATTTTCTGTCCTGCTGTAACTTTTTCACCTTGTTTCACCAGTGACTTGAATCCATTCCCTTGTAAATGAACAGAATCAATCCCGAAGTGAATCAATACTTCTCTTCCTGTAGCATCTATGATTCCTATTGCATGTTTTGTAGGAAATAAGGTAGCAACCTCTCCGCTAATTGGAGATACCACCTCTCCACTTGATGGATCAATAGCAAATCCATCACCAAGCATCTTTTTTGAAAATACTTCGTCTGGAACAGCTGCTAAGGGTAACAAATTTCCTTGTAAAGGAGCTACGAATATGTTTGTTTCTTGTAATTCCATAACAGAATGTGCTTCCGTTTTTAATCCAAACATTCTTTTTAAAATAGCAACCACCCCTATTTTTATAATGTACTAGACTTAACTTTCGGTTTTGCTCCAATATTTTTATAGTTCTTTTTTCCTTTAGTTGACAGCAATACAATGTATATTCCCACTGATACAAAAAGGATTCCAAATAATAGCTGAATCGTAAGGGTTTCTCCTAAAAATAATGCAGCTATGATACTCGCAAGCAAAGGTTTAATCAAAAATGACATGGCACCTAGACTCGTATCCAATGACTCTAGCGCTTTAAAATAGAGGTAAAAAGCAATCCCTGTATTTACGATACAAATATAAATCATTTGTAACCAGATAGGTTCTAAATCAAACGAAAATGGATCCAGTCCCTTCCAATAGACTACCGGTAAAATGGCTAGTGCTCCAAATAAGTCCGTAAAAGCTGTCATTGCAGAACTACCTAGTTTTTGCGATGTTTTTTTCCCGAAAACCGTATAAAAACTAAAGGCAATCATCCCAACTACCTGCAAAGCAATTCCTGCAATGATTTGTGGATGTGATAGGTTTCCTGTACCACCTAGGGCAACAAGGACACCTATAATTCCAATCGTCAAACCAGTCATCTTTTTAATAGATAGATGTTCTTTTAATATGAAGGAAGAAATTAGTGCCACGAAAATGGGATTGGCACTAATAATAACTGCTGACAGGTTAGCATTTGTGTACTGATAACCAATTTGAATCATGTTCATACTAATCGCTACATTCAAAATTCCTAATGCAATCATAGAGAGGTAATCTTTTCCAGATATATTTTGATTTCTCTTTTTTAACTCCACGATCGCAAATGGAAGTAAAAAAAGGCCGCCTGTTAAAAACCTGATGAATGTTAGCTGCGTTGCGTCTATATAACCAATTACTGTCTTACTTACTACTTCAAAGGAACTAAAGCTGATGATCGCAATTGATAACCATAGGATTGATCGTTTATCATTCTTCATTTATGCTCCAATCTCAAAAGTCATTAAACGATTCTTTGTTGACTTTCCACTTTATTTTCGTTGGCATTTTCCTTCTGTCGCTCTAATCTTCGTTTCAGAATTTTTCTACCAGGGCATTTCGGTGGAGTGTTATGCCACATGCACTGCCTACAAACAAGACATTTACCGGTATCCTGATTTGCCTTTGCATCATTTGCCCAGTTTGGATTAACCAGCATACTTCTTCCAATATTCACTGCATCAACACCTGTTACCTTTAGAATCTCTTCCGCCATTTCCGGAGTCTTAATGCCGTTTACAGCGAAAACAGGTACACTGACATGTTTCTTAATCTCAGCTGCAGCATAAATGACATCCTTAAAAGGGTAATCTTCAGGTACGTAGCTATCAAATTCTCCTGTACAGCCATAAGAAATATTAAGATAATCAATTCCATTCTTTTCTAGCTCTTTTGCATGGGCGATTCCATCTTCCAGAGTTGGTTCAAAAGCACCTAAACGGATTCCTATAATAAATGTTTCTGGAACAAGTTCTCTAATTCGATTAATTATCTCAATTACAAATAATGCTCGGTTTTTTCCATATTCATCTGTTCTTTTATTTACTCGAGCATTAAAGAACTGGCAGATTAAGTATCGATGGGCTCCATGCAGTTCAATTCCATCGTATCCAGCCTTCCAAAACCTTACGGCCGCATTTACAAAATCATCCTGAATCCTTTTAATATGTTCCAATGTTAGTGGTGTGCCCGTTCGAAATCGGTCGTTTTTTGTACAGCTATATTCACTTGGACAAAATGTCTCTTCTTCTATTGCAGTTACACCCGCATGACAAATTTGTGCTAAAATTGTTGTTCCCTCTGCATGTACAGCATCTGCAATTTTCTTTAAGCCAGGAATATGTTCATCACTCCATACCCCCAACTGGTCATCAGCTACTTTCCCATAAGTGGATGGACTGGCAGTCTCCTGAATAATTAGTCCCGTACCACCTTTAGCGAAGCTAACATAATGCTCAATATTTTTCTCTGATACCATCCCGCTTTCATCACTGTAACTTCCAATGACCATCGATGGGAGACAGATTCGATTCTTAATGACTGTGTGATTAATTTGTAGTGGTTCAAACAGCAAGCTCATTTAATCCTTCCTTCTTCACTGTATTTTCTTTCGTTCCTAGTACCCACGCTGCTCCAAATGAAACGATGAATGATACTGCAACTACAACAAGAGCTCCATAGAAATTAGTCATCGTTCCATCTGCTGGAATAAAAGTGACAATGGAAGCTAAACTTGGAGATACGATCGCATAACCTGCTACTTTAAGGAACCCACAAAGCAGACCTCCAACTCCTCCTCCAATCACAGCTGCCACTAAAGGACGCTTCATCGGGAAGAGAATTCCGTACACCCCTGGTTCCGTAATTCCCAACAATCCAGTGACGCCCGTTGAGATACCAACACTTCTTAGAGAAGGAGTACTCGCTTTTAAGCCAACAGATAAACATGCCGCACCCACTGCAATATTTGCTGATAACATTCCCGCAACAATTAATGGATCAAAGTTCTTTGCCGCAAAAATAGCGAATAAGACTGGGTATAATGCATTGTTCATTCCAAAGAAAACCAGGAATGGAGTAGCTGCACCGATGACAAGTACGGCTAAAGGTGGAGACATATTATAAAGTCCATATACTCCGTTTGAAAAATAAGTGCCAATAATGTCGCCAATAGGACCTAACACAATTAAAGTAACTGGGATGGTAATGATCATTGTAAGTAGAGGTAAAAATACGGTTTTAATCACTGCCGGTATTCTCTTATCAAAGAATTTATAAACAATAGACATAAACGCAACGGCTAGAAGGACGGGAAATACGGTTGTATTGTAAGTGGTTTGGTGAATACTGATTCCCAAAAAGGATAGGCTTTCTGCTCCGTTGATGGTGGAGAAGAGTAAGATGGTTCCTAGAAACGCACCAAGATAAGCATTCACATTTAATTTCCGTGCTGCACTATATCCAATAAAAACTGGAAGGAAGTAAAAGGCTGCTTGGTTGACAGCTGAAAAGACAATGTATGTTCCTGAATCGCTTTTCACACCGAAGAAATTCGTTAAAATCGTTAATACTGCACCTGTTAGACCACCTGCAATCAAGACGGGAATAATGGGTGAAAAAGTACCGGCAATAAAATCTAATAATTTTACAAAGAAGCTTACCTTTTTACCTTCTTCCGTCTTCTGAACTTGATCTGTTGATTCCTTAAATTCACCTAATGTCATTAGTGAATGGTAAACCGAGGAGACTTCATTACCTATAACAATTTGACACTCATTTCCTCTAACAACAACACCTAACACGCCAGGAATGGCCTTAATTTTTTCTTCATCGACGATAGAAGAATTATTGATTGTTAGTCGTAAGCGAGTATAACAATGACTCGCCATCGCTACGTTCTTTTCTCCACCTACCATTTCAAGAACAGCTTCAGCCAACTTCATCTTTGCATCATTTTTTGACATTCTTCCATCTCCCTACTCTTATAATAGTTACAATCATTTAGATCGCTCATTTCTTTCGCGCTAGATTTGGCCACTCCTAGGAACTCTTACGCGAAAAGGCTAAAGCTGTAATACTAGATTGTAAAAAAACAAGGATGCATTCGTTGAATAACAATCCCTGTTTTTTTAATTTTCTTACTATTTAAATTGTAAACTTGACAAAGAGTTAGAACAAATACGTATAAAAAATGTGAGATATAAGCACAGCTTATTTCAGAAGACTTGTTTCGGGTTCAACTATATGTTTAGAGAAACTGGCAATAATTTTTTCAATAAATTCATCTGCGCCACCATAAGGGAATCTCGAGTTAAAGGATTCATGATTGCTGCCATACTCCGCTTTATTGACAGCGTAATAATAAAAGCCATTTGTATAGGCCATGACAAAAGTAGGCTTATCATCAGCATTTCGAAGCTTTTTAGCTAGCTGTGTATCAATTTCTCCTGGAAACGTCACTAGACGGAAGGAACCAAAATCATAGATAAAGCTAGACAGGTCATACTGGATACGATCTAATCCTAATTTTTCATTTACATCCACGAGAAAACAAGCCGAGATTAAAATAGCCTCTTGACTAGCCGGGTCAAGGTTCTGCAGTTTTTCCTCTAACTCTACCTTTTTATGAAGAAGATACTCATTTTCTGATGGAACATAATCAATGGTAAATGGAACCTCAGTAATCTTAACATCTAAAAATTCGAGTTTTTGTGGCTTATTCTCCTTCACAATTTGCTTGGCAATCCCCTCTCCGATGCGAACGGTCTCCTCCCAATCCCCTGCTCGCTTGGTTAAACGGGTACTAGTATCTCCACCTTCACCATTGGCAATAGCCACAGGAACACCATCAATTTCTTGCAAGTAACGCCGGATTACTCCGAAAAAATCATTCGAGACAAGCAAGTTTTTATTATCTAGTACCGTTGGATGGCACGCCATATTTAATAGCTTTGCGACCCCAAACCCTTCTTCATTTGTGAAGAAAAGCGACTCAATCTTATCAAAATATTCCACATCCAAACCTTGTCGACTACAGTAAAAGCCCTCAATTTTATGGCTATCCCAGGTGACTTCTGCCTCCTTTTTATGCGAAAGGCAATAGGCAGTATTTTCGATCATCTTTTCTATCAATAGCTCTAGATATTCTTGGTTTGGCTCTAGGTCTTCATTCATTCCTGTTGACACTAACGGACTGGCGTGTGTATGTGAACAGCTAATGATAAACTGATTTTCGTCCATTCCAAAATGTTTTGACAATGCAGCCTTTGCACGATCTCCAAAGGATTGTTCAATCATAATGATGTCAGGTATGTGAATCACCAGTCCCTTTCCGTTTTCAGCCTCAATGTATATCGTATCTAATAGAAGATTATCTCTAGCTCCGTACGCCGTTCGCATTGGATCGAGCACTTCACCGTGTTCATCCTTTTGAAATAAACTAAATCTTTTTTCATGATAACCTTCCATTTTGCACGGAAACTCCGGATTAATGATTGCTTTAGCCATGCTTACTTTTAACATTAGAACTCCTCCTATTAATCTTTTTTCTATTCATCTCTTTCTACTTTAAAAGCATAAGTCTTGTTCAACAGATAGGGGCGCATATATCCATTAATATTGGATAATGGCAATATTTCTGGTTTCAATTGAATTCCAAGAGTGTGAATCATATAATCTCGTCTCGCTTGGATTCGTTCCCATACATCAGGATAGGCTATGGCTAGCTCTTTTCTAAGCTCCTCATCAGCAATAGCTACCCCATCCTCGGCATTGGCTCCACCGTAACCCGGAACACTTGGAATAATATCCATCTGAAATAACATTCCACTTGAAATAGCGATATCAGATCCTGGGTAGATAGGGGAAGACATCCATTCTTCTCCAGCTGTTAAATGTCCTGGATTTAGCTTCCACCCATATGTTGATTTTGGTAGTACAGTTTCTATTAATTCGTAAATTTCCTGTCCGGTTATCCCAATTTGCATATTTTCATACCAAGTAACACTCGCTGCATAGTAAGGCTTCGCAACCACATCTAAATAATCTTCTACCTCTATTGGTAGCTCGTCTTTGCTAGAAACCACATAAGCTGAACGACTAGTAAGTCCCCCTCGATATCCCAGAGTTGAGGCAAATTTATCTCCGATGCTTACCTTTTTATTCCTCGGAGCAACGACTGCGTTTGTAAATCGCTCCCCTGTGGCACAGATCGTCTGTACATTGTTCGGCTGTCCATAAACGGCCAATTCACTTGCAAGCTCTATTTCTGTTAGTCCTGGCTCAAGTTTATCTAGCACTTTGAGAACACAAGACGAAGCAAGAGATGACCCAAATTCATAATGAGCAATCTCATTTGCATTCATATTGACACGAACACCTTTTCCAGGATGAATAAACAGGGATGTCGCATTCCAAACTCGTCCAGTCTCACCCACTACCTTTTTTACTGCATGAACAATAAAGTAGGGAACATCAAAGATTTGTTCGTTATCTTCTAAAGAACTAGTGAACAACTTCCATCCAGCAATTCCCGCACTCATTCCTTCGGATACTCCTGCAGACTCAATTAACTCAGCAAGTGTTTTTGTGTTTCCCATCGGTTGGTTCGGAAGAGAAAAATATGGTGTATGTACCACTTCAACTGGAATCCTGCTATACTGTCCCATTCTTACGGATTCATTTCCTAATAACATATAGGCCTTCCCACAACTGTGTAAAACGAGAACGGCTTCTTCAAATCTCGGTTCAAATCCAGCAAGATAGCCAAAATTTGTCCCATGCTCCCGATCGGCGTAAACAAACAGGACATCCATCTTATCCTCTTTCATACGTTTGAGGACTTTTTCTTTATGAAGTTCCATTGTTTTATCGGTTAAATCTACAGGTACTTTGGCTGGCTCAGTAATTGGTGCTGGTACCACGCTATAAGTGATGGTTTCTATTAAAGTTGTCATATTTATGCTCCTACCTCATTTTTATTCAACGGTTAACTGACTTCTTGCATCCTTTGATGCACTTCTTTAAATGAATCAATGAATACTGACATAGCTGTGGATAAATGGGCTGTTTTGTTATAAGTAAGCCCGAAACTTCGATTAACTTGCGGGATATCCAGCGGCAACTCGATTAACGAACCTTCCGCTAGTTCGTCTACCACAAAATTTTTAATCACATAACCGATTCCCAATCCCATTTTAGAAAAATCAATGAGCAAATCCATATTAGAGACTTCTAGGGTATGTCCGATAGTAAAACCATTTTGAAAAAAATACTGATCAACACTTTGTCTAAGTGGATGTGTTTTATGGAGTAACATTAAATTGCCAAAAGCAATATAATCATATATATTTTTGGCCTCACGAAGCTTTAAGTTATTGATATAAGAGGGAGTTGCCACAAAGATGTATTTGTATTGCATGAAAGGATGGTATTCAAACATATTCTTCTTCATAGGCTCTGTTGTAATGCCAATATCAAGTCCATACTCTTCTAGCATATTAAATGTTTGATAGGAGGACTGATTAATCAGAGAAATCTCAATATAAGGATGTTCTTCAATAAACTTTTTCAGAAATGGTCTCATCACAAAATGACACATCGTTGTGCTTAAACCTATACTAATCCGACCAATTTTTCGATTTTCTGTCTGTTTAATCTCAAACTCGCCTTTCTCCAAAATATCAAAGGCTGATTTTACATGTTTATAAAATAGCTCTCCTTTTTCTGTAAGCTGAACGCCTCTACTTTTTCGCATAAATAATGTGACGCCTAAACTACTCTCAAGATTATTGATGGCATTACTAACAGCTGGCTGGCTAATATAGAGATTTTTTGCAGCATGAGTTATATTCCCTAGTCTTGCCACTTCACTAAAGATACGATATAACTGTATATTTTGCTCACTCATCCTGCTCTCACTCCCTTCTCAAAAGTTTCAGTACATAATTTTCAATATATGTGTACTGAATTAGACCTGTACTTTATATAAAGCATCGAAGTATTCTTTATCATGTGGATACATCGGACGAATGAGATTTTTAAATTCTAGCTTTTCAACGTTTTGGAAGGTGATTCCTGGGGTTAATGCCATAATGTCTCTTCCAGCTAACTCGAGCTCCTCCGTATACAGATAACCTTGTTTTACCACGATAATGTCATAATCTTTGTAGTTTAAGCCAGCTTTTTCAAACTGCTGAATTTCGCGAAAAGCTGTGAGATGGTTGGCTACGACAACAAAGATTTCTGTCCCATCAATTTTCACTGTTACGGTATCTCCAATTTTATGAGGATAGGCGTAGTAGGTATTTAAATCTCCCATTGCAGTGATCACCCCAGTAATATCCACTGGCTGAGATTCATCATCAATAGCTGTTCCTAGTGAAAAGCTGACATGATCACCTATTTTCTGCATCATTAACTTTTCACATGCTTTCGGATCATTAATTGTTGCAAATAAAACCTTTTTATTGTTTAATTCTCGATCAAGGAACATTTTTAATAGAAGAGTATTATAGGCAAATGATCCACCAGTTGCATTATCACCAGCATCTGTCATAAATACTGGCCATTTGTCGGTTGTAATAGCTTCCTCAACCGCTTCGTCTGGTTCTAGTGCGTATCCTGTGAAATGAAATACATCTCTATTTTCCATCACAAAATCGGCTATTTCTTTCGCTTTTTGTGCTGCCAGTTCCTGATAATCATCACTTTCAGGAACGACAATTACACCAGCCCCACATAGCGCACTGTCCGCATGACTGTATCCGATATGATAGGAAGCACTCATAATTCCATCAAGTTTTTCGGTTTTATCTAAAAGCTCATTAATCCAGCTCATCGGCTCATCGGCGGACACACTTCTTTGTCCACCTACTAAAATCGGAACACGAACATATTCTGGTTTTAGGGGTCTTGGATTTTTTAGTAGTTTAACAAATAACTCGGCCACATCATGATGACACTCTTCTCTATCCCAGTGTGGAGATTGTCGATAGCAGCGAATAATATTTGCAAGTTGAGTATAGCGTTCCGTTACATTTCCATGAGGATCCATTGTAATCGCGATTGGCATATCAAACCCAACAATTTCACGGATTCTTTCAAGAATATACAGCTCACCCGCATCTTCTTCTAAGTCCACTACATGACTCGCACCGTGAAGGAAGAGTAATATACCATCAAGTTCATCTTTTCTTTCTCTGACCGTATCGATGATCTTATTCGCTATAAACATAAATGCATCTTTTTCTATGTATCCATTTGCTCCACCATTTGCATAGATAGTAGGTATAGCTTCAATTCCATTTGCTTCAAAAACATCTTCACAAAACATATATTTTAGAACAACATCATCGTACCCAATATCAAACTGATCAAGTGTCTCATAAAACGGGTTCCATGAATTTGATTCTGCAGTAAATGATCCAATTAGTACTTTCATATACAATTCCTCCTAAATTATATTTTTGAATTTTTCAAATTTTTAATATAGATCCATCTTACTTACCCTTTTGCCATAAAACAAATACGCATAAATTATGTGAGTTATAACTACAAGTTATTGCAATACTAGTCCTCGAGATTTATAGACATTCTATTACTATAAATATCGGCTTACAAAGTACTTGTAAGATTCTTTGCCAAGGTATATCTATTTGTTTGTCAGATTTATAAACAATTTGTGTGACTGCTCTAATTCCATGAATCGTGGTGAAAAAACAACACAATATTTTTTTACTATAAGAACTTTCAAATAAACGTCTTAAATTGTCGAAATTAGTTTGTTAATACGAACAAATCCATGCTATTATTTATTATACTTTTAAACTTAATATCATTTTTAGGAGAGAATACTCATGGCATGGTACAGTTATTTTTTACTATCCTTACCAGAAACACTAGCCGCGGTTGCACTAACTTTCGTGCTACTCGGAATTTCTATAAAAGCAAATGGAAAGTCCTATCTATTATTATCCGTTTTATATTCTGCGATAGCATTTTTCGCGGATCAGTATATGACCTTTTCATTTAAGGTCTATTTACTATTTGTTGTTGTTGCTTTATTGGCCTCTTTATTCTTTAAATTAAAGATTAGTCAAGGATTCTTGTTTGCATTAATTTTTTATATTTTGATTTTCACGTTTCAGACAGTATTTATTCTTTTATAT
>WTKE01000020.1 GCA_011524525.1 Bacillus sp. (in: firmicutes) | reverse complement strand
GCATTAAACCAGTTATCAGTTTATAATAATTATAGTTTAGAAGTCATTATAATATAAATTTAGTTTTATAGATAAAATTTTGGAGGTTTTTAATATGAAAGAAGGACTAGTGGCGTTAAGAGAGATATCAAGAGAAGAGTTCCTAGACTTGGCCCAAAGTGGTGTTCGCGAACTATTTGACCTTGATCATTATAAAGTGTTTGATGGCTCAAAGGGAAAAGAACAAAGTCACTTTGTCTACGATATGGGTTCACACCGCTGTTTTTTAATAGATAAAGATACTTGCTATGAGTTGGTAACTGCTTTCTATTGTGGTGGAAATAAACCAACAATCCTTAATAGTTTAAACGAAATTGCATCGTCCATTAAATAATAAATCACTTGGTAGTAACAATGAAAATATGTTGAACAAGAAGCGAACTTCTTGTTCAACAAACGCCCCAATGCTGAGTGCTAATCCGTTAGCTTAATAAAAATTGGCGGGTAACTACCCGATTGCTGAGCGCCGGATTTTTACTGTTTAACCCTTCCCATTCCCTCATAATGAACAGATTTCCCCTAGATTGAGTGACCTAAACTACAACCCCATTAATAATTTTCAAGCTGATTTTGTTTGGTCATTTATTTCTGAAAACAATAATCTAGCAGAAATTAATCGGTTTCGAACTAAGACACCAATCCACGAGGCAAGGACAGCCTTGATTAACCCAACTATAATAAATGGAGTAAATCCTCCTGCAATCGCAGCAGACCAAGAAAGTTCGGCAGCAATCTTTAGCCAAGCAGTGCCTAATGCCAAAGTCACGAGTGTTCCCATACTATTGGCAATCACAGCATTCTTAAAAGTGAAGTCTCTTTTTTCCATAAACCACCCGATTAGGAAGGCAGTTGGAACGAAGCCAACTAAATAACCTCCAGTAGGCCCGATAAGCTTCGAAACTCCACCTGAAAATTCAGCGAATACTGGTACTCCTGCAGAACCAATAATTAAATATAAAATGACCGATAGTGTTCCATAACGAGACCCTAGGATGGTTGCTGCTAAGCCAATGGCAAGGGTTTGCCCTGTAATCGGAACGAGCGGAAGTGGTATGGTGATTTGAGCCATTACGCCAATGATAGCAGCAAATAGTGCTGTCACAATCATCATTCTTAATTTCAATTGTTGATTTTTCATTTGGTTCTCCCCTTTTAATGTAAACTATTTTTAATTTTGGTTAACAATTAAACTTTAATAATATTTAAAAAATTTGTCAACCAAAAAAAGAAGACCAAATCGCAAATGATTTGGCCTTTTTGGTGGTTGGTTTTACCGCGTTTTGTTTCGATTCCGCAAGAAGGATGGTATATCAAGCGTGTCGTCTTGCTGCTGATTACCCCGTTCGTAATTCGCAGGCTCTTCGTAGATTGGCGGCTGGCTTTGATAGCGGGATTGGCTGTAATTTCCGGATTGACCGTAACTGCCGGATTGGCTGTAGTTTTGGGCTTGGCCATAATTCTCCGATTCTGCATAGGCAACAGGCTCTCGCTGTCTCCGGTATTGTTCACGGGAATTGGCCATCATCTCTCCAGGACGGCGCGATGTGTTCGACGGCGAAGCTTCCTCCTCATCATGGTCGAAGCCGGTCGCAATCACGGTCACCATGATTTCTTCTTTCAGGTTTTCATTAATGACCGATCCAAAAATCATGTTGAGTTGGTCATCCGTTGCAGCTGCCACAATATCGGCGGCTTCCTGGACTTCATACAAACTAAGGTTTATGCCACCTGTGATGTTCATCAGCACTCCTTTCGCGCCATTGATGCTTGTTTCAAGCAGGGGCGAGGAGATCGCCTTTTTGGCAGCTTCGGCCGCACGGTCTTCTCCTGAAGCCACTCCGATGCCCATAAGCGCCGTACCTTTGTTCGACATGATCGTTTTCACGTCAGCAAAGTCAAGATTAATCAAGCCTGGCACGGCTATCAAGTCGGAAATGCCCTGAACACCCTGCCTGAGGACATTGTCCGCCTCACGGAAGGCTTCAATCATCGGTGTTTTCTTGTCGACGATTTGAAGCAAACGCTCGTTTGGAATGATGATTAAGGTATTAACGGCTTTCTTCATCTCTTCAATTCCGACGGCCGCATTTTGTGCCCGTTTGCGACCTTCAAAAGTGAACGGACGAGTCACCACTCCAATGGTAAGTGCACCAAGTTCGCGCGCGATATGGGCAATCGCCGGAGCAGCTCCGGTCCCGGTTCCCCCGCCCATTCCGGCCGTTACGAACACCATGTCCGCACCTTGCAAGGCCTCCTGGATCTGCTGCCTGCTTTCCTCGACAGCCTTTCTGCCGATTTCAGGATTGGCACCGGCCCCCAGGCCCCTAGTGAGCGAACCGCCGATTTGCATCGTGACCTCCGCTTTTGACATGTTGAGAGCCTGGGCATCTGTATTCACGGCAATGAACTCCACTCCCTGAATGCCGTCCTCTATCATCCGGTTCACCGCATTATTTCCGCCGCCGCCAACTCCAATTACTTTTATAGTGGCAAATTGATCGATATTGGCTTCAAATTCTAGCATATATAGTCCCCCCAATTAACTTCAGATATTGCCCCCTATTTTTCTCTATACCTATAAAATTCGCCACTAGCTTGGAAATTCTGTCTTTTTCTGCGATTTGTTATAGAACTGTAATTTTACAGTAATAAAGTGTCATTCTTCGGAGGGGTGATGCACTAGCGACTCTGTACGGTTTACAGACATTTTAATTTTGCTACAAAATTCTCCTCATTGTTTACTAGTCTCCGTTCCATTCCGCTTATACTTTTTATAAGCTAATGGTGTCATGCCCATAGTGTTTCGGAATTTATCAATAAAATAGCTAGTGCTGTTAAATCCTACTTGATAGGCAACATCTGTAACATTCGAATCTAATTGCTGCAATAAAATTAGACTTTTTTGGATCCGGTAATCAGTGACGTAATTCAAAGGTGTTTTCTTCAGCATTCGTTTGAAATAGCGACAACATTCCGATCGGCTTAATTGACCAGCTCGCGCAATGTCGTCTAAAAGGATTTTCTCTGCGTAATGTTGATGGATCCAATTGAGCATTTGCTTCATTCGTTGACTTTTTACGATTTCCGACTGTTCGTACTCTAATGGAACACCATTCATGATTAGATTCTTCCAAATAAACGTAAGATGTACACTAATGTCGATTTCGTAGTAAGGTGGATTTTCTTTTATCAACTGACTGATTTTCATCATCGAATCTAGAATCGCACAGGCCCAATGCTCCTTGGGATTTAAGTGTAGATAAGGAATATTCGTCGCCTGGATATAGGGATATACGAAGGTGGAATAAAGTTCTTGTGAGAGGACAAAGCTTGGTAACACATTTAAACAAATATAGACACAGCCAGATTCATTCTTGTCTTTTGCCATATGTAGGCAGCCACCATTTATAAAAAGTCCCTCCCCTTCTCGAATGGTTACTGTATCCTCATTGATATGAAAAATGGCCTCTCCCTTGATCACTCGTACAAACTGAAATTCATCATGCCAATGAAGAGGAATATATCCATTTATATTTTGATTAATGGTCGTTTCGTAACATGCAAAGGGTAACACCACGGTTCGATGTTCCGTTAATTCTTTTAAACTATGATCAACCATAAAGTTTTTTATTTGCATGGTATCACCTCAATATTCTTATATTTTTCTATTCGATTTAGATATTATTTCACCGTTTTCCCAGGTAAGATAGTACATATTGTAGCACGATTTTTGTATTTAAAGGAGAAACAGAATGAGTAGAAACAAAGGGATTTTTCTAGTGATGACAGGAGCAACATTTTGGGGGATTGGTGGAACCGTTGCGAAAAAGCTTTTTGATCAGTATGGAATCGATATTGATTGGCTGGTAACGACTCGATTGTTGATTGCTGGATCGTTACTTTTAACCATCCAATTTTTCTGCAAAGATCGTTCCCAAGTCTTTGGAGTTTGGAAAACGAAAAGCATCGCCATTTCATTAATTATTTTTGGGTTACTTGGTATGCTTGCTGTTCAATACACCTATATGGCTTCTATTCAACATGGAAATGCTGCGGTTGCCACTCTCTTACAATACTTAGCACCAGTCATGATCATCATCTACTTGATTTTACGCCATCAAGCCGTTCTTACACGAAAAGATATGATCACCGTTTCCCTAGCTTTAGTCGGGAGCTTTTTCTTATTAACGAACGGATCCATCTCACAATTATCTGTCCCCACATTAGCAATCGTTTGGGGTGTTTTATCCGGAGTCGCACTTGCCTTTTATACGTTATATGCTATTCCATTACTAAAGCAATACGATTCCCTTGTTATTGTTGGTTGGGCAATGATCATCGGTGGTTTTGCATTAAGTTTTATCCATCCACCATGGCAAATAGATTTGAACACTTTACCATTAGAAGCTTACCTATACCTCGTCTTCGTGATCATTTTTGGAACGATGATTGCCTTTTGGTTTTATATTGAAAGTCTCCAAAGTCTTTTACCTAAAGAATCCAGCCTGCTCGGAAGTATCGAACCACTTGCAGCTGTTCTAACCACCGTCTTTTGGTTAAAAGAACCGTTTGGAATGTTTCAATGGGTAGGCACTACTTGTATCCTTTTCATGATTGTATTTTTGGCATTGAATAAAGCGCCTACTTCTGAGGTTAGTTACTAAACATTAAAAGGCCCATGTCGAGGGCCTTTTTTGCATTACTTAATATTTGTAATCTGTTTAGAAGTAATATAACCTTTCGTTTTCCCGCTTTGAATATAGTACCAAGAACCTGTCTGTTGTAATACCACCACTTCATTGTTCTTGTTTAGCCTTCCTAACGACTTCGAGCTGCTAGACGTTTTTTGTCTGATGACTACATTGTTCACTGTAATTCTTCCTTTAAACACATTATTTAATGTGAACTTATGGGTAACAGTAGCTTTGTTTTTTGCATCATCAGTTGCAATTATCTCAAACGTATAGACGCCATTTGCATTCTTTGATGCATCCCAAGCAACACTAGATTTTCCGGCTGTTTTTTTGGCGTTTGTCTGAATTGTTTTGATGATTTTTCCTTTTGAATCCTTAATGTTGATGGTAACGTAGGATGTTTCGTCTAAAGAGTAAGCCAACGCTACTTTTTTCGTACTATTGTTATGCATAGCAGTAATGTTTTTCACACTTGGTGCTTTTGTATCCTTCACGGGATTATTTACGGTCAATTTGCTTACTGCTGAAGCTTTATTACCCGCTAAATCAGTCGCAATCATACCAAACGTATACTCTCCGTTTGGAAGAGTTGATACGACCCAGTCGACCGTGTATTTACCAGCTGCTTTTTTGACCTCTTTCTCTAGCTGCTTAAGGATGACCCCTTTTGAGTCTTTCACGTAAACCGTAACAAGAGATTCTTCATTGATTGAATAGGTCAAAGAATAGGACTTCTTTGTTGCGTGATAAGAATGGGTTACGTCTTTAATAATCGGTGCCGTTGTATCTGCGATAACCAATGGTTCTTCCATCTCGCTGGAAACGGCTTCCTGCTGTGTCACAGGTGCTTGCACCGGAGTGATGGTCGTTGGCGCTACCGATTTATCCGCTTCAGCGTACGATGGAGTAATCGTCACACCTGTGTAGTAAAAATTAAGAATGTCCTCATAAGATTTACCAGCATCGCCCATGTATTTAGCTCCCCATTGGCTCATCCCTACTCCATGGCCATCTCCACGTCCTTTCACAGAAACAACAGTCGTTTCTGTATTCACAGAATCCACGAAATAACTTAACATGACTCGGTTCCCAATCATGGCACGAATTCTGGATACTCCCACATCTTTGTAGGAAACACGCTGAGGGATTAACTTTCCGTTCGCATCCACCATATCTTTGACCAGAAAATCAACCGTTATATTCCCAAGGCTTACACGGCCACCAGTCCCCTTATTATGAAGAGAAAAATCAGAAATCGTAACAATTTTTATATCTTTATTGGCATAACCATTTGTGCTTATCCACATCTTTAAATTATACGCGATCGTAGCATCTGCTTCTTTGGCAGCTAACCACCAATCCGAAGACTTAGATAAATCTTTCCCAGTCAAATCGATTTGCGTTTTATTAAATGAAAAACTCCATGGTGTTTTTGGATCAAAAGCATCTTCCTTAACAGTTAAATAAGGAACTTGAATATTTCCCCAAGCATTGGCGTTGCTTTCAGTTATCCCACCATTACTAGCAGAGTATACCGCATCAATTAAACGACCATTGGACAACAATACTTGACCTTTCGTATCGTCTACTGCTTTCGTCGTATTTGGTGTCCATATATATCCACCATACACTTGATACGAAATGGTGTCGTTGATTACTCCGCGACTTAAATAGCTCATCGCGTACGTTCTCGCTGCGACTGCTTGTGTTTTTAATGCTTCTAGGTTCCAAGAAGGATACATCTCCATCGGAACCACACCCTTTAAGTAATCTTCCATATAAACGGAATTGATTGGGCGAACATACTGGTTGTTTTCCATCTCAAAATCAAAACTGCCTAAATATAAACGGCCGTTGATGGAAAGGGCTGTCCTAGGTTGAACGGGTTGAGCAGAGAACGTATGATATGCACTTAGTAAACTATCATTTTGATATAAAGATAGTTTTCCGTTTACAAGTTTTAATACATACGTTTCTCCCGTTTTCAAAACGATATTCGAATCATTGGTTAGATAATCACCATTTGGCTTTATGGTTATTTCGGACTTATTTCCTAAGTAATTGACTAACTTTACTTTTACAATCGGCTCTGTTGTTAGAGCTTGTCCATGATGATAAGGAAATAAAGATAAGATAAGGGCAAAAATCATGGAAATCACGAGGTGTTTTTTCATGCTAGGCCTCCAAACCTATTAATATGCACTCTTATTACTACTATATTAATAGATTGGACCTATAGCAATGGTGGGTTTCTTCCATAATTTTAAGCAAACCTAGTAAAAAACTCACAGTAATTTTTAATTCAATATAAAGAACGGGGTGTTCTTTTTATGAATGATAAGAGTAAATTTCTACTTATTTGATGGGTAGGAATTGTATTTACTTATGTTATAATTTTAGCTTATAGCTATTTACTAAATGATAATGAAAATTAAAGTATGGAGTTACCTTTTATGATTGTTGGATTTTTAATTTGTGTTATTGGCATAATCCCTATTGTGTTGGCGTTTAGTGTTAATACAATTTATAAAAAGTCGAATTTATCTTTAAGCATTACCTTGTTAATGGTGCTGATCTCGGGTTGGCAACAAGGGATAGGAGTGCTTTACTTCACGAATTTGCTAGACGAACAATCAGCTTTTGGGTTATTTAGAATTTTTAGGTTTGCTCCAACCTTCTCCGTACCAGCTACCTTTTTTGTAGCCTATTGTACGATTAAAAGTTTTTCAGTTACCCTAAAAAATGACTCTATCTTAAATAGAGTCGTGAATTATTTATTTACTAAGAAAATGTTGATTGCATTAATCATATGGACTTCTTTTGTTTATTTCATTAGTTGTTGGACAGACTTTGGAATGAAAGGCTTGGAAACAAGACGTATTTCCGCATCTGATATTGAGTTTTATTTTCCTGTATACGGTGAATGGGCTTTTCTTTATGTTTTTCATATGGCTAGTTTAATAATATTTTTGCTCTTTTTATTTTAT
>WTKE01000036.1 GCA_011524525.1 Bacillus sp. (in: firmicutes) | reverse complement strand
ATTATAAAAACATAAAAGAAATTTGTCGAATAATGACGAAAAAGAGATAGAAAAAATAAATAAAATGGAGATTTGAGAGGAGCTAATAAATTATGAAATCTACTGGTATCGTTCGTAAAGTTGATGAGCTTGGTCGTGTAGTTATTCCTATTGAATTAAGACGTACACTTGGAATTGCAGAAAAGGATGCGTTAGAAATTTACGTTGACGATGAGCGTATCATCCTTAAGAAGTACAAGCCAAACATGACTTGCCAAGTAACTGGTGAAGTTTCTGATGATAACATCACGCTAGCAGGCGGAAAGTTAATTCTTAGCCGCGAAGGTGCAGAACAACTACTTCAAGAAATCCAAAACAACTTTCAAGTATCTAAATAATTTCAACAAAAAGCTTCTCAGATAATGAGAAGCTTTTTTTATTCTTGAATATGATAAGCCTGGTACACTTCCCGCTTTTGTAAATTTCGATCCTTTGCAACTTCCTTTATGGCTTCTTTAGATGATTGTCCTTTAACAGCAATATAATGCTCCACATGCTCGGGAATAGATAAACTCTCCCACCAGCTTTCTTCTTCTACTGGTTCTTCCTTGTTTCCTTCTATTATTATACAAAATTCTCCTCGCACTTCTCCTTGAATAGACCATTCCACCAATTCAGAGGTAGTCCCTCTAATGAACTCCTCAAACTTTTTTGTTAATTCTCTGCATAAGGTCATCTGTCGGTTTCCTAAAATCTCCTCGATTTGCTGAAGTGTTTCTTTCAACCGATGCGGCGACTCATAAAAGATCATTGTCGCTTGTTGATTTTTTAGTAATTCCAGCTCTTTTTTTCTATCCTTTTTCTGACGTGATAAAAATCCATAAAAATAAAAGGGCTGTGTTTGTATGCCTGATGCTATAAGCGATGTTAATGCCGCATTAGCACCTGGTAAAGGGACAACTGCAATCTTTTCATGGGTTGCTTCTACTACTAGTTCATAACCAGGATCTGAAATGGTGGGCATTCCTGCATCACTGACCAGAGCAATCTTTGCTCCTCCCTTTAGTTTTTCAATTAATTTGGCTCCACTTACCATCCGGTTATGCTCATGGTAACTAACGATTGGTGTATCAATATCAAAGTGGTTACATAGCTTTTTTGTATTTCGGGTGTCTTCAGCTGCTATGAAATCCGCTTCTTTCATCATTCGAACCGCTCTAAAACTCATGTCCTCTAAATTCCCAATGGGAGTAGGAACTAAATATAAAATCCCTTTATTCTCCTCATTTTCAAAGCTTTTTTGTTCCCACATGTAAACCACCCACTTCCGTATTTCCTTCATTTTCTCCATACAATATTTCTTTAATCTCATCAGTATATTCGTTGTTGTCATGATAGACAAACATAGGAGGAAGTACTTTTAAATCTGGACTACCGTCCTTGATTGCCTCCACTAATAGTATATTGGCTTCTTTTCCAACCTTTGGATAAACCAATTGTATTCGTTTTGGTTCTAACCGATATTGTCTCATTAAAGTTACGATATCTAATAAACGCCCTGGACGATGTACAAATGCTACCTTCCCACCTTGTCGTACAAGCTGACTAGATACAGATATGGCATCTTCTAAAGTACATAGAATCTCATGTCTGGCAATTGCTAGATGCTCATTCTCATTTCTCTCTTCTTTCCCATCAGTTAGAAAATATGGGGGATTGCAAGTAACCACATCAAATTTCCCATGACCAAGACGCTTTGGCATTTCCTTAATATCTCCATGGATCATCTCAATTTGTTGATCAAGGTGATTGTATTGAACACTTCTTATCGCCATATCATACAGACGTTCCTGTATTTCTACTCCCGTTATTTTTCCCTTTGTTCGTGTACTTAAAAAAAGGGGAATCACCCCATTCCCACTACATAAGTCAATAATATTTCCTTTCTGTATGGGCATATAAGCGAATCGCGCTAATAATACAGCATCTAGAGAGAATGAAAAAACCGTTGGACTTTGGATAATCCGAAGATCTTCAGCTAATAAATAATCCAAACGTTCGTCGCCTTTTAACATATCATGTTGTCCTCCTGCCTCAATTCCTTTATTTTCCGAAAAAAAGGCCTCCTTGTCAAAGGAGACCATCTACTTTTTATTTAAAAAGGATAAGCAGAACAAACAGTCATCCTTTCTAGGACTTCCAAAGTGAAGATTACAGATATGAAATCCTTCTTGATAAAGACGAGCAAGGTTGTCATATCCTTCACCTATATCAACAATTTTTTCGTTCTGAGTCTCCTCTGCTTTTTTACCTTTTTTGCTTTTACTAACCTTTGGTTGCTGTTGCCTCTCGATGGATGTTCGATCAAGGTGTTTCCTTAAGTGCTCATTCTCTAGCTTTAAGGAGTTATTTTCTTCCAGCGTTTCAGCTAAATGTTTCTTTAACTCACCTAATTGCTTATATAGATGCCCAATTTGGGCTTCCATATTGCTTACTGAATCAAAAATTTCTTTTTTATTCACGCCTTCCACCTCATTAATCTGTGGATTGAATCTATACAGCGCCTTCCTTTAATATTTCATCGAGAGTATATTCGAGGACACGCTCATGATCAGCTAGTTCAACCTGGAGTACTCTTTCCAGTATATTTAGCCCCACTACTCGACCAGGACCTTGTGGTGTAGAGATGACTTGCCCTAGATCAGGTAGTAGCTCTTTCGCTGACTCATATTCATCATTTTCGTATTTTAAACAGCACATCAGACGCCCACATAACCCTGAAATTTTTGTAGGGTTTAGTGAGAGATTTTGATCTTTTGCCATTTTTATAGATACAGGATCAAAATCTCCTAGAAAGCTCGAACAGCATAGCATTCTACCACATGGACCAATACCACCAAGCATTTTTGCTTCATCTCTAACGCCAATTTGACGAAGTTCAATTCTTGTACGGAATATAGCCGCTAAATCTTTTACGAGCTCACGGAAGTCAACCCGACCATCAGCTGTAAAATAAAATATCACTTTATTTCGGTCAAATGTATACTCAACATCCACTAGTTTCATATCCAGTTGATGTGTAGATACTTTTTCACAGCAAACATCGTATGCTTCCTTTGCCGCAAAACGATTTTCTTCAACGATTAAACGATCCTTTTGATCAGCAATTCTAAGGACTTTCTTAAGAGGAAGCACAACATCATGCTCATCAACCTGTTTCGGAGCAATAACTACCTTGCCATACTCGACTCCTCTTACGGTTTCAACAATAACAAATTCATCCTTTTGAATTGAGAGATCTCCGGGATCAAAATAATATATTTTACCCGCTTTTTTAAAGCGTACTCCAACTACATTATACAAATGAAGATCCCTCCTGCAATCGTAACACCAACTCTTCCATTAGGAGCTGGGGATTCATATTGGCTTGCAACTTTCTTTTTGCCTCCAATATTATTGCCAACCCATCTGCAACTTGCCTCCCTGATACATGGAGAGCATATTGCTGCAAACGAGTCATTTCACTAACATAAACGACTTGGCTTGACTTCTCAAGCTGTACATATAGTAAATCCTTATATAATAGAAGAAGTAAGTCTAAACCTTGATCAAACTGTTCTTTTTCTTTAAAGTGTAAAAACCATTCCTCTTGAAGCATCACTAAAGCCTCGAGGGGGTTCTTTTTTAGCACTTCATATAATTTTAACACTATTTTTTGAGCTTGTGCAAACCAATCGTCATGACTTAGCTCCAAAGCCTCATCTAAATTATTGGTAAGTTGGGCAATTATAGGAGCTTTTGTTCTTTCTACCCCATGTTCATCCAATTTTTTTATTAATATAGCAGGAGAGAAAGGCTGGAATTTAATAATCTGACAACGGGACAAAATAGTCGGGAGAATTTGCTGAGCTCCCTCCGTTAATAAAATGGCCGTTGTCTCTGAATGCGGCTCTTCTAGAAACTTTAATAAGCTATTGGCTGCATTCCCTGTCATTCTATCCGCATGCACAATAATGTACATTTTCTTCTTTGACTCCACACCGGTTTTGGAGAATTCCTCTTGTAGGTTTTGAATTTGTTTTTTCTTTATCGAAAGGCCATCAGGCTCTAACAAATGGAGATCAGGGTGATTCCCACTTGTAATCCTTTTACAATTACTACATAAATTACATGGGATATAGTTGTCGATAGGTCTAGAGCAGAAAAGGCTTTTTGCTAATAAATAACTAGCTTCTTTTTTTCCAATTCCTCTCATACCTTCGAACAGGTAGGCATGAGCTAACCTATCTTTTTGTATACTGTTTTTTAATAGCTTTCCAACCATCGGCTGCACTTGATCCATCTCATCCCAAGTTTTAAGCATCGTCTCACTCACTTACGTATATAAATTAATTAAAAGACCTTTTATTTCACCAATTTTACCAAGCAAATTAATAGAGTTTCCTTCCTTTTCAAGTACTCCTTCTGTTAACTCCACTAACTTTTCATCAATCGTCTCAACAATTTTCAGCGATCTTCCTTGTCCGTATTGATTCCAGCTATGTGACTGCTTTAAGTCCATGCCAAAATCAACTGCTTCCTTCACAAACCTCTTGACTAATGTCTTATACTTGGAAAGGTCTTTAAATGTTCTTGACCTCGATAACCTTTCACCCGCACTCTCAATATCCTTTAGGAGATTTTGAAGTTGGCCAATTTGCATTTTTTGATCCTGTTTTTGCACAAGCTCATTAAATTTTAAATTTGTGTTTGTCGCTGACTTTTGATCGGATCGAATCTTATCTGTATTTAAACGAATATCCTGATTTATCTTCATAGGTGACCTCGCTATTAAAAGTGATGGAACTGCTCAACAGGTAATACAAAAACTGTAGCTCCTCCTACTTCTACCTCCACTGGAAATGGAACATAGGAATCTGCATTCCCTCCCATTGGAGAAACAGGAGCCACCATCTGGTCTCTTGATTTACAATTATCCTTTATAATCTGCAAGGCTTTCTCTACACGTATATCTTCCGTTCCAATCATAAAGGTAGTATTCCCCGATTTCAAGAACCCTCCTGTAGTAGCAAGTTTGGTTGCACGAAAATTATTATCAACTAAAGCATTGGATAACCGATTACTATCTTGGTCCTGAACGACTGCTAAAATTAATTTCATATCATCCACCCCTTAGCGTTATAATATATTCTGAATTATTATCTTTATTATAACAGGTAATTAGCGTTGTACCATGCTCTAACCTATAAACTAAAATAGGAAATTCAAGGACTACCTTTTAAAAAAATAAAGTGTCTTAACTTGTAAGACACTTTCCCTCTTATTGTTTATTTAACACTTTTTAATAAGCTATTTAAAGCCTGCTGAAAAACATGTTCTACAGACTGTGATGCATCAATCATAATAATCCTATCCTTAAACCTTTCTAGAAGGAGATGGTATCCTTCTCTCACTTTTTCATGAAAATGAAGTTCTTCCAAATCCAGTCTGTTTACTTCTCTCCCTTTATGCTGACCAATTCGGTCCAAGCCAACTTCAGGATCAATATCAAAATAAAAAGTTGTATCTGGCATCTTGCCTTCAATAGCAAAGTGATTAATGTTATACACTTCATCAATCCCTAGTCCCCTTGCATACCCTTGATATGCTAATGAACTGTCAATAAATCGATCACATAAAACGATAGAACCTTCTTGTAGATGCGGCAATACCTTTTCCACTAGATGCTGACGTCTTGCTGCGGCATATAGTAATGCTTCTGTTCTAGCATCCATGGCTGTATTTTCTTTATTTAAAATTACTTCTCTAATTTGTTCAGCAATCGGAATGCCACCTGGTTCTCTTGTTACGATAACCTTTATACCTCGTTCCATTAGTGCTGTTGCTAGCATACCAATAATGGTTGTTTTCCCAGCACCTTCTGGACCCTCTATTGTAATAAATAAACCCTTACTCATAATACCCTCCAACAAATACTTTTAAGTTGTGCTGCATTATATTTTCTCCACCTTGGAATCTCGATCCAGCCTCTAATAAGTTAAGAATTTGCTTAATATCTTCCCTTTTTATTAATTCCCCCGGTAATAATAACGGAATGCCAGGGGGATAAGGAATAATACTCTCTGCACATACTCGTCCAATCGCCTCTGACAAAGGAATAATTTTCACTTTCTTTTTTTGCTGTTCCTTATAGGTCATTTGTAAAGTAGAAATAGAATTTCCTTTAGTTACTTCCCGAAAGTTTCTTTCAGAGGTCTTATCTTCCCCGATTCCTTTTTTTATCGCATCCCATACTTTATCGAAAGGATAGAAATCTCCTCTTTTTAAGAGTGGGAAAATAAAAAGTACATTATGCTCATCTGCTAGCTCAGTAAAGATTCCAAACTCCTCTAATCTTGACTGCAGATCAAAACCAGTCCATTCTGTTCTTGATTGTATCGTTACTTTTAAAGGGTCTCCTCCACTTTTATATGAGAGAAGCTTAATGGATGGAATCAGATTCAATTTTTCCCTAAACTGAGAGATCATTTGAAGAGTATATTGTAAGTCTTCTTCCTCATATGTTGCAATATACTTTCTAGCAAGGTCAAGAGAAGCCATAATAGGATAAGATGGACTACTAGATTGTAACATACGGAGAAACATCTTTAATCTTTCCAGGTCAACCCTTTCACTATTGTAATGCAAGAATGATCCCATCGTCATTGCTGGCAAGGTCTTGTGTGCAGATTGTACGACCACATCCGCACCCAGTTCTGTAGCACTCACTGGAAACCTCTTGCTTCTTTTAAAATGTGCCCCATGTGCTTCATCCACTAAGACAATAATGTTGCGTTCATGGCAAAAAGTAATTATCTCCTTTAAGTTCGTTACCATTCCATAATAGTTTGGATATGTAACAATTAGTGCTTTCACCTGTGGATAGTGCTTTACTGCTTCTTTAATACGACTTAATGTTAGTCCTCCGGCTACTTGCCATTCTGTGTCAAACTCAGGTGCTATAAATATTGGTTTCACATTAGCCAAGCTCAGTCCATTCATGATTGATTTATGACAATTCCTTTGAACAAGAACTTCATCCCCTTCATCTACAGCTGAAAGGATCATAGCCAAATTTCCAACCGTTGAACCATTTATAAGAAAGAAACTTTTTTTCGCATCATAATAATCAGCTAACAAAGTTTCTGCTTCAAGAATTGCCTCACTAGGAGAATGCAAATCATCCAAACCTGAAAGTTCGGTTACATCTATATTCAATATGTTTTGGAATATAGGGTGAGTTTCTTTTAAAAACACTTCTCCATTTTTATGCCCTGGGACATGAAAGGAAATTACTTTATTATTTTTATGTTTGATTAATGCATCATATAATGGGGTGTGTTTTTGATTCACATGACATCCCTCTTATCTATTTCGGTATCATACTTGTCTATTTTAACAAACTAGTCCTGTTAATTCTTATTTATTTTTTAAAATACCATGTAGACATACAACGATTTACTAATCCTACATAAAATAGTATTCAAGCAATCTATCGAAGAGATTATTCAAAAGATTGTATACAAATTATGGATCTTGGTAACAATAGGTGTATGGAGGTGGAGTTATTTTGGAACCGATTATGGCTATAAAACAGCTGGGGGAAATTTGTGTTGTTTGTGAGCAGTCCAAACCGAAAGGAATACATCTATACACTTCATTTATATGCGTGGAATGTGAACGAAGCTTAGTGGCTACACCAACAACAGACCCAAAATATAAATATTATATCTGTCTCTTATACACATCTGACGCT
>WTKE01000053.1 GCA_011524525.1 Bacillus sp. (in: firmicutes) | reverse complement strand
ACTGACGATTTCACTTTTTTATGTTTCAGAAGCTAATTATGTCCCAGCCTCTTTTTTGTGATTACTAATTCATACCGATCCATACACTCTTAACTTCAGTATAGTTGTTGAGTGCATAAGAGCCCATTTCACGACCAAGACCAGATTGCTTATACCCACCGAAAGGAGAAGCGGCATCAAATGCGTTGTAGCAGTTCACCCAAACTGTCCCAGCTCGTAAATTGTTGGCTACGTAGTGTGCTTGAGCTACGTCGCGTGTCCATAACCCAGCAGCTAAGCCGTATTCACTTTGATTTGCACGAGCAATAAGCTCATCTAAGTCTTCATATGGAAGGGCAGAGATAACTGGCCCAAATATTTCTTCTTTAGCGATCGTCATTTGGTCATTAACATTGGCGAAGATGGTTGGTGAAACAAAGTATCCTTGCTCATATGGGCTATTTCCACCAACTAATAGTTCGGCTCCTTCGTCAATTCCTTTTTCAATAAAGCCAAGAACACGCTTTTGTTGTGTACTTGAAACAAGAGGTCCGATTTCCGTGTCAGAGTGTAGACCTGCACCTTGTTTTATGTTCTTCGCATGACTCACCATATCAGCAACTACATTATCAAATTGCTTCTTTTGAATAAATACGCGTGAACCCGCACAGCATACTTGGCCTTGGTTAAACATAACCCCATTTAATGCTCCAGGAATCGCTTTAGTAAGATCAGCATCAGGTAGTAAGATGTTAGGGGATTTGCCTCCCAACTCAAGGGTTACTCTCTTTAATGTTTTTGCGGCTCTCTCCATAATCATTTTCCCAATTTCAGTTGAACCGGTGAAAGCAATTTTATCAACTTGTGGATGGTCAACAAGCGGTTGACCTGCTGTTTCACCGAATCCAGGAATGATATTGACAACACCTGGAGGGAAGCCTGCCTCTTGGATTAACTCAGCTAGGTAAAGGGCAGAAAGAGGTGTTTGCTCTGCTGGTTTTAGTACGACTGTACAGCCTGTTGCTAGTGCAGCACCTAATTTCCACATGGCCATTAGAAGAGGGAAGTTCCAAGGAATAATTTGTCCAACCACACCGACCGCTTCGTGTCGTGTATAGTTAAAATACGGCCCATTAACTGGAATAGTTTGCCCGACAATCTTCGTTGCCCAGCCAGCATAATATCGCATATGTTCAACAGCTAAAGGAATATCAGCATTCGTTGTTTCTCTAATTGGTTTACCGTTGTCCAATGTCTCAAGTTGAGCTAGTTCAGCTGCATTTTCCTCCATTAGGTCAGCAAGCTTATACATTAATCTACTTCTTTGAGCGCTCCCCATTTTTGACCAAGGACCTTCATCGAAAGCTTTTCTAGCTGCCTTAACAGCTAAGTCTACATCTACTGCATTGGCTTCAAATACAGTTGCAAGCACTTCGCCAGTAGCAGGGTTATAGGTTTCGAATGTCTTTTGAGTTTGACTCTCGACGAACTCTCCATTAATATAGAGCTTCTTTTTACCTGATAGGAACTTCTCTACTTTTTCATACAATTGAACAGTTAATTGACTCATTGTTTCCCTCCCGCTATTAAATGGGTTAAGTAATTTCTAAATTTTGACAACGCTTACATCATTAATACTATCATTTTATAAAACTACTTTTCAATCATAATAATAGTGAATATTCCGATAATGTTTGACACGATTTTTCGACAAAATAAAATAATCGCCAAAACAGGCGATTATGATTAATCAATATTACAATATTCAATCGGACAGTTCTCACAATCTATTTCTTTTTTTAAATAATCTAGGTCGTGGACCGTAATTCTTTTTTTGCTAATAGAAATGATATGGTTCTTTCTTAATTCAGTCAGCATTCTACTAACGCTTTCTCTTGCTGTACCACAGAAATTCGCTAGATCTTGATTTGTTAATGGAACCGATATTTCAATTCCATTTTCTCTTAATACACCATAACTATTACATAATCGGATAATGGTAGAATAGAGTGCACCTTTTTTTCCATTTAGTACTAAATCACGAAACTTAGTAATTGTTTTTCTTATATGATCATTCATCCATCGGAGGAATTCAAAAGCCAACTGACTATTTCTAAAAAAAGCTTGTTCAAGATCGGCAATATTTATGGCAGCTGCTTCACCATTTTCTATTATTTTGGCGTTAAAAATATATCTTGGGTCCACAGTAAATAAGGTTAATTCTCCTACAATGTCATTGTGCTTACAAAGTCTTAAACTCAGTTCATTACCTTCGGCGTTCATTTTAGATATTTGAACCTTACCTGATAAGATAATATACATTTCTTTTGCTTCTTGTCCTTCTTTAAACAGATAGCTTCCTTTTTTTATAGGTACAATTCGTTCTGCCGATTTTAATAATTCGCCAAGTTCGTAGGACAATTCTTCCTTATATTTTTGATTCACCGTGGGTATCCTCCTTTAAGCACTGGCCATATGTTTTATTTAAAAGAATGTTAGGTAGCGGGTCAATATAGTTTACTTCATAAAGAGTTAACATTTTGTGACAGAAATCACTGTCATTTAATAAATTCTCTTATTAAAGTGACATTTGTAACAGGAGGTGGAGGAGGGGTTTTTAATGCGCCTATATTGAAAACACTAGTTTGCAACATTTAAATGATGAAATAAGGTACATGTAAACGCTTCATAAATAGTCATGAAGCGTTCAATAGTTTTTCTATTAACAAAAGCCGGAATGAGGGGTAAAATGACAGTAAATATTGTGATTTTTTTCACATTTTGAAAAGAGAAAGGATCCTGAATATGTATAATGAGCTTACACCCATTGAGGAAGCAGCATTAAACGCTAAGAAAAAAAGAGATACTTGGATGACTTCTAAACTACATTACTTTATTAAAGCGATGCTAGCTGGGGTCTATATTGGTTTCGGAATCATGGTATCTTATAAAACGGGCGAATTTTTCTTTGATGCCGGCTCTCCATCTGCCATGATGTTGGTAGCCATTTTCTTTGGGACTGCACTAGTAATGATTATTTACGGTGGGGCGGAGTTGTTTACTAGTAACACAATGACAATGACCATTGGAACGTTAAAAAAGGAAACTACCTGGTATGAAACGTTCCAAGTCTGGGTGGCTTGCTACTTTGGTAATTTAGCTGGTGCATTGTTTTTTTCTCTTCTGATCATGCTATCAGGCTTGTTTTTATCTCCAGACAAATCGCAACTTTTGATGGACGTTGCAAGTTATAAAATGCACGGACATACATTGGAAATCTTTTTTCGTGCGATTCTATGTAATTGGCTTGTATGTTTAGCCATTTGGTTACCAATGCATGTAAAAGGTGACGTAGCAAAAATCCTTTTAACCGTATTACTTGTATTTGGTTTTGTTATCTCTGGGTATGAACACAGCATTGCAAATATGGCGCTGTTTGGAATTGCACTAATGGTTCCACATCCAGAAACGATCACCATTTGGTCAGCTATCCATAACATCATACCTGTAACCATTGGAAATCTAATTGGAGGAAGCATTTTTGTCGGAGCTTTCTATGTGTATCTAAATAAAAAGCCTGTTGTTAAAGATAAGAAAGTACTAGAGGATGAAGTTTCTTTTTCCGTTTCAGAGAAGAGAGTAGCGAAAATGTAAGAATTTAATGGTATATAATCACTCCTTGATTTATCTCAAGGAGTTTTTTTGATGAAGAAGCCCTGTGCTTCTGTACATACGTCACTCCCAGTGGTCACATATGATGAATATGTACAAACCATCGGAGGTGAGACAGTGTCAAATAGAAATTACTATGAAATGTGTCGTGGCGGCGTTGGAAGACCAGTTAGAATAACAACCAGAGATGGTAGAACCCATACGGGAATGATCCATCGTGTTACTAATTCAAGAGTATATTTACAACCATTTGGACAAGGAAATAGAGGGAACTACGGCGGATTTGCTTACCCATGGGGAAGAAGAGGTTATGGATATGGCTACGGTGGTTTTGCTGCAGGCATAGCAATTGGAGCAATCATCGGTTTTGCATTCCTGCCATTCTTTCTCTGGTAAGTTTGTTAATTAGTGAAAACGCCCATACAGGACAACTTTGCCACACATATACTGCCGATAGATGTCATGGGAGGTGGAAGTAATGAGCGCAGAAGCTGGATTCGGCTACGGCGGTGGATTTGCTTTGATCGTCGTTTTATTCATCCTATTAATTATTGTGGGTGCAGCATATGTAGGATGGGGATATTAAGCAGTAATTTATAATAAAAGGGGTTGAAAGGTATGGGCTATAACTACGGATATGGTTATGGTGGAAGTGGCTATGGGTACGGAGGATTCGTGTTGATCGTCGTATTATTTATCTTATTAATCATTGTAGGCGCTTCTTGGTTATAAGAAGAAATTAACAACCTGCTTCAATGGGCAGGTTGTTTGTTTTTGGATACACAGGAAAAAATACTTTTAAAATATAATAAATTGTACATACTAAATAAAAAGAACGAAAGAATCTCTAGAATGGGGGCAATTGCTATGTTCTTTAACAGAAAAGCTCAAGAAGAAAAACCAGAAGATATTTTAATGGATATTGAAGTGTATACATGTGCTGATAACGATTGTATTGGTTGGATGAGAAAAGAGTTTGCAAGCTCCGATTTAAAATGTCCATTGTGCGGACACGACACAACAATGGAAGTTAGAGAGTTGCCCAAAATCAATTAGGGATTAGAAGCAAGGCTTAGCCTTGCTTCTTTAGTTTGTATCCGAATTAAAGTAATGATCATTAAATGCTTGTTCAGCTGCAGCTTCGGAAGCAAAAAGGGCATCGTCATCTTCAATTACATGAAAGGTCTCATTTAAAAATAAGGCGATTGCTTCAGGATTATGAGGATGTTGTACGATTTCAGCGGCTCTTATATTTGAAACAGTTGGAGTATGTGGGTTATTATAAATCACAAACACCTCATCACCTACTTTGACCTCTTTTGGATTGATCATCTCCATCTCATGATTACCTCCTTTTAGTTGATGAGCATATATATATCGTTCTCATCAAATTCAAGTGTTATTCTTTCAGAAGGAATAGAAACGTTCACATAACTATCACAGTTATGGGGAGTATTCCTTTTTTCAGGTGATATAATAAGAGTGTAAAGAAAAACAAGTCAAAAAAGAAAGGAGTTAACATTTTAGGAGACTCAACCAATAGTGTTCGTTCCGTAAGTATATCGAGAACGAGTAAAACTATAATGTTTACACACATAATTTGTGAAGCGGTGAAAAGAAAGGTAAAATGTAAAATCCCTACTTTTTAATCACTACTTATACAGAAAAAAGCTATTTAGTAAGTAGCAAAGACCTGAAGCTGAAATTCTCATTTTAAGTATTGTATCTATTAGTGTTAATAAAATAGATACGAGAAAATATAAATAGGGGAAAGAAGCCAACGCCTTGGGTTAAAAAGTAGACCAAAAATGGAAAATTTGGTTATGGAAATTACAACTTCCTTTATAGAATTCTAATAAAGCTTCCTTTATGCGTATGAGAGTTAAAAATTAAAACTTAATAAGGCTGTTTGTTATGTTATTCGGAAGGAATACCTTCTCACTTCGTTAAGTAAGTGAGAACATCCAACGTAATCATAAAAAGGAACAAACACACATCAGCAAAGTTTTAAAAAGCTTAACCCTGTTATTTGAAGTAGGAAAATAGCTAAACCGGAAGCAAAGCTGGTGAAAAATGGTTGGGTCCCCTAAGATGTTGACTTTCTCTCTAGTATAGCTAGAGAGTTTTTATTTACTCTAAAAAAGCACAGATTACGAAAAAGTAATCTGTGCCCTTATTATTATTGATAACTTGCTTCCAGTTCATTAATTAACGTCCCGACGTAGCTTACGGCTTTCTCAATAGGGGCTGGTGTTGACATGTCAATTCCAGCATGTTTTAGCAGATCCAATGGACGCATAGTCCCCCCAGCTTTTAACACTTCTAGCCAACGATCAACAGCCACTTGACCTTCTTCCTTTATTAACTGAGTCATAGCAGTTGAAGCAGTTAAGCCAGCGGAATACGTATATGGATATAGTCCCATATAGTAATGAGGTTGTCTCATCCATGTAAGACTTGCACCTTCATCAATTTCCACTGTATCTCCCCAGAAGTCAGTTAACACATTTGCTTTTTGTTCGCAAAGTGTTTTTGCTGTTAATGCTACCCCTTCCTCAGCTAAATGATAAACTCTTCTTTGGAATTCTCCCTCTAGAAGATGTGTCACAAAGTTATGATAATACGTTCCTAACAATTGTAATACAACCCAGCGCTTCATTTGAACATCGTTCGTTTGAGAAAGTAAGTAGTCACCCAAAAGCATTTCATTCATTGTTGAGGGGGCTTCAATAAAATACATGGAGGGGCGAGTATTCATGATTCGTTGATTTTTGTTTGCTAAATAAAAGTGTCCTGCGTGTCCAAGCTCATGGGCAAGTACAAAAGCACCTCTCATGGTATCTGTCCATGTTATTAGAATATATGGGTGGGAGCCGTAAGGGCTAGAACAGAATGCACCGGTTGATTTCCCAACATTATCAGCTAAGTCAACCCATCTTTCAGTTAATCCTTTTTTCATGATGCTACTATACTCAGGCCCCATGATTTTTAACGCCTCTAAAATCACTTCGCTTGCTTCCTCATAGGTTGTAGATGGATTAAAAGATGGATCTAAAGGGGCCTTTAAATCACAGAATCTCATCGTTTCAAGACCAAGAACACGCTTTTTTAACTGAGCAAACCTTCTCATATGGGGAGCAAGCTCCCTTTGAATCACATTCAATTGATTCTCATAAGTAACTTTGTCAACTTTTTGTGGATGTAAAAGCATATCAGTTACAGAGTCGTAGCCTCGTAATTTAGACAAGGCGACTTGTTTTTTTACTTCTGTTGCATACACAGCAGCGTAAGTATTTTTGTATTTGCTTAATGTAGATACAAATGATTCATAGGCATTTCTTCTCACTATTGGATCTGGCGAAAATTCGTATCGGTCTTCGAATAAAGCGAAGCTATTTGGTAACAGGTTTCCTTCGTCGTCCGAAAATGAAGAAAAAGTCATATCGGCAGATTTACTTGTTTGATAAATTTGGTAAGGTGCTCCTTGTACTTCTCCAAGAGCAGCAAGCACTTGTTCGGTTTCAGGGGATAAACGATATTTTTTTGTTTCTAGTAAATCAGCCAGCATATTCCGAAAAGGAAGGAGATTCGGTTGTTCTTGTGCGAATTGTGAAAGGGTCACTTCATCAAGTTTTAGTAACTCTGAATCAATAAATGATAATGAAGAATTTATTTTTGAAAGTAGTGATGAAAGCTTTCCAACATTTGCTTGATTGATTGGATTTGTTCCATCCTCTGATTGCTTTAAAGAAGCAAATGTAGAAATTTTTATTAACTTATGGGTTAGCTTTTCACGTTGTTCTAAACATTCGAGTAAAGTAGCAGAGTTTTCGGTTACTTTTCCTTTAAAAGCAGCAAATAGACTTAAATCGTTTTCCACCAGTTTGAGATTGTCTTGCCAAGTCTCTTCAGAGTCAAACAAATCACTCAAGTCCCACGTTAAATGCGCGGGTACCTCTGCACGTAAATACCTTTTTTCAGATGTTTTCTCCATTCTCGCTCCCCCTAACTATGTATTTCGTATTCCTAAGTATATATAGTGTTAGTATACATGATTAAGAAGGATTTTTCTAAATATTTTAGCAAATAAACACAAAAAAACGGTGAGATTATCTAACCTCACCGTCCTCAGTGCGCCCAGCATGGGTGCAATCTCTAGGGTGTAAGTCCCGAAATGTGAA
>WTKE01000045.1 GCA_011524525.1 Bacillus sp. (in: firmicutes) | reverse complement strand
ATGAAGCAACAAGAAGAAGGCGGAGCAAATAATTCATCTAAAGTGAGCTAATTAAAGGCTAAAAAAAATTGCAGAAGTATTCTCACATGAGTTTATGTGAGAATGCTTTTTATACGGAGGGACTTACAATGGCAACAATGGAAGAAACGGTATTTCAGATTATTTTACATGGTGGAAATGGAAAAAGCTCTTCAATGGAAGCGATCGCAGCAGCGAAGCGAGGAGATTTCGCAGAAGCAAGAGCAAAACTTCAAGAAGCAGCAGATGCGTTAAACGAGGCGCATCATGTTCAAACTTCATTGATCCAAGGCGAAATTAGAGGAGAAAAAGTAGAAATTTCTCTATTAATGGTTCATGCGCAGGATCACTTAATGAATGCAATCACATTAAAGGATTTAGCAACAGAATTTGTTGATCTGTACGAAACAATTAAGTTAGAGAAAGTTTCTAGCTAAAAAATTTGTTTCAGTAATTTCTGAGGATAGAAGCATAATAAAAAGGATTGGTTCTGGTGTGAAAGCATCAGAACTATATTCATTACTTTGGAAAAAGGGATAAAAAGAAGGAGAGATAGAAATGATACATAAGCAACTAAAACCGTTTCCGGAGAATTTCCTTTGGGGTGCAGCTTCTGCAGCTTATCAAGTAGAAGGTGCATGGAATGAGGATGGAAAAGGACCTTCTAACTGGGATTTATTCGTTCGCATACCTGGAAAAACGTTTAAAGAAACAACTGGTGATGTAGCAGTCGATCATTACCATCGATATAAAGAAGATGTGCAATTAATGGCAGAAATGGGAATGAAGGCATATCGTTTTTCTATAGCGTGGACAAGAATTCTTCCACAAGGAAAAGGGAAAATTAACGAGAAAGGTCTAGAGTTTTACGATAATCTGATTAATGAGCTCGTAAAACATAATATTGAACCTGTTCTTACCCTATACCATTGGGATTTGCCACAAGCGTTACAAGATGAATATGGTGGTTGGGAATCGAGAAAGATTATAGAAGACTTCACTCATTACAGTACCATTTTATTCAAGAGATTTGGTGATCGAGTTAAGTATTGGGTGAGTCTAAATGAGCAAAATATTTTTACGATGCTTGGGTATCAGTGGGCAGCTCATCCACCAGGAGTAAAGGATGATAAGCTCTTTTATCAAGTGAATCATCATGCTAACTTAGCAAATGCAAGTGTCATTAAAGAATTCCGAAAATATGTTCCAGGTGGGAAAATCGGTCCTAGCTTTGCTTATTCACCTGCCTATGCTGCCACATCCAAACCAAAAGATATACTAGCTGCTGAAAATGCAGAGGAATTTACAAGCCATTGGTGGATGGACGTATACGCGTGGGGGAAATACCCAGAGGCAACATGGAACTATTTAGAAAAGAACGGATTGGCACCAAAGGTAGAAGAAGGAGACTTTGAATTATTAAAAGCTGGTAAACCTGATTTCATGGGTGTAAACTATTACCAAACAACCACATACGAAGAAAACCCGCTTGATGGAGTTACAGAGGGTCATTTTAATACATCAGGGAAAAAGGGAACAACAAAAGACAGAGGAATTCCAGGTGTATTTAAAACCGTAAAGAATGACAATCTAGAAAGAACAAACTGGGATTGGAATATAGATCCGGTTGGTCTTCGAATTGGACTTCGCCGCATACAAAGCAGATACGGCCTGCCAATCTTAATCAGTGAAAACGGGTTAGGGGAGTATGATAAGCTTGAAGAAAATGATGTGGTAAACGATGAGTATCGTATCGACTATATCCGAACACATTTAGTGGCCATTCAAGAAGCTATTTCAGATGGTGTGGATATGCTTGGATATTGTGTATGGTCATTTACCGATCTTTTAAGCTGGTTGAATGGATTCCAAAAACGTTACGGATTCGTTTATGTGAATCAACATGAAGAAGGCGAACACGACCTTCGTCGAATTAAGAAAAAAAGCTTTGAATGGTATAAAACCGTGATTGAGTCAAACGGTGAGAAGCTATAATTTTATTAGGAGGTTTTTAATGATGGCAAAGAAAACTTTTACAGTAATTGATGAAACAGGTATTCATGCAAGACCAGCGACACTTCTTGTAAGCACGGCAAGTAAATTCAACTCAGATGTGAAGCTAGCATACAAGGAAAAGGAAGTTAACCTCAAGTCTATTATGGGTGTAATGTCCTTAGGTATTCCTAAAGGAGCATCAATTACAATTACAACTGAGGGTGCAGATGAAGAGGAAGCTTTAAAAGGACTTGCTGACGTATTAGCCAAAGAAGGACTTGCAGAATAAAATCGAGAAGCCCCATTCAATTTTTGGATGGGGCTTTTAACTAGGGAGAGAAGATACATGTCCAAAAAATTGGTCTTTTTTGATATTGATGGAACATTATATAATGAAGAAAAAAAATTACCACAATCAGCAAAGGAATCTATTCAGCAGTTAAAGAATCAAGGTCATGAGGTGGCTATTGCGACTGGGAGATCTCCTTTTAATATCACCGAGATTCGTAAAGAGTTAGAAATAGATAATTTTGTAAGTTTTAATGGGCAGTATGTTGTGTTAAATGGACAAGTGATATACAAAAATCCAATTAACCTCTCCGTATTAGAGGAGCTAACAAATTATTCAACTAAAAACCAACATCCAATCGTGTATTTAGATCACGAAGATATGAAAGGAAATGTAGAATCACATCCCATGTTAGAAGAAGCGGTTGGTAGTTTAAATGTAAGTGGGAAGGTTGGATATGATCCTTATTACCATCGAGAACGAGAAATATATCAATCCTTTTTAATATATAGAGATGAAGATCAAGTGAATTATAAATTAGAATTTCCACAATTAGATTTTATCCGTTGGCATGAATATGCGGTAGATGTGTTACCTGCTGGAGGATCAAAAGCGGTAGGAATTCAAGCGGCTATGAATCATTTTGGCATTGCTCCTGAGCATGTGTATGCTTTTGGTGATGGATTAAATGATATTGAGATGCTTTCCTTTGTTAAGAATAGTGTAGCTATGGGAAATGCACATGAAAAGGCGAAGAGTGCTGCTAAATACGTAACGAAGCATGTGGATGAAGATGGAATTGCATACGGATTAGAATTGGTCGGGTTGTTGAAGTAAAAGACCATCGTCAGAAGGAATCTGACGATGGTTTTTTCTATATTAAAAAGATGGCTACAATCGTGGTAACGACAAGACCAATACAAACAGGAAGCAGGTTTCGTCGGGCTAATTCAAACGGATCGACATTACAAATGGCAGCAGCCGGAATCAGAGCCCAAGGAACTAATGTTCCACCCCCAACCCATATGGCCGAAATTTGGCCGAGAGCTGTTAATGTGGCAGCACCTGCACCAATTCCCTCAGCAAACAGGTTGGCAACAGAACCCGCCAGTGAAATGCCTGAAAAACCTGACCCATCTAGCCCAGTAATAGCTCCGACTGTTGTAAGAGTTACCGCAGCAATCTCATTGCTTAACGGAACAATCCCAGCTAAGGAGACACTAAGGTCATTGACAATTCCTTGTGATGCTTCCGGTAAATATTCACCAATGATGACTGAAAAGCCAGCATCGCCAAGATAGAAGAAGGCGGCAATCGGAATAACAGGTCCAAAAACCTTAAACCCAAATTGAAATCCTTCTATTAAATAGCTCGTTGTTTTTTCCAGTCCTTTGTTTTTATGCCCAACGATTGTGATTAGTATGAGGATAACGATTGATGTTCCACCCACTAATGCCGTTGCGTCCCCACCCTGTAAATCGAGTAAGAACATAGCAACCACATCTAATAAAAACAAAACGGGGATTAGCAGCGAGAAAAACTTTTTCTGTTTAAGAGATAATAAGTTTTTCTCTGTATGATCATCCGAAGATATAGGTTGAATATAGGAAGTGGTGGTTAACTTTCCAAGTTTCATATCTCTCTTTAAAAAGAAGAAAGCAGTTATGGTGGTAACAACACCCATGACGATGACAAGCGGTACACTAGCACTAATAACCTCACTAACTGGTAATCCTGCCGCATCGGCAGTTAATTTTGGTGCAGCCTGTATAATAAAATCACCAGACAGAGCAATTCCGTGACCAAATAAGTTCATAGCCATGGCCACGCCTAAGGCAGGTAGACCAACTCGAATTGCGACAGGAAGTAATACGGCACCTAAGAGTGCAACGGCAGGAGATGGCCAAAAAAACCAAGAAATAACCATCATCAAAATACCGATCGTCCAGTATGCGAGTGCGGGAGTACGTATTATCTTTGCAAAAGGAGAGATCATCACATCATTAATACCGGTTGTAGTTAAACTTCTACTCATAGCTACGATAATGGAAATGACTAAAATAGTTGGGAGTAGCTCCGTAATAGCATATATAAAACTAGAAAATATATCACTAATAGAAGCGCTAAGTGAACCGGTAGCAGTAATCGCTATTAAGAAAATTCCCGTTATACATACGAGTGAGGTATCTCTTCTCATGACCATAAAGCCTATAATAAAAATGATAAAGGAAAGGTAAATCCAATGTAATGCCGTTAACTCAATACCCATTTAACAAACTCCTTTCTCCTATACAAGGGGATATGCCTTTTTAGGCTTTTGCCCTAATATGGTTGGTTGCTACAGAATATGTAAAATGGGCAAAGATGTGAGAGGGAAAAGAAAATCTTTCCGCCTCTAGACGGAGAAAAAGAACACCTAGAGTTTGGTTCAAGTTTTTAAAAGAAGAGGTAAAATGAATGAAGGAGAATATAGAAAATTATCGAATTATTAAGCTATTGATTGAAAGTAGGCGGATGACTTGAGATATCAAACTATAAACCAAGTGCTTTTTGCAATAATGCTCTTACTTGTTGGAGGGGGCCTCCTCCTTGTTAATATAGGTGTCATTTCCTTGGAAATAACAGAGTTATTTGTCGTTTCTTATCCATTTCTGCTATTTGTCATCGCGACGATTTTCTGTGTAAAAGCCTTAGTTGAAAAGGGGAATTTATTTTTTTCTTTATTTTTATTTCTTTTTTCTTCTATATTAATCTTTGATCGATTTGGGAAATTAGATTTTGGATTTTGGGAGTTTTGGAAGCTTTGGCCATATATGATTATTTATATTGCCGTTAGCATGCTGACAAGAAAAAATAAAATTATGTTTCATTTTCATGAGGATATGCCTATAGATGCGTTTAAAATACTTGATGAAAAAGGGAAGAAAAAGAGAAAAAGAGCAAGAGGCTTCTCGATTGGTGATGTTAGTTTCAAACAAGCCAATTGGTCAGTAGAACCGATGGAGCTTTATAACACAATTGGAGACTATTTCATTGATTTTAGCCAAGCATATATTCCGGAGAAAGAAACTCCGATTATTGTTCAAGGATGGATTGGAGATGTCAAAATGATCATTCCAGAAGATGTCCCTGTTTTTGTCCAATCCTTTATTAAGGTAGGAGATATACGTATCTTTGATAAGGAAACCGATACAATCAATCGTGGGTTAACCTATGAATCTCCAGGCTACGAAGAAGCTGTTCGGAAGTTAAAGATATTGATTGAGTTAAAAATTGGATCTGTACGTATAGATAAGGTATAGGTGAAGCTAATGAAGAAGAAAGTCGGTATTCGTTTCTGGTTTTTACAAAGTTTTATTATGATGGCATTCATTAGTTCTCTTGGTTTCTTTCTAGGATTACAAATCTATGTATTTAATGTGCAATCATCTAGCGTAACCATCTATACAACTTTTTGGCTTACGCTCTATGTTTTTTTGATCCTTTTGGTTATTGGAGGGTACTTTGGGATAAAGGGTAGTTATTTAATTAAAGGAAGATTGTCAGATATCTATTTATTTATTTCTACCCTAAGAAGTGGGAAGTTTTCTGAGAGAATACCAGAATTTGAGAAGGATGAAATAGGCCTTATTACGGAAGAATTAAATCATTTGGCTGAATACATACAGGAACAAGTAAATTCTACAAGAAGATTAGCCGATGAAAAGACTGCACTTGCACAGACTGCACATGCTGCAGCGGTCATGGAAGAACGACAACGTTTGGCAAGGGATCTTCATGATGTGGTTAGTCAGCAGTTGTTTGCACTCAGTATGATGAGCTCAGCTACCATCCGGACATTTGACAATAACCCGTTAAAAGCAAAGGAACAATTAGAACAGATATCGGAAATTGCGGTTAAAGCACAAGGTGAAATGAGAGCATTATTACTTCATCTTCGACCAGTTCAGTTAAAGGATGATAGTCTTTGCGATGGCGTAATCAAGTTAATTCAGGAGCTAAAAGGGAAAACAGGCATCGAATTTCAAGCGAGCATTGATGAGCTTGATTGTGTTTCAAAAGCAACGGAAGAGCATTTGTTTCGAATTATTCAAGAAGCGCTGTCCAATATTCTAAAACATGCAGAAGCTACAAAAATAACCATTACATTAACAGAAAAGGAATCTTATATTTATTTGTTTATAGGGGATAACGGAAAAGGCTTCGACCCAGAGGTGGTGCGTATAACGTCATATGGAATGAAAACAATGAGAGAACGATGTGAAGAGATTGGTGGCATTTTTACAATTCGCTCCAAAAGGAACGAAGGTACATATATTGATATTAGAATACCTGTGACCGGGAGGGGGTCTGTATGATTAGACTAGCTGTCGTAGATGATCATGAAGTTGTACGGAAAGGAATTATCTCCTATTTACAGACAGAACCAGATATTGAGATTGTAGGAGAAGCCAGTTGTGGAAAAGATGCAGTGATCCTAGTTGCAGACAAAAAACCGGATGTGGTTCTGATGGACTTACTTATGGAAGATGGCACAGGAATTGATGCAACCAAGGCAATTCTATCCTTTAATCCCAATTGTAAAATTATTATCATTACTAGCTTTTATGATGATGAACAAGTGTTCCCCGCGATTGAGGCTGGAGTATTTAGCTATATGCTAAAAACAGCTACTGCTGATGAAATCGTTCAAGCGGTTAAGAAAGCTGCCCGAGGCGAATCAGTAATTGAACCGAAAGTAGCCAATCGAATGATGAGTCGTTTGAGAGTAAAAGAAAAGAAACCTCATCATGAGCTTACTGAGAGAGAAATGGAAGTATTAATATGCATCGGTGATGGAAAAACGAATCAGGAAATTAGTAATGAACTATACATTGGTGTGAAAACGGTGAAAACCCATGTGAGCAATATTTTGAGTAAATTACAAGTGGCTGATCGTACTCAGGCGGCGGTATATGCGAATCGAAATGGATTAATGAAATGAAAAGAGGGGCCGGGATGAATAGCATTCCCGGCTTTTCCTTATTCCTGCTCATGGACAAGGTGGTATTTCGTCACAAAGGAGGGTCTAGCGAAGATTTGTGGTTGCTGCTGATCAATTCCGTTTTCGGTTCTTCTTTTCTCATGAGCCTTTTCATAAGCCTTAGACTCCTGCCAATTTAAAAAGTCTTTTTCTTCTTGCCATGCAGTCAAAATGATATATGTATCGTTAGAAAGGGGACGTAGCACTCGAATGGCTTCAAATCCAGGTTCCTGTTCAATAAGTCTCGCCCGATTTTTAAAGCGATATTCGAACACTGGCCTACCTTCTTCGCTAACAGGGATATTGTTAAACACAAAAAAAGATCCATTTGCCAAATCCCCTGATTGATCAATCGCTTCATACTTCCTTGGGGAGGCAAAGACTGTACTGCCATCTGTTTCATGGATGAGAAGTGTTGTTTCATTATCCTGCATTAGCAGCATCTTTTCTTGAACATGCTTTTCCTTTAGTGAGTGCATAAACTCATACGTCCCATTCGTCATAAAGATATTCATACTCTTTCACCCCTTACAATGTATAGACTTATTATAACGAGTAGAACTAGCTAATCCTAATTTCAACTTGTTATAAAAGTAAAACCATTATATAAAAAAAGAAGATTTTTTGACAGATAAGGCGGTTATCTATACATCTATAG
>WTKE01000091.1 GCA_011524525.1 Bacillus sp. (in: firmicutes) | reverse complement strand
TCAAGGGTTAGTATTAAGCTTCCTAATATATAAAAAACATATTTCACTTTAATCGACCTCTTTATATCAGATTAGCAGTTAGTGGCTTGCAATTTTCTCAAAAGATTGGAACTAAGTGGATCAAGCAGCAACCAGATGAATGGATACGATCTTATTTATGAAACCATAGCAAACTGTTATGGTTTTTTTGTGTAAAATTACCTTTCTTTTTTGCTAATAAAACTTTTACTAAAACATTGACTAAAATTTACTTAAAGAATAAAATGAACAGTGTAGACGTTTTCAATTATCAGAATTTAAACCATCGTGAAAGAAATTCATTAGATATTACCAGTCAAAGCGGAAGGATGATAACCCATGGAAAAACAGGGATTATTTAAGAAGTTTGTAGAGATTTTTAAAATAGAAGATCAGGTCCGACTTTTTTTTTCACCAGGGAGAATTAACCTTATAGGTGAACACACGGATTACAATGGAGGGAATGTGTTTCCAGCTGCCATCACTTTTGGAACGTATGGAGTAGTAAGGGAAAGGGAAGACCGTTTGGTACGGATGTATTCAGAGAATTTTCCAGACAAGGGGATCATTGAATTTTCATTAGAATCCTTAGAATATGATGCTGCTCACAATTGGGCGAATTATCCAAAAGGGATGATTCGCTACGTTCAGGAGAGTTTCGGTATTCTTCCAAACGGATTTGACCTGTTAATCAATGGGAATATTCCAAATGGTGCAGGTCTGTCGTCTTCTGCCTCACTGGAAATGTTAATAGGTGTCATACTTGATGAATTATACGATCTGAAAATAGACAGAGTAGAGCTTGTAAAGCTAGGACAGAAGGTAGAGAACAAGTTTATTGGTGTTAACAGTGGCATTATGGATCAGTTTGCGATTGGTATGGGGAAAGAAAATTGTGGAATTTTATTAGATTGCCAGACTCTTACTTACGAATATGCGCCTCTTAATCTAGAAAACCACAAAATTATCATTATGAATACGAATAAGCGTCGGGAGTTAGCTGACTCGAAGTACAATGAGCGCCGAGCACAATGTGAAGATGCTCTCAGTCGTTTACACGCTAAATTGGATATCGAGGCATTAGGTAGCTTAACGGAAGAACAATTTGAAGCCCATCGTGAGTTGATTGGAGATGAACTTCTAGAAAAACGAGCAAAGCATGCCGTGTATGAAAATGGCCGTACGATTAAGGCTCTAAAAGCTCTAAAAGAAGGAAATCTTGCCTACTTTGGAGAACTGATGAATGCTTCTCATATTTCTCTTAAAGATGATTACGAGGTAACAGGTATAGAACTAGATACACTTGTAAGTGCGGCTTGGAGCCAAAAAGGGACCGTAGGTGCACGAATGACGGGTGCAGGATTTGGAGGCTGTGCGATTGCTCTAGTAGATAAGGAGTGCGTTGATTTATTTATTAAAGAAGTCGGCGAAACCTATAAAGAGAGAATCGGATATGAAGCAACCTTTTATGTAGCGAGTATTGGAGACGGAACGAAAGAGCTTAAGGGTGAGTTGATACGATGAGTGTATTAGTGTTAGGTGGGGCAGGGTATATTGGTTCGCATGCAGTACACCAGCTAATCGATCAAGGCTACAAGGTGGTTGTTATTGATAACCTCCAAACCGGACATGAACAGGCTATCCATCCTCAAGCCACTTTTTATAAAGGGGATATAAGAGAAAAGGAGTTTTTAACATCTGTTTTTCAAAAGGAAAAAATTGAAGGTGTACTCCACTTTGCCGCGAATTCCCTCGTCGGTGAATCTATGGAAAAGCCACTACTGTATTTTGATAATAATGTATATGGCACACAAGTGTTACTGGAAGTAATGAATGCATTCGATGTGAAGAATATTGTCTTTTCATCAACTGCAGCCACGTATGGTGATCAAAAAATTATGCCGATTACAGAAGATACTCCAACACTTCCGACCAATGCATATGGTGAGACGAAGTTAACGATGGAAAAAATGCTGAAATGGTGCAGCGGCGCTTACGGAATGAAGTATGTGGCGCTTCGCTACTTTAATGTAGCCGGAGCTAGACCTACTGGAGAAGTGGGAGAGGATCACACACCAGAAACTCATCTGATTCCGTTAGTATTACAAGTGGCTCTTGAACAAAGAGAGTTCATCTCTGTGTTCGGGGATGATTACGATACGCCAGACGGAACATGTATCCGTGATTATGTACATGTAGAGGATTTAATTGCCGCACATATTCTTGCATTGAATTATTTAGAAAATGGTGGAGAAAGCAATGTGTTTAATCTTGGAAGTAACCAAGGATTCTCCGTGTTGGAAATTATTGAGACAGCAAGGAAAATTACAGGGCATGCTATCCCTGAAAAAATCGTGGCAAGAAGAGCAGGAGATCCAGCAAAGTTAATTGCTTCTTCTGAAAAAGCAAAACAGATTCTTGGTTGGAGCCCGAAGCGTACAAATATTGATCAAATTATTGAGGACGCATGGAGCTGGCATCAATCACATCCAAATGGGTACGAAAAGTAACGGAAGGAGAAACACTCCATGGAAATACATGCTTTGATTCAATCCCTACTTGACCAATCAGTGGAATGCGAAATGATTGAACGGGAAGATGAAATCTATGCAAGAAACCAGCTCATGTCACTTTTACAACTAGCTGATTACCCTGCAAAATTAGAAAGGGTAAAGGGAGCGAGCATACCAGATGTTTTAGAGCAAATCGTTCAGTATGCCTTTGAAAAAGAGATTGTAGGAATCCTCGATGCAGATAAAGAAATCTTTTCAAGCAAGCTAATGAATGTTCTCGTACAAAGGCCTTCGGATGTGAATCGTCGTTTTTATTATCACTATGAAAAAGATCCAACATGTGCCACAGAGTACTTTTATCAATTGAGTCAAAACAGCAATTATATCCAAACAAAAAGTATTACGAAGAATATTAGTTATAAAACAGATACTCCGTATGGGGACCTAGATATTACCATCAATTTGTCGAAGCCAGAAAAGGATCCGAAGCAAATTGCCTTGGAAAAAGAGAAAAAGCAGGATGTGCAGTATCCTAAATGTCTTCTATGTGTAGAGAACGAGGGCTATATGGGACGAGTGGGTCACCCAGCTCGCTCCAATCATCGAATGATTCGATTAGAGCTAGAGGATGAGCCTTGGTATCTTCAGTACTCTCCATATGTGTATTATAACGAACATTGCATTGTTCTCTCCAAAGAGCATCGTGATATGAAAATATCCCGAAAAGGGTTTGAAAGATTATTATCGTTCGTCGAAAAATTTCCACATTATTTCGTTGGCTCAAACGCGGATCTTCCGATTGTAGGTGGATCGATATTAACTCATGATCATTACCAAGGGGGTAATTATGAGTTTGCGATGGCTCGAGCCGACGAAGAGTATTCTTTTCACATGAAGAAATTCTCACATGTATCCGCGGCAACAGTCAAATGGCCGATGTCAGTCATTCGTTTACGATCACAAAATAAAGAAGAACTCATTGGAGCAGCGGATTATATTTTGACGAGCTGGAAGAGGTACTCGGATGAAAAGGTAGATATTCTTGCCTATTCTGGAGATACACCGCATAACACGATTACTCCGATTGCTAGAATGCGAGAAGGGCAATTCGAACTGGATTTAGTCTTAAGAAATAATCGAACGAGTGAAAAGCATCCATTGGGAATCTTCCATCCCCATAGCGATGTTCACCATATTAAGAAAGAGAATATTGGGTTAATTGAGGTCATGGGTCTTGCGGTTCTTCCTGCAAGATTGAAGGAAGAATTAGAAGAAGTTAAAGCGTATGTATTAGGAAAATGTGAAATAGTAAAAGACTATCATCTCCCATGGGCTGAGGAAATAAAGAGTAAGTACGTAACAGAATGGTCGGATGAGACGGCAGAAGAAATGTTAAGAAGAGAAGTGGGATTGAAATTTCAACGAGTACTTGAGGATGCGGGAGTATTTAAAAGAGATACAAATGGTCAAGTGGCCTTTCGACGTTTCTGTGAGAGTTTATGACAAAAAAATTTTTTTACAGGAAAAATGAGAGCTATTAAGCATGTAAAGGCTCTCATTTTTTTGTTATAAAATTTTACTAAAAAAATTTGTCAAAAAATATTACAAAATTATAAATGTTTGGAGTATAATGAAAACTATATTTTTTCACAGGGGGTATACTACTATGAAGGCATTAGAAAAGGCAGGGATATTTGCAGGGAATACCTTTGCTTATTGGGTATTACTTTTTGCAGGGTTGGCATTATTATTTCCTACAGGTTTTACTTGGATTGGTCCTCATATCCCATTATTATTGGGAGTGATCATGTTTGGAATGGGTATGACGTTATCGGTAAATGACTTTAAAGAGGTTTTCAGAAATCCAAAATCCGTATTTATCGGCGTATTGGCTCAGTATTTAATTATGCCATTCTTAGCCTTTGGTCTTGCAACGGTTCTTGGGTTGCCAGCTGAGGTAGCTGTAGGGGTTATTCTCGTTGGTTCATGTCCTGGGGGAACATCTTCAAATGTTATGACATATTTAGCAAGAGGAAACACGGCCTTATCTGTATCAATTACATCTGTTTCAACTTTATTAGCTCCAATTCTAACTCCGGCAATCACTCTTTTATTAGCAAGTAAATGGTTACCGGTGTCACTAAGCGCTATGTTTATATCAGTTGTCAAAATCGTTCTTGTACCGATTATCTTAGGATTAATTGTGAAAACTCTGTTCCGCACTCAGGTTGAAAAAAGCGTTAAAGCTCTTCCGTTAGTGTCAGTAATCGGAATCGTTGCCATTGTAGCAGCGGTTGTTAGCGGAAGCAAAGAGAAGATTCTTGAAAGTGGACTATTGATTTTAGCAGTCGTTATTTTACACAATGCTTTAGGGTATCTATTAGGTTTCCTAGCAGCTAAACTGTTGAAAATGGATTACAGTGACCAAAAAGCAGTTTCTATTGAAGTCGGGATGCAAAACTCTGGACTTGCTGCGGCATTGGCTGCTGCACATTTCTCTCCACTGGCTGCAGTACCAGGAGCCATCTTCAGCGTATGGCACAATGTATCAGGCTCACTTCTTGCAAATTATTGGGGAAAGAAAGCTGAAAAAGCAGATAATGGTCAAAATACTACTGGAGACTCAGTAGAAATACAAAAATAGTTTGAAATCCGTGCGCTTTTTGAAAAGTGTACGGGTTTTTTATTTGAGAAAAATGGAAACTCTATTTATAGAAAATATTGCATGGGCAGGATTATTCTGTTATTATAATAGGGAACGTGTGTTCTGTAAAATAAAACCAAAGAGGTGTCTTATGATTTTAGGAATTCATCCATATTTAGTGTTGAATGGAAATGGGCAAGAAGCGGTTAAGTTTTATGAAGATGCAATAGATGCAAAGGTAGTTTCTCTTCAGACATTTGGAGATATGCCAGAAAATCCGGAATACCCTACTCCTCCTGAAGCAAAAGACCGAGTGTTAAATGCACATTTAAAGATAGGAAGTTCTGATCTCATGCTTTCCGATACATTCCCAGGACAGCCTTATCCGATTGGATCTCAAGTGACAATCGCAATAATGATAAATAGTGTAGAAAAAACAAAAGCGGTTTTTGAGAAGTTACAAGATGGCGGTAAAGTATTAATGCCACTACAAGAAACATTCTGGAGTCCAGCTTATGGGCAGGTAACAGATAAATACAATATGACTTGGCAGGTTTCAACAGAAGTTAAAAATGATTAATAGATATAAGTTACTGTATAAAAAAAGCTAATAACAATAATCTTTACAAGACAGCTGGGCAGGTACCGAGCTGTCTTTGTCTATATATCATAGTGTTACAATGAAAATACTAAGAGTGAAGGGGAATTAGGTTTAATGAAGCTTCTAAACTTTGAAGAAAATATAAATGAAGTGATTTTAGCACGTTGAAAAAAGTACTATGACCAGGATCACATCGAGAATTTTGAAGAAGTCAAAAGTAACCAATTTATTTTTCAAGTTTCGGGAACCTATGACTATACAGTTCATATTTTCCTAACGGATACAGGAGAAATTAAAGATACATATTGTGATTGTCCATATGACCTAGGAGAGTTCTGTAAACACCAAGTAGCAGCATTTTATGCCTTACGATCTGAGAAGGGAAGAAAAGAAGAAAAAACAGAGTCTACTCAACTAGTGGCAACAGAAAATAAATCAGAATTAGAATCGATTCTTTCGGGATTGAGTAAACAAGAGTTATTGAAAATCATAATAGAAATTGCAGATGAACATTCTTTAATTGAGAAGAGACTGGTGGCTAAATATACACCTGTAAAGGATGAAGTTGAATCTAGTAAAAAGTTAATAAAAGAGTACATTAAACAATATAAGCGACGCGGATTTATACAGAGGAATGAGGTGTATGACGCACTACAGGGAGCTTATATAACTCTAGAAAAAGCAGAAGAAAAGATAGCTGCATCTGATCCATTAAGAGCTGTTCAGCTAAGTATGGTCGTTTTATCGAATGTAGTAGATATTCTTCCATTTTGTGATGATTCGAATGGACATGCTGGAGATATCATCATGGGAAGTTTGAAAATAATACATGAGGCAGTAGCTATTCATGTAGAAGGTATGGATGAGAAGCAAAAAGAAAAGTTATCTTTAATCATTACGAAAGAAGCAATGCGAACTTATTACGACGATTGGAGCGAGTGGAGAATTGATCTCTTAAGAAGCTGTATCCCTTTGTGCAATACGGATAAGAGGAGGATAAAACTTGATAAACTGTTGGAGGAAATGATAAAAACAGTCACAAGTGATGCCTGGAGTGATAAATATGTAACTCAAGCTATTAAACTTCTACAGCTTCAACTTATTGAACAATTAGACGGAAAAGAAGAAGGATTAAAATTTATCTATTCTAACTTGCAGTATAGTGATTTTAGAGAAAGAGCTATTTTATATTTACTAGAAGAAAAAGATTTCAAAGGAGTACTCCAGCTTTGCGAGGATGGTATAAGAATTGATAGACAGTATAAAGCAATTGTAGATGTTTGGAAAAAGTATCAACTTGAAGCCTACGAAGGTCTTGGTGATATAGATAAGCAAAAAGAGATAATGTTAAGTTTTTTATATGGTAATAAGTACGAATATTATTCAAGACTAAAACAACTATCTTCAGCAAATGAATGGCCTGGGATTCTTGAAGATATAGTTAAGACATTTATGGAAGAAACATATGCACCATCTGCTTATGTTGAAATATTAAAAGAAGAGAAAATGAGTAGTCATCTTATTGAATATTGTTCTAAGAACTTACATGCTATAAAAGATTTATATCCATATCTAATTGATGAGTACTTTGATGAGGTAAATAAACTATTCATAAAATATATTGAGCTTCAGTCCGAACCATCAGGTGATCGAAAAAATTACAGGAATATTTGCAGCCTTATTAAGCTTTATAAAAAGGTATGTGGTACGAGCCATGCTCAAAAGTTAATCGAACATTTAAAAGATGAGTATAAGAGAAGACCCACATTTATTGACGAACTTAATAAAATAAGTTAGATACGCCCTAAGGCCATCTTAGGGCGTTACCTATCAACTTAAATAAGAAAAATTAATCCTCGGCTCAGAAACAATAATTAATTGTCCATCCTTATCCTCAAGACCTAATCGGAACGTATTTGGATTACCTGGTATGGTAATATCAACAAATTCCGGCGTGTCATTGTTTTTATCTAGTTTAAACTCTACATAGGTGTGCGTACCAACATGAAAACGCCGAAGTATTTTCTGATGCTTAACTTCACAAAAGATGGCTTCATGTAAGTTTACGCTAGTAAGCTCCTTCCCTAATAAAGAGCGTAACCGTTCTATAACATCTGCCTTACTAATCATTTTCTTCTTTCCTTTCACTTTTAAAAATCCATATCGCTTGGTTAAGAGAGGATCTATGTTATACATTTATTTTATACATCAATCTCAATGATGCAAACATTGTTTCATGACAAAAGTCTAGAGAAGCCTATTAGT
>WTKE01000065.1 GCA_011524525.1 Bacillus sp. (in: firmicutes) | reverse complement strand
ATGAAGCAACAAGAAGAAGGCGGAGCAAATAATTCATCTAAAGTGAGCTAATTAACATCAAGTCATAAAAACAATTAGTCTCACATGGGAACATGTGAGACTAATTTTATACGGAGGGTTACCAATGGCATCTATGGAGGAAACAATATTTCAGATCATTTTACATGGTGGTAATGGAAAGAGCTGCTCAATGGAGGCCATTGCAGCTGCGAAACGAGGAGATTTTACAGAAGCACGAGCTAAGTTGCAAGAAGCGGCAGATGCCCTAAACGAGGCACACCATGTTCAAACTTCATTGATTCAAGGAGAAATTAGAGGAGAAAAGGTAGAAATTTCTCTATTAATGGTTCATGCGCAGGATCATCTCATGAACGCCATCACCATGAAGGATTTAGCAACAGAATTTGTAGATTTATACAAGACGATAAAGTTAGCAAAGGTATCTAGCTAATGATAAAAAATAAATATTTCTAGTAAAGGTATGGGTTAAAACAATCCATGCCTTTATTTTGTATAGACTCTTTTCCAAAACAACAAACTTTACGAAAACAGCCTTTGTATAAAAAAGAGAGTCACGTTTGTGACCCTCTATCGGGGTAGTTTTACTTTAAAGGTAGTACCTTTGTTTTTATTCTGGGTTGCCTTAATGATTCCTTCATGCTGCTTGACAATCCAGTGAGCAATAGATAACCCTAGGCCAACTCCACCTGTTTCCCTAGAACGGGCTTTATCTTCGCGATAAAAACGATCAAATATATATTTCATATTCTCTTCCTTAATCCCGATTCCCGTATCACTTACTTCAAAAATAATTCTATGGTCTTCCTCATACGTTTTTACGCCAATGCTATCATGTTCACCGGTATATTTTAACGCATTATCAAGCAATATGACGAGCAGCTGGTGTAGGCGGACTTCGTCGGCTTCCATTTTCATGTCGCAATTCAATTGAAGCCATAAATGCTTGTCCTGTGACTCCGCGATTTCGATATAAGGGGCGCATACGTTTTTCACGAAAGTGTCCACATGAATGGTTTGCTTCACGAGTTGTGTTTCTGCAGAATCAGCACGAGCAAGAGTTAATAGATCAGAAGTAAGCTTCGATAGTCTTCTAGTTTCGGATAAGCTTAGAGCAATATTTTCGAATTTATTCGCAATTTTCTCCTGGGGGGAGGTTAACAAAAGCTCGAGTTTATTTTGAATAATCGTTAAAGGAGTTCGTAATTCATGTGAGGCATTTTCAACAAACTCGGCTTGCTTTTTCCATGAAAGAATAATTGGTTGCATCATCTTTTTCGATAAAATATAACTTGCTGAAATAGAAAGGACGATAAAGACGATTGAAAAAATAATGATTAGCTTTTGAAAGTTATTGATGATCGTTTCTTCCGCATCGGTATTGATCATTAATTGTACATATGCCACATCATCATCTTCGTTTGTATCTTCAAATAGCAAATATCGAAAGTGGTATTGATCGTCTATAGTAATATTGGTTACCGTATCAAGATTGTTTTTATCTAGAGTAAAGTCTTGTAAATAACTCTCGTAAAATAATGATCCAATTTGATCTCCCTCAATAATTTCACCATCTTTACTCCAATTCAAAATGAAAATACGTGGGTTTTTGATCTCCCTTTGATCGTTATTTGGAGGAGTCCGATCAATACCATCTACTGGCCGGTCTTCAATTGTCCGATCTAAAAAGTCACTTCTATGTTTTTCCTGAACCATTAAAAGTTCTTCATCCGTTTTTTTAAATAAAGTTCCTTGAACTTGGCTGAAAATAATAATTCCAAATATCGTAAAAATAATCGTAAAGGCGATAAGGTTAAAGATCATGAACTTGAGTTGTTGGCTACGAAAGATTTTTTCCTTAAACATTACCTTCACCATCAGAAAGCATATAGCCTAACCCTCTAAAGGTTTTGATATATTGATCATAATCGTATTTTTTTAAGTTTTTTCGTAGGTTGCTCGCATACACTTCCACAACTGTCGTTGATGTATCTGACTCAAATCCCCAGATTCGGTCAAAAATCTGCTCTTTCGTTAAGATCGTATTTTTATTATTGATTAAATACTCGAGTAAATCGAATTGTTTTCCATTTAGTTTAATCACTTCTTCATCAATCGACGCTGTTTTGTTCTTTAAATTTAAATGTAAATCCTTAAAGGAAAGGATATTTTCTTTAAACGAACCAACCGAGCGTCGTACCATTGCTTCTAATCGTAGCAAAAGCTCCTCACGATGAAATGGTTTAACTAAATAATCGTCTGCACCTACCTTAAATCCTTTGATTTTATCATCTATTCCGTCTTTTGCTGTCAGGATAATCACAGGCGTTGTAATATTCTTCTTTCGTAGTTCCTCAAGTACCTCGTACCCGTTCATATGAGGCATCATGATATCTAATATGATTACATCAAAAATATTTTGTTCCGCTAAGTATAATCCTTCTTCTCCATCAAATGCTTGTTCAATCTGAAATATTTCCTTGGTGGTTTCTTTGATTGATTCCGAGAGGACTTTGTCATCTTCTATAATTAATAAATTCAATTTTGTCGCCTCCTTTACTCATTTGTTTTTCTAGAGTTAATTAAGTTCGATTATAGGGGCAAATGCGAGAAATGCAAATTATTTATTGAATATAAATTTTTTTAAGGTTTTGTTAAGGTTGGGCAAACATAATAGGCTTATCAAATCGAAAAGGAGCCAAGTTGATGAAACGGAAATATAAATTTACGAAGCTAATTGCACCTTTATTGTGCACAACCATATTATTTGCCTGCAGCAATACAGAGGAGGAATCAAGTTCAGGTACAAGTACAGCTACAGAGGTTAATATAGAGAGTTTAAGTACACTAGCAGACAGCGATATACAATCTGTTGTAAGCGGACTAGTAAGTTATAGTGATGATGATCTTTATACAGATTGGGAAAATGAAGATGTTACGAGTATTCAGTTGAATGGATCAACAGCAACCTATGAAGGATCTGGTGCCGTGGTTGTTTCAGGAAGTACAGTTACGATTAAAACAGGTGGCATATATGTACTTAGTGGAACATTAGATGATGGTCAAATCGTTGTAGATGCTGAGGATAACAATACCGTCCGACTGGTTTTGAATGGAGTTGATATTACCAGCAGTTCTTCGGCCCCAATTTATGTGAAGAATGCAGAGAAAACAGTCATTTCTATGCCTGAAGGAACGGAAAACACAGTTACAGATGGGACGCAATATGTATACGATGATGCAGAAGCAGAAGAACCAAACTCAGCGATTTTTAGTAAAGGCAATTTAACGATTAATGGTGAAGGAACACTTCTGGTTGAAGCGAACTTTAACAACGGTATTACAGGAAAAGATGATCTGAAAATTACAGGTGGAAACATTGAAATTACCGCTAAGGATGATGCGATTGTTGGACGAGACCTGTTAGCTATTAAGGATGGAACATTCACGATTAAAGCTGGTGGTGATGGCTTAAAAACGACCAATGATGAGGATACGGAAAAAGGAAACCTTGCAATTGAAGGTGGAACGTTTAACATTACGGCAGAAAATGATGGAATTCAAGCGCAAACATCTCTGTATACGTTAGGTGGAGATTATACGATTACAACTGGTGGAGGAAGCCCTGAGACAGTAGCGGCAAATCAAAATGCAATGGGTGGAAGAGGCCAAAGTGAATCAACTACTACGACAACAACGACAGAAACAAGCAGCTCAAAAGGGTTAAAGGCAACAGCTGAACTAGCCATCGCTGGTGGAACGTTTGACATTGATTCGCTAGATGATGCCGTTCATAGTAATGGGAATGTCCTTATTGAAGATGGTGAATTTACCATTGCAACGGGAGATGATGGCATTCACGCGGACGCATCGGTCTTAACGAAAGGTGGAAATATCACCGTTACCAAGAGTTACGAGGGGATAGAAGGAGGAGTCATTGCGATTGCAGATGGAAACATCGATGTAACGGCAAGTGATGATGGAGTCAATGTGGGTGGAGGAGTCGATGGTTCAGGAATGGACATGGAAAGCAGCACATCATCTGAACAACTGCTTCAAATCAGCGGTGGTTACGTGTCTGTTAATTCACAAGGAGACGGACTTGACTCAAATGGAAACTTTGTTATGACCGGAGGAACAGCGGTCGTAAGTGGTCCAACAAACTCTGGAAATGGTGCGTTAGATTATAATGGGACCTTTGAAATCTCTGGAGGATTATTAATTGCAGCAGGTAGCTCTGGAATGATTCAAGCAAGCTCGGACACTTCAGAACAAAATGGAATACTCATGACATACCCAGCAACTCAAAGTGCAGGAACGCTAATACACTTAGAGGATAGTGAAGGTAATACAATAGCCACCTTTGCACCGGAAAAAGAATATTCTTCTGTATATATCAGCTCGCCTGATTTAGCGAAGGATGCTAGCTACACATTATATTCTGGAGGAACTTCAACAGGTACGGAAACGAATGGTTTATACACGGACGGGGAATATAGTGGCGGCACGAAGGTTGTCGAGTTCACCATCTCCGATGTAGTAACCTGGTTGAATGAATCAGGTGTAACAGAAGCCCAAAGCGGTATGGGTGGAATGGGTGGCCGTGGTGGCGGCGGAATGAAAGGCGATGGAGGAACACCTCCTGAAGGAATGGAACGACCAGATAGAGGTACAGCACCTGGTACGGATTCAAGTACGACGGATCAAAGTACAACAACGGGTGATAGTTTATAAGAACTAGTAAAAGGTAGAAGGGATTCCTTCTACCTTTTTTAACATGGAATATGCCTTTGGTTTTTTACATCATAAAGTCCTTGAGCGGTTAGCTTAATCTCTGGAATGACGGGAAGTGATAAGAAGGAAACCGTTAAGAACGGGTTGAAGCCTTCACCTACTCCAATTTCCTCTAGTGCGAATGTCAGCTTATTCAATCCAGCATACACGTCTTCGTATGTTCCCATTGAAAGAAGACCAGCTATTGGGAGGTGTAGAGAGGCTAACACTTTGCCATCTTTCACAACCACAAGACCGCCCTGCATTTCTTTTATTTTTTGAGCAGCAAATAAAATATCGGAGTCGTTTGTTCCAGCGATCACTAAATTATGTGAGTCATGAGCAACAGTTGATGCAATCGCTCCGCTTTTCAATCCTAATCCTTTGACGATTCCTACTCCAATTTCGTTCGTGTAATGATGCCTTTCAATGACGACTAGTTTGCATTGATCTTTTTCAACCGATGATTCGAAACAACCCGTTTTGTTTACGGTTACTTCCTCAACGAGATGATTGGTTACGAGGCTGTTCTTATTGATTTCGATAATATTGGCTTTGTTTTCATTGATGGGAAGATGTAACGCCTCTTCGGAAAAATCATGAAAACAAACGGTGCTTACATATTCAGAAGAAATTTCTGTTTGCACATTTTCTGGGAAATTAATTAATTGCCCATGTTCAACCATAAGATTTCCATCTTTAAATACATGGGAGATACTTACAGATTTTAGATCATCTAGAAGTAAAAAGTCCGCGTCATATCCTGGTGCAATCGCCCCTTTTTCCTGTAAACCAAAGCATTCAGCTGTATTAATAGTAGCTAATTGAATGGCTGTAAGGGGGTCGAGTCCTTCCGAAATGGCTAATCGAACATTGTAATCAATGCTTCCTTCATGCAAGATATCATCAAGATGCTTATCGTCTGTGACAAATAGACAGCGTCTAGCATTTCGTTCATTCACAACAGGAAGCAGCTTCTTTAAATCTCTAGCAACGGTGCCTTCCCGAATCATAAGGTACATCCCGCGGCGCAAACGAGCAATCGCATCTTCGGCGGTGGTACACTCATGGTCGGTACGCACACCAGAAGTCATAAAGACATTAATGTCCATATCACTCAGACCGGCGGCATGACCATCAATTTTTGCGTTTAATCGTTTTGCTTCATATAGCTTATTTAACATCGACTCTTCGGCATTTTTCACAGCTGGAAAATTCATGACCTCTGCTAAACCAAGCACTCTTGGATGAGAAAACAATGGGGACAGATCCTCAATCTCAAGTGTGGCACCCGCTAACTCAAAGCTAGTGGCAGGTACGCAGGAAGGAAGCATAAAGTAAAAATTAAAGGGGAGATTTTCCGAAGTATCAAGCAAAAGCTGTATTCCTTTAACACCAAGTACATTGGCGATTTCATGAGGATCAGCAACAATAGTGGTCACTCCTCTTAGTAGCTCAACCTTCGCAAATTCCCTCGGAGATACCATAGATGATTCAATATGAACATGACCATCAAGAAAAGCAGGGCATACATATCGCCCGCTTGCATCCAATTCCTTTTTACCAGAATAATTCCCTACTCCAACGAAGGCTCCATCTGTAATGGCAACGTCACCTTCATAAATTTCACCGGTAAATACATCGATAATCTTGCCGTTTTTAATGACAAGATCAGCCTCCGTTTTTCCTGAGGACACTTCAATACGTTGTTTTAGTCTGTTTTTGTCCATACTCTCCTCCTAGATCGTCTATAAGAGACTAGTATTCTGTTTTGTCAGATGATACTTCCCACATTTTAAAAGGTAGATTATATTGTTCTACCGTAATTTGATTCATCATAATCGTTCTATTTTCAATTGGCAAGCTAATTTCTTCATAAATAAAGTGATCATCAAAGCCAATTTGGGCCGCTTCCTCTTTTGTGCACGCATAATAAACGGCCTTTGGCCTCGCCCAATAAATGGCTCCAATACACATCGGACACGGTTCACAGCTTGTATAAATCTCACAATCTGTTAGTTGGAAACTGCCTAAATGTGCACAAGCTTCACGAATGGCTTGAACCTCTGCGTGGGCAGTCGGATCATTGCTGCTGGTTACCTCATTTTTACCTTTGCCGATAATTTTCCCGTCCTTAATCACAATTGCCCCAAAAGGACCACCATGATTGCTTAACACATTTTCACACGCTAACTTAATTGCTTCATTCATAAAATATACTTTTTCCAATAGAATCACCTTTTCTGATGTAATGGATGATTTGAGCAAAAAACTAACCTTTGTAAAAAGGTTAGTTTTTTTTAGAATGGAGGGAGCAAGAAGATTATAATAGGTGGGTTTATTTCTGTATTATATGTATGTTTGAATATTCTGTCTGTTATGTTGTAACATTTTTTAACAACAAAAAAGCTCTTACCTAGAAAAGGTAGGAGCAACTTGTCAGATTATTTACTTAGAGCGCAGTCTCTTAATGGCTTTTACAAGTAAGATGGTATACCCAATCATGAGCCCGTAACCGATCAGAAGAATAAGCATAGGAACATAATCGGGAGTAGTACCAGAATCGGTGGACATGCCAGCTAAGAAGAGAGGCATGATCGGAAGCATAAGGACACCTGGTCCCATTCCAAGAACCGTTAAGGCACCGACCCCAATGACTACCCAAGGCCAAATGGTTTTTTTCGCTGGAGGAGTTGAATCTAGCTTTGGCTCGATGACTGTGTATTTTGCTTTAAATTCGTTATAACTTTTAATGGCCAACCAAGCTCTCTTCATTCCCCATATCAAAACAACAATCATGCAAACACCAATCGTGAAGAAGATGATGGAGATAGAGCTTACGATTTCTAATTGCCTGATTTGCATAAAAAGTGTTAACAACACACCGGGTAAAGAGAAAATCATAAAAAGACCGCCCAAAATAAGAACAACCCAAGCCCAAATAGGATTTTGCTGGTATGGTTGAGACATATGTAATCCCCTTTATAGAAAATAATGATTTTTCTCCTATTATAATAGATAAAAAGGGAAATATGTTACTTTTATTTATAAATATTGGAAAAAGACTCCTTTGTAGCAAAGTAAGTAGTTCGGTTTTGAAGTACGAAATTAGAATTAACCTTGCTATACAAACGGTCATTTACACTTAAATTAACAGGCAATTTAAAAATGCATGGAACATTGTGTCTGCAAGTATTTAAGTTTGAAAAATAAACGGAGAGATTCCGGTTATATTGGGAAATACCAACATTTCCCGCAATATAAGCGGAGTTTTTCCGCTTATATGAACCTAAACTTTAAATTTAGGTATAAATAGAGAAG
>WTKE01000047.1 GCA_011524525.1 Bacillus sp. (in: firmicutes) | reverse complement strand
ACCGACAGGCGGGTCAAACCGCGCGGGGGTTCGAATCCCTCTACCTCCTCCATCTAATTGAAATGAACCATTGCGCATAAATGGAGATTGAAAACCGCTTGTGATCACACAGCGGTTTTTTTGCGTATAAAAATAAAAAAATCGCTGAAAAACTCAGCGATTATCTTTTTAATAATTGTGTTTGTTTTATATGATTAGAAATACGTTCAATCACTGGTTCAATGGAAGTTTCATCGTCCTTGATGTCATAATCATTAATATTAATACGTAACACGGGACATGCCGAGAATGAGTTAATCCAATCTTCATAACGTTGATGCATTTCACTCCAATAATCAATCGGTGTTTGCTGTTCCATTGGACGCCCACGCTCTTTAATTCTATCAATAATGTCATCAATAGATCCTTCTAGATAAATAAGTAAATCTGGATGAGGGAAATACGGTGTCATGACCATTGCCTCGAAAAGGCTTGTGTAGGTTTCATAATCTACTTTAGACATTGTACCTTTTTCATAATGCATTTTTGCAAAAATCCCTGTATCTTCATAAATCGAACGGTCTTGAATAAATCCCCCGCCATATTCAAAGATACGCTTTTGTTCTTTAAAGCGTTCTGCAAGGAAGTATACTTGCAAATGAAAGCTCCATCTATTAAAGTCAGCATAAAATTTATCTAAATAAGGATTCGTATCTACTTTTTCAAAGGATGTACGAAAATCAAGCGCATTAGCAAGAGCGTTCGTCATTGTAGACTTCCCAACTCCCACTGTCCCTGCAATCGTAATAACCGAGTTAGCAGGTATTCCGTATTTAGTTCGAAGGTTCATGATTACATACTCCTTTTTCTAACGATATGGTTAACTGGTTGATAATCCTGTCTAGGTCACTCTTATTTTTTACAAAGTCTAGCTCGTCTCCGCTAAATCGTAAAACGGGTATGTCTGGATGCAATTTTTCAAACTCACTGATCGCATGATCATAATCAATAGATAATTGCTCAAGATAAAGAGGGCTTATGTTCTTCTCCATTTCTCGGCCGCGCATCTTGATTCGAGATAAGAGAGTATCTAAACTAGCATGTAAATAAATGATGACGTTTGGCTTGGGCATATCTCTAGTTAATATTTGATAAATATTAAAATACTTATCATACTCTTCGGTACTTAATGTACGCTGAGCAAAAATAAGGTTTTTAAATATATGATAATCGGCTACGACCGGCTCGTTTTTGGTAAGATATAACTTCTGAATGTCTCCGAGTTGCTTATATCGGTTACATAAGAAAAACATCTCGGTTTGAAAGCTCCATTCTTCAATGTTTTCATAAAACTTCCCTAAAAACGGGTTTTCATCAACGATCTCCCGAAGTATTGCAAATTGGAAGTGATCAGAAATCACCTTGGCTAATGATGTTTTGCCCACACCAATTGGTCCCTCTACCGTGATAAAAGGCGTTTCCCCCATGGCTTGTCCTCCTTACTGCTTATCTCCTAAGGTGGTATTTCCGTCTATATTAAAATAATGATTTTTATGAGACAAAGTCCATTTTATCACATATAGGTCTAATAGGAATATGGAATTATTTCTTGTTTCCCATATTGAAAATATTAAAAAAATAGCAGCTATAATAGCTGCTATCGTTACGCTTACCTTTTTACAACGTTAAAATTTTCTACAATGAGTAACCAATTCTGTGGAAAAGCGAGTCCGAGCTTCCAGTAGCTCATTCCACGAAGGTTTAACTCTTTAATCAAATCGAATTTTGCTTGAATCGAACGGGCATCTTCAAACCATACTTCGTGTTGTTTACCTTCTTGGTCTCTGTATCTAAAAAAAGGTGCTTGAGCAGTTGTATCATACTGAATGGCAACATTATTTGTTGCGGCAAGTTGAATTGCTTGCTGAGGACTTACAGCTTTTGCTACTGTTCCTTGGACAAATGGAAGCGTCCAATCATAACCATATAAATTCTGTCCCATCATGATTTTTGAAGCAGGCATTTCTGTTAACGCATATTCAATAACCTTTCTAACTGGTCCAATAGGAGACACAGCCATTGCTGGACCACCGCTATAGCCCCATTCATAGGTCATAATAACAACAAAGTCAACAATTTCCCCATGGGCTCGATAATCATGAGCCTCATACCATTCCCCTTTTTGCTCACGACTTGTTTTCGGAGCTAAAGCGGTTGAAAGTAGCCAACCCTCAGCTTGGAAACGTGCTTTTGCTTTACGTAAAAAACGATTGTATGCCTCACGGTCTGCTGGGCGCAAGTATTCAAAATCAAAATGTATATCTCTGAAATTATACTTCTTAGCGGTTGCTACAATATTATTTAAAAATCGGTCTTGGATAGGGATTTCATTTAATAGAATTCTTCCTAGTTCGGCATTGAATTGGTCATTTTCTTGATTGGTTATGACCATCATGAGTACATTGTTATTAGCCCTTGCAATGGCAGGGAAATTATTTAACATTGGTTCTTTTAAAGATCCGTCTCTTAAAGCTTGGAAGCTGAAGGGAGCTAAATAAGTTAAATAAGGTGCTGCTTCTCGTGCACTTTCCTCAAGGACTGGCGCAACTGTCGTTCCTCTTGGCTCCACATAAGCATTAAATTCTGCATTCCTTCTTGCTCTTCGTGGGATATATAATCTAAAACCAATACTTAATGGTTGATTGAGAGAAAGGCGATTTACTTGGGCGAGCTGTTGATAAGAGACTCCAAATTTCTGTGCTATGGACCAAAGACTGTCACCGGACTGTACCCAATAGAAGCTACCGACAATAGGTATGACTAACGTTTGCCCAATAACCAAGTCATTGGGGTTAGGAATCTCATTGGCTTCAATTAAATCATTTACGGTTGTGGAATATGCTTGAGCGATTCCGTAAAGCGATTGATTTGGCTGCACGACATGAATTTGCATGTTTTTCCCTCCTAGATGAATCGAGCAAACCATAAGAATAATGGTGTTCACTCCAAATAGTGATATTGAACGCTATCACCATCTTATGAGGGAAAAGAGTTATTCATGTTACATAATTCTTATAGAGGATCAATCTTGCCTTTTAAAACATTTTTGATCATTTTTAAAGAGTACTCATTGTCTTGGTCATCTGCAGAAGCAATTGCATTGTGTGGAACATGTATGGAATATTCCCTCATATACGCATCATTTGCAGTAAAAAGTACACATATGTTTCCAGCAATTCCTGTAATGACAAGAGAACGTACATTTAACTGGTGTAGTAGAGTGTTTAGAGCGGTACCGAAAAATGCGGAATGCTTCGGTTTAATAAGAAAAAGATCGTCTGGCTTCGGTTGAATGATGTTAATAATTTCTTGGTTTAAGGAGTTTTTACAATGATTAATGATACGTGTAACATCTGCTTGCCAAAGATTATAATGATCATTTATATAAATAATGGGTAGCTTTTCTTTATTAAACTGTTCCTTTAGTTTTTGAATATTTATAGCAATGGGTAAGGTTTTCTTTGCTAGCACTTCACCGTTACTGAAGTCAAAGTTATTTATCATATCAATAATTAATAGAGCTGTTTGACCGGTATTTTCAACTCTGTCCATAAACGATCCTCACTTCCTTTTTTCCTCTTTAGCGTGTGAAGGTTGTATTTTTCTATACATTTGGAGATGATGAATAAAATGAATGAAAGGATTTTATAAGTGCAAATGAATGATGAAACATATATGTTGGAGGCAATAAAAGAAGCAAAAAAGGCAGAAAAGCTAGAGGAAGTACCAATAGGAGCTGTGATTGTTATCAATGATCAAATTGTGGCAAGAGCCCATAATCTGCGAGAAACAAGACAGAGTGCGGTTGCTCATGCAGAATTGCTTGCCATAGAAAAAGCTTGCAAAGAATTAGGCACATGGAGACTTGAAGGAGCAACTTTATATGTAACGTTGGAGCCTTGTCCGATGTGCGCTGGTGCAGTCATTATGTCACGAGTAGAAAAGGTTGTGTATGGAGCAAGTGACCCAAAGGGTGGGTGTGCCGGAACATTTATGAATTTATTATCCGACGAAAGATTTAATCATCAAAGCAAAGTTTGCTCGGGTGTGCTAGAAAAGGATTGTGGCGAGCTATTAAGTAATTTCTTTCGAAGCATTCGGCTAAAGAAGAAAGAAGAAAAAAAGAATAGAAATGCCACGAAAAGTAACTTACATTAATTTACAGTTGTAAAACATTGATTTTTAGAAGGAAAGAAAGTATACTAAATTATGCGTCGTCAGTGACGCACTTAAATTAGGTTTCAATTTTGCCGTGCTAGGTGGGGAGGTAGCGGTGCCCTGTACTCGCAATCCGCTCTAGCGAGACTGAATCCCTTCCCGAGGCTGGTTGCCTGTAGGGTCTGCCTTAAGCAAGTGGTGTTGACGCCCGGGTCCTGCGCAATGGGAATCCATGAACCATGTCAGGTCCGGAAGGAAGCAGCATTAAGTGGACGCTCCCATGTGCCGCGGGGTTGCCTGGGCCGAGCTAACTACTTAAGTAACGCTTATGGGCGCCAGTCGACGGAAGGTGCACGGCAGTTAAATAATTATAGCAAACTCATCTCTTCTAGAAGAGATGAGTTTTTTGCATATATAGCTAAAGTTTTCTTAAACAGCCTTTGTAAAAAGGATTTTCTTTACGTTATAATAAAAAAGACCATATATAGGAGGGGGCTTGTCTGTGGCTTATCAAGCTCTATATCGTGTTTGGCGTCCTCAAACATTTATTGATGTCGTTGGACAAGAACATGTAACAAAGACTTTGCAAAACGCCCTGCTTCAGCAGAAAATCTCACATGCTTACTTGTTTTCTGGACCAAGAGGAACAGGTAAAACAAGTGCGGCAAAGATTTTTGCAAAAGCGGTTAACTGTGAAAATTCGCCTGCAAACGAACCATGTAATGTTTGTCCTGCTTGCTTAGGTATTACGGATGGATCGATTCCAGATGTCATTGAAATAGATGCGGCTTCTAATAATGGGGTCGAGGAAATAAGGGATATAAGAGACAAAGTAAAATTTGCTCCAAGTTCTGTAAAGTACAAGGTCTATATCGTCGATGAAGTCCATATGCTTTCTATCGGAGCTTTCAATGCTCTACTTAAGACTTTGGAGGAACCACCAAGACATGTCATCTTTATATTAGCAACAACAGAACCTCATAAAATCCCACTTACCATTATCTCAAGATGTCAGCGGTTTGATTTTAAGAGAATATCTGCTCATTCGATTGTTAATCGAATGAAAACAATTGTAGACGAAACAGGTGTTCGTTATGAGGAAAAAGCGCTCCAAGTTGTTGCGAGAGCGGCAGAAGGTGGAATGCGTGATGCGCTTAGTTTACTTGACCAGGCCATTTCCTTTAGCCATGATGAAGTAACAGTAGAAGATGCCTTAACCGTTACAGGTTCTGTATCTCAAGGGTTGTTAAACCAGTTGGCTACAGCCATAAAAGAAAGAGATGCTGCAAAAGCATTGGAAGCGTTAGAGGAGTTGTTATTTTTAGGTAAGGATCCCTCAAGATTTATTGAGGACTTTATCCTTTATTACCGTGATATGCTTCTTTTCAAGGCCGCACCAAATTTAGAGGAATCATTTGAACGAGTATTACTTGATGAGGAATTTAAGCAATTAGCCGAAGCGGTTAATCAAGAAGATATCTATCAAATTATTGAGACATTAAATAAATCTCAACAGGAGATGCGCTGGACAAACCATCCTCGTATATTTTTAGAAGTAGCAGTAGTGAAACTTTGCCAAATGAAAGTTAGTGATAATGGTAAACAAACTAGTTCTATTGAGATTGATTCTTTGTTGAGCAAAATATCTAGCCTTGAGGAACAACTATCAGATCTTAGGAAAAATGGTATTGCGGTAACGAATGATCAGGCTGCTAATACAGCGAGTCAAGCAAAACCAGCTCGTACCTCACGAAGAGGGTTTCAGGCCCCTACAGGGAAAATAAATGAGATCCTGAAGAGTGCCACAAAACCTGATTTAACGCTTGTAAAAAGCAAATGGGGAGAATTGTTAGGAAAACTTGTATATAATCAAATGAGATCACAAGCGGCATTACTAAACGAGGCAGAACCAGTAGCAGCTTCAACAACCGCTTTGGTGATTAGTTTTAAATATGAGATTCATTGTCAAATGGCTATGGATAACGATCGATTCTTAGTGGTCTTATCCGATTTAACGCAAGAATTAGTAGGCCGCCGTTTATCCGTTGTCGGAGTCCCTGAGGAACAATGGCAGACGATCCGTGCTGGATTTATTAAAACAAACCGTGATGGAGAATCTGATCAAGGGGATGCAGAAAAAGAGAATGAAGAAGACCCAGTTGTTTCAGAAGCTATCAAACTTTTTGGAAGCGAACTAGTTGAAATTAAAGAATAAATTACATGGAGGATGAAAAAGATGCGTGGAATGGGTAATATGCAAAATATGATGAAACAAATGCAAAAGATGCAAAAGAAAATGGCTCAAGCTCAAGAGGAACTAGGAGAAAAGAGAATTGAAGGAACTGCTGGTGGAGGAATGGTAACAGTTATTGTTTCCGGACATAAAGAAGTTCTTGAAGTAAATATTAAAGAAGAAGTAGTGGATCCGGAAGATATCGATATGCTTCAAGATTTAGTACTTGCTGCTACAAACGATGCCTTAAAGAAGGCGGAAGAACTAACGAACAATACGATGGGACAATTCACTAAAGGAATGAACCTTCCTGGAATGTTCTAATTAGGGGGGATACTTGTGCATTATCCTGAACCAATCTCAAAGCTCATAGACAGCTTTATGAAACTGCCAGGAATCGGTCCGAAAACGGCTGCTCGACTGGCGTTTTTTGTGCTAAGTATGAAGGAAGACACAGTCCTTGACTTTGCCAAGGCACTTGTAAATGCGAAAAGAAATTTAAGTTATTGTTCGGTTTGTGGACATATAACTGATCAGGATCCTTGCTATATTTGCGAGGACCAAAGACGAGATCGAAGAATCATTTGTGTTGTGCAAGATCCCAAAGATGTTATTGCTATGGAAAAAATGAAGGAGTACAGCGGTCTATATCATGTACTTCATGGAGCGATATCACCAATGGATGGTATTGGACCAGAAGATATTAATATTCCTGATTTATTAAAAAGACTACAAGATGAAGAAGTTCAGGAGATCATACTAGCTACAAACCCAAATATTGAGGGTGAAGCAACTGCAATGTATATTTCACGTTTACTAAAGCCAACTGGTATCAAGATCACTCGTATTGCTCATGGTTTACCAGTAGGCGGAGACTTGGAATATGCGGATGAAGTCACGTTATCGAAAGCACTCGAAGGAAGAAGAGAAGTATAAAGTGGGGAATGACTATGTTTTTTCGACGTAAGGGTTGGTTAAGAAAAGAATTTAATGATCAACTTATCTCTCAAATGGAGCAGCTTAAAACAAGCTGGAATAATCAGAAGACGTTGTTAAACAAAAGCTTCGATCCCTCAGAAGATATTATTTGTCAGTCGAAAATTGCTGAAGCTAAGTACTTTTTCCTTTTTAAAGAAGCAAAGCATAGAAATATTAAGATAGACCGGTAAGTAAATAAGTAACCCACGTTCTTTTTCTTCTAGCTTGTACATATATTGTAACTACAAGTGATAAGAGGGGGATCAAACTGTGGAGCCGGTAATTGTTATTTCTGTTCTTGGTGGACTAATTGTTTTATTACTATTGATGGGCACACCGTTGAAACCAATTCGTACAATAGGACAAGGCTTAATCAAAATATTGATAGGAGCATTATTTCTATTCTTTCTAAACGCGTTTGGGAATCAGTTTAATATACATGTGCCTATCAATTTAATGACTTCTGCTATATCAGGCTTTTTAGGTCTACCTGGGTTAGCAGCTTTAGTGGCCGTTCAACTATGGATTTTATAAGCCGAAAAAATAAATCACGTAAAGGTGATTTATTTTTTTTGAAGATGAAGTAAAAAAATATATTTTTACTGTTGACCAGATAGTTGAATGATGATAATATAGTTTAAGTCGCCACGAGGTAGTGAAAAAATAACTTAAAAAAGTTGTTGACATTACAAAGTGGAAATGATATTCTAATTAAGTCGCCTACGAGCGATGGTGATTGTTCTTTGAAAACTAAACAAATCATACGTCAACAAAAAATGATTAGTGTTGA
>WTKE01000039.1:30430-49096 GCA_011524525.1 Bacillus sp. (in: firmicutes) | reverse complement strand
CAGATGTGTATAAGAGACAGCTTTTATCATTATTAATAGTCATTGTTGATATATTACCTATTTTGGGTACAGGCTCTGTTTTAGTTCCATGGGGAATTGTGGCGATATTACAGGAAAATCAATTGCTAGGAGTAGGTTTAATTATTTTATTCGGCTTAATCACAGTAATTAGAAGGATCATCGAGCCGAAGGTATATTCGAGTAGTCTAGGGATATCACCACTTGCATCTTTAGTTAGTCTGTATATAGGTTTTAAGCTAATTGGTTTTCTTGGGTTATTTTTAGGCCCGGCTATTGTTATTGTTTACGACACTTTAAAAAAGGCAAATGTTATTAAAGTAAACTATAAAATTTAAAAACGAAAAGCCATCAATCGATGGCTTTTCGTTTTTATTCCCAATCTTCATATTTTACAATTCCACCTGTTAAATCAAGCTCTGATCGATCTCCTTTATAATTAAGCTTACCATTTTCAGATACAATCAAGTTTTCGTACGTATAAACTTTTTTGCCACTCGGTAAGATGATGATGATTTTTTCCCCTGGTTCGTCATCCTTAGGTTGATCATTAGCGTTAGTATTATTAACGTAAAGCTTTGCTACTAAAAGGAAAAGCACAATAAGACAAACTAGTAAAAATACAACTTTCAAACTAACCCAAGGTTTATCCATCATGTATCTCTTTAATCGACTCACTCTTGTTCTCCGCCTTTACTTCAATCTACCTTTAAATCTATGCAGGAATAAGATGGAAGTTTCCTTTTTTCCTAAAATCTATTAAACTACTTTAGAATGGTTTTTTTAAATAATAGACGGTGAATTTACAACAATATTGGTAATGTATGATAGAAACATACAACAAACGTCCTGATCTTGAATAAGAAAAAGAAAAGGATGAGTACTCGCTAGGTCAATTGTCCAATTTTTTTAATCGACAAATTGTGATATGTTATGCATACATACGAAAATGAGGAAATAAAGGAAATGGAAAAGATGAAAAAAAATATGGAGTTAATTTTTAAAACTATTGATGGTGTCTCTCTTTGGAAAATTAATAGAATGCTAAAGAAGCTTTCTAGATCAAAATTAATGATTTTGGAGCAAATAAAAGATGAAAAAATTGTTATTTATCTTCCTTCCAAAAAGGAGAAAGAAGTAACAAGTCTCGAAATGAAAAGGCAATTACTTAAAGAAGTAATTCAATTGGATGGTTTTGAATCCTTCAATGTAAGTGTATTAGAAAATTGTCGACCAGTATACAAAGAACAAATTACTCAATTTGGTCTGTATCGTTGGATTGAACTTCCCTTGCCAAATCAAATTCAATACGAGTACAATTTTGCTGAAATGAAAGAATCAATTATTAATAATTATGAAATGAGACCAATCATGTAGAAACAAGAGTCTCCCCAATTTGGGGAGACTTTTGTTTTATATACGTTAGAATCCTGTACAAGCCGCCTCCGCTTTTTCAATCCAGCTCCAGCGGCGAGGGGCTTGGCTCATAAGCCACCCTCCTCCAGAAATCAGGATTTCCTGCGGAGTGCGTCTTATGCCTGTCGCCCCTGTACAAGCCGCCTCCGCTTTTTACCTAAAAAAGGGCGTTTGACTATTCGCACATTTTGGGTTTCTTACATAGGATATATTGACTTACAACTAAGGAGGTAATTTAAATGTCAGAAACATTTGGTGGATACGGTGGAGGTTTCGCTCTGCTAGTAGTTTTATTTATCCTTTTAATTATCATTGGTGCTTCTTGGGGCTTTGGCGGATACGGCTACTAATGTAATTTGAAAATATTAAAGGAGGAATAGATATGTACGGATACGGATATCCTTACAGCGGTTGCGGCTATGCTGCTCCAGCAGTTGGTGGCGTTGGGTACGGCGGTGGCTTTGCGCTAATCGTAGTACTTTTCATCCTATTAATCATTGTTGGTGCTGCTTGCTTTAAGTGGTAACAAACAAGAATGAAGGTGGGGTTCCTCACCTTCATTCCTTTATAAACGAAAGAAGTGTTTTGTATTTACATACAGTGTTTCATAGGTCTTTTCCACTGAGATAGCTTTCAAATCTGAAAGCTGTCTTATTGTTTGATGAATCATATTAGGATGCGTCAATCTGCCACTAAACGGTCCTTCAAAGAGCCAGGGACCGTCTGTTTCCACCATGATCTGTGAAAGGGGAAACCCCTTAGCGATATGTTGAATGTCTTTTTCATAAATGAGGTCAGGAGTAAGCGAGATGAAGTGTCCGTTCTGAATAATTCGATTCATATCTTTGTCTGTTCCTTTAAACCAGTGGAAATGAGCTTGTTCAATATTATATCTTTCTAACATAGAGCAAACGGTTGGTACATCATCATAAATGGCATGAAGGGAGATTGGCAAGTTTTTCTTGCTAGCCAACTTTATCCATTCTTCAAGTAGTTCTAAATATGGTCCCATAGTGGAGTTCCAGGAAGTTGAGGTCCGTAAGTAAAAGGGGAGGCCAACCTCTCCAACGGCGATCATCTCATCGAAATGTGAGTACACCCATTGAAAAAGGTCAGCCATTTCTTCGTCTGAACCTATTGCTTGCTCAGGATGAAATCCAAACGCTGATTTGACATGCGGGTATATCCTTGAAAGATACGAGTTTCTCTTGCAGGATTCTAAGTCATAGGAAACGCTTATAAGCGTTTCAACTTCGTCAAGTGTCTCCATCATCGTATGAATTTCCTCGTCTAGGTACTTATCTAGATGGACGTGGCAATCAATTATTTTCCTCATATCTGATCAACCTTTTCTTTTAAAGAATCATGTATCATTTTTTTGTACTGAAGAAATTCTCCTGAGAACATCATTTCCTCGTTTCTTGGTCGTGAAAAGGGAACCATAACCTCTTGTTTGATTCTTGCAGGTTTATTGGATAATACGAGTATTCGATCTGAAAGAAAGAGTGCTTCCTCTATATTATGGGTAACAAAAATAATGGTTTTTTTGTACTGTTCCCAAATCGAAAGTAACCATAATTGCATTTCCTGACGAGTTAATTCGTCTAATGCTGAAAATGGTTCATCTAGACAGATGATGGGCTGGGGACTTAGGAGTGCCCGTAAAAATGCGACCCTTTGCTTCATACCTCCTGAAAGTTCGTGAGGAAAAGCGTTACTATACTCCAGTAGCCCCGCTTTCTGAAGCATCTCCATAGCCGTTGCGTAATCTTTTTTAGCTTGCAGCTCTTGGCCAAGAACGACATTTTGAATGATTGTACGCCAAGGTAGTAAGGAAGGGCTTTGGGGCATATAACTAATATGTCCTCTGTTACCTGTAATGTCATTTCCTTCGAGTATAATGGACCCTGCATGTGGAGTCTGCAGCCCACCAATTAATTGGAAAATCGTACTTTTTCCACTTCCAGAGGGACCAAGAATCGTTACGAACTCCCCGTTTTTAATAAAGAGGTTGAGATCATGTAAAATTTGTTTATCTCGATAAGAAAAAGACACATTTTGTATTTCAAGATGCTCCACGATTTTTCCCCTCAGCTTTCCAACGAATAATAAATCTCTCCAACCAATTGATCATAATAAAAAATAACAAACTTAATAGCATTATGAGAAATATGGCTACAAACACTCGATCTGTTCGAAACGATGAGGAAGAAAGTGTCATATAGACTCCAATACCATTTTCTGATCCTAACCATTCAGATATAACGGCTCCCATGACGCTGTAAGTCGCTGAAATTTTCAGTCCTGAAAAGATTGAGGGAAGAGCAAATGGAAATTCAAGTTTCCAAAATAACTGTCGTTTAGTTGCTCCGGCCATTTGCATATAATGGAAGAGATCTGGAGCAACCTGGCGAAATCCATCCATGGCTGAAATCGTAATTGGAAAAAAACAAACCAGTGTGATAACAATTAATTTTGGTAATAGACCGAATCCAAACCATATAACAAGCAGTGGAGCAAGTACGATTATGGGTATATTTTGCGATAAAATAAGAAGCGGATATAATGATTCTTTTAATAAAGGGATATTATGTAAAATAAAGGCAGTTAACAGACCTACGGTAACTCCAGAAACAAAGCCTAGAAAAATAAGCTGAATGGTGGAAGTAAGATGAACAGAGACATTGCTCCAACCATTTATGAGTTCGTTGAAAATTTGTGATGGAGTTGGGAGAAACCAAGTAGGAATCTCAGTAATTCTTGCTGTGAACTCCCAGCCAATGAATAAAAGGAGGAGAACAAAAATTGGTCTCCATCCTTTTTGGAATTTTTGTATCATGATCGATATTTCTCCGTTAGTGTATCCATTGTTATTCCGGTTGGTTGGTAAAGAATCTTAACCTGCGAAATAACATTGCTGCTTCCCATTTCAATCATCTTTTCATTCATTCTTGTAATGACTGCAAAAAGTTCCTGAAGATCACCCTCCATAGTTGTTTCCAAGGGATGAACCTCATACTTTACTCCTGATGCGTCAATAATGGCGATTGCTTCATCGACGTAAGGAATTACATTTTCACCGTTTTTTGTCTTCGGGATAATTTGTATACTAACAAGTGCGTTTGCCATATGACCAACTCCTATTGTGGTAAAAATTCATTCGTAAAGGCTTTTTCAGCATCTAACTTTGATTCTAGCAACCCATTTTCAAGCATCCAAGAAGCATAGTTTTCCCATACTTCTAATCGTTGCTGACCCCATTGGTCTGCATCGTCTTGATATTTGCTAGCAAGCCATTCCTGACTTTTCTTTACAAGCTCTGCGTCAAGCTCTGGAGCAGCTTTGATTAGGACATCAGCTGCATCAGATGGATTGTCGATTGCGAATTCATAGCCTTTTGACGCGGCTTTAACAAAAGCTTTTACTGTCTCTGGGTCATTGTTAATCATGTTTTCACTAGTTGTTAGCACAGGTGTATAGTAGTCTAGCTTTTCGGAATAGTCGGTTAAGTAGACCATATTTATGTCTTCTCCTCGTAATTCTGCTTCTACGCCTGTCCAACCGTAGTATATCCATGCAAAGTCAATATCACGTTCAACAGCAGTAAAGAAGTCGGCATCGCCTATGTTTACAATATTCACCTTTTCTACATCTGCTTGTTCCTGCTTCATAAGGGAGTCGATGACGGATTGTTCAACAGGCGAGCCCCAGCCACCGTATGTTTTTCCTTCAAAATCCTTAGGAGATTGAATATTTTTAGATGCCGGTGATGCGAACCCAGATGTGTTGTGTTGAATGACTGCTGCTATAGAAACAAGCGGTACCCCTTGAACTCTAGCCTGTGTAATACCCTCTTGATAGCCTACACCAAAGTCTGCTTTTTCAGAAGCAACAAGTTGGTCTGCGCCAGCCTCTCCAGGCATCTGAATGGTCACATCAAGTCCTTCGTCTTCAAAGAAGCCTTTTTCTTTTGCGACATATAGCCCTGTGTGATTGGTATTTGGAGTCCAATCAAGTACGACAGTTACTTTTTTTAAGTCAGCACTTGGTTCCTCCTTTTCTGTTTGTTGTTCATTTGTTTCTGAACATCCTGCGAGTAATACAGAAGCGGCTAATGCAGCTATCCATTTTTTCATTACTTTCTCCTCCAATGGTATAAGTAGGAATAGGAACGGAACCTTTCGACGCAAAAAAAACACCGCAGTTTTGAACCGGGCGCATATGTTTAAACAAATTTATTGTCTAAAGAATATGTTTCCTACGCTGGTATCATCCAGATCAGGTTCAAAGGGTCAGCATAAGTTGGATGCACTCTCAACCGGTCTTTACCGGTCCCCCTACAATTCTTACCTATTTAGTTTGATTTCTATCTCATTATAGCAGAAATTATTTTCTTGAAAAGGAAGAACTTTCATGAATAACTCAATATAATGATATGATTGTGATTGCTTTTGTAAAGAACAGATTGCAAACTTCATACAGTCACGATAAGATTGAAGTTATGGATGAATTTGTGTAAGGAAAGAAAGGAATTTCTATAATGGCAAAAAATTTTAAAGATGATGTACAATCGCGTCGCACATTTGCGATCATTTCCCACCCGGATGCTGGGAAAACAACATTAACAGAAAAGTTATTGTTATTTGGTGGTGCCATTCGTGATGCAGGAACAGTTAAAGGAAAGAAAACGGGTAAGTTTGCAACGAGCGATTGGATGGAAATTGAAAAACAACGTGGTATTTCCGTTACGTCGAGTGTGATGCAATTTGATTATAATGACTGTCGAGTGAATATTCTTGATACACCAGGCCACCAAGACTTCAGTGAAGATACGTATCGTACTCTTACCGCTGTTGATAGTGCGGTTATGATTATCGATTCAGCAAAAGGGATTGAGGAGCAGACTTTAAAGCTATTTAAAGTATGTCGAATGAGAGGTATTCCAATTTTCACCTTTATCAATAAGCTTGATCGTCAGGGGAAATCTCCGTTAGAACTTTTAGCTGAACTAGAAGAGGTTATGGGAATAGAATCATATCCGATGAACTGGCCGATTGGAATGGGGAAAGAATTTCTCGGTATATATGACCGTTTTTACAAGCGAATTGAACAATTCCGTGTGGATGAGGAAGAACGATTTGTTGGGTTAAATGAAGATGGAGAAATAGAAGGAGATCATAAACTAAAGCAATACTCCTTGTATGACCAAACGTTGGAGGAAATCATGCTATTAAATGAAGCGGGAAATGAATTTTCTCGTGAAAGAATAGCAAATGGGGAACTAACACCTGTCTTCTTTGGTAGCGCCCTTGCGAACTTTGGTGTTCAAACTTTTCTAGAAACCTATCTTCAATTTGCTCCTGCACCTCAAGCACGGGAATCTACAGAAGGGAAAATTGATCCCTTATCAGAGGATTTTTCAGGCTTTATTTTTAAGATTCAAGCCAATATGAATCCTGCTCACAGGGACAGAATCGCCTTTTTACGTGTATGTTCAGGCAAATTTGAAAGAGGAATGACAGTTAATATTCCACGCTTAGGAAAGTCAATGAAGCTTTCTCAATCAACACAGTTTATGGCTGATGACAGAAACACAGTTGATGAAGCGGTTAGTGGAGATATTATTGGTTTGTATGATCCAGGTACGTATCAAATTGGAGATACACTGACAGTTGGGAAAAACAATTTTCAATACGAAAAGCTTCCACAGTTTACTCCTGAACTCTTTGTTCGAGTTTCTGCTAAAAACGTAATGAAGCAAAAGTCTTTTCATAAAGGAATTCAGCAGCTTGTACAGGAAGGTGCCATTCAGCTCTTCCGTACGGTTCGAACAGATGATTATTTGTTAGGGGCCGTTGGTCAACTCCAATTTGAGGTGTTCGAGCATCGGATGAGAAATGAATACAATGCAGAAGTATTAATGGAAAGACTAGGGTCAAAAATTGTCCGTTGGGTTGAAAATGAAGAAATAAATGAAAATCTTTCTAGCAGTCGAAGCCTATTAGTAAAGGATCGCTATGATAAGAAAGTATTTCTTTTCGAAAATGATTTTGCTCTTCGCTGGTTCCAAGAAAAAAATCCAGACATTACACTATATAATCCTATGGATGATTACCAATAAGTACCAAGAAGTCCTCGAGTGTTGAGGGCTTCTTTTTTCTAGAAAAAAACGTTGCTTTTGGTATAATAGTATTGATTCTTAAGACCTGGAGGAGCTTTTATGAAAACATGTACCGAATGCGGAGTTAGTTACAAAATTGATACCTCAGGGTACTTATTTATCGAGGGTATGAATAATGACAGTACTTTTACAGAGTATGAATACTCTTCGTTTCAAGAATTAGAAGACTATTTAAAAACACTGACTATAGATCTGAAAAATCGTCCGGAAGTAAAAGCAGCTTTATCGAATGAAAGGGTAAAACCAATATTATTGACGTCTTTACCTGTTTTATTAGAGAGAGTAAAAAATCGGGATATTGTTCAGGTAATACAAACCGGGGAATTAATTGGACATATTCAACCAATCATCGATATACAGAACAACCAATTATTTGCATTTGAATCTCTCTTACGTACGAATGGCATGAACCAAGTTCCACCAGGACAGCTATTTCAGGTGGCAGAGAAAACAGGGCTACTATCGATGCTCGACCAAAGGGCAAGAGAGGTAGCCATACAGACTCGTAGAAAGTATATAAAAAAAGGAGTCAAAAGCTTTATTAATTTTTTGCCATCGACCATCTATAATCCGGAATTTTGTCTACAGCATACCTTTCATCTAGTTAATAGATATGGAATTGATCCTACAGATTTAGTGTTTGAGGTTGTGGAGACAGAGAAAATCGAAGACGTTGAACATTTGCAAAAGGTTTTTATCACATATAAAAAACAGGGGATGAAGGTGGCCCTAGATGATGTAGGTTCAGGCTTTTCAACAATAGACATGCTCGAATTGCTACATCCCGATTATGTAAAAATTGACCGAAGCTATATTGACCACTGCGATCAGGATAGGCAAAAACAAAAGTTTTTAAGGGAAGTTCAACTAGTTGCTAAAGAACTAAACATTCAAGTTCTGGCAGAAGGAATTGAAAGAATAGAAGAACTTGAGTTGTGTAGAGACCTCGGGATGAACCTAGCTCAAGGGTATTTTATTGGAAAACCCAAAACAGGTGATCAATATCTAAACTTACAACTATAATAATACTTTTTATGCAAGCTTCTCCAATAATTGGGGAAGCTTTTTTAGCAGGAAAGTTTGAATACAGTGCTTATTTGCATACGATATTGCGCTTCTTTATAATATGGGGCATACAGCCTTCAGGTGATGAATCTGTATGGATTTGAAAGGAGTTAGCAATGGAGTGAATATTAGTGAATTTGCTATTAAAAGACCAGTCTTTACAATTGTGACGATGTTCTTAGTGCTGATATTAGGAATTGTTTCATTACTGAATATCCCTTTAAAGTTAATTCCAGAGATAAAGCCCCCTGTAGGTGTAGTAGTAACGAATTATCCAGGTGCAAGTCCTGAGGAGATTGTAGAAAAAATAACAAAACCATTGGAGAGTAACTTAGCCACTTTACCTGGGATAAAAACTCTGACCTCAACCTCACAGGAAGGCGCAAACTTTATCCTTCTTCAATTTTCTTGGTCGACACGTATAGATGAAATACAAGATGAAATAATCCAACGTATTGATTTAACAACTCTCCCAGAAGATGCAGAAAAGCCTAGGTTCTTAAAATTTGACCCATCGCAGTTTCCTGTAATCCAACTATCGTTAAGTGCGGATGAAAATGAGGAAATGTTGAGACAGTTAGCACAGGAATTAGAACTGGAGTTAACAAAAGTAAATGGAGTTGCGAGTGTAAATTTATCTGGAACCTCTGAAAAGGAAGTTAAGGTTGAAATTGATCAGGAAAAATTAAAGGCTTACTCATTAAGTCAAAGCGATATAGTCGATTTGATTCAAGCAAACAATATTTCAATGCCAGGAAACCCTATTTTAACTGAAGGTAAGCAATTAACGACAAGAATTGTATCTACCCTTGATTCTATAGACACATTAAAAGATCTAACGGTGTCAATAAATCCTATATCGGGTGATGAAATACAGTTACGTGATGTAAGTGATGTAAAACTAGAAAATCGGGATGATCGTACCATTACTCGCACAAATGAACATCCTTCTGTGCTTCTTAGTGTTCTTCAGCAGTCTGATGCGAATACGGCAGAAGTATCTAAAGCATTTGTTCAAGAATTAGAGCAGCTGTTGAAAAAGGAAAAATATCAAGATATTCAGTCAGATATTATATTCGACCAAGGGGAATACATAAAACAATCCATAGGAAATATTACAACTTCCTTACTCCTTGGTGGCTTATTTGCAATGGTGGTTCTTTTTTTCTTTTTAAAAAATGTAAAAAGTCCACTGATTATTGGTGTTTCTATACCGTATTCAGTTATTTTTACCTTTGTTTTAATGTATTTTTCGAATTATACCCTTAATATTATGACTCTTGGAGGACTAGCATTAGGGATTGGAATGTTGGTGGACAACTCCATCGTGGTCATTGAAAATATTTATCGTCACTTGGCGATGGGTAAGAATGCAAAGGAAGCGGCTCGTGTTGGCTCACGCGAGGTAGGTGGGGCCATCACTGCTTCGACTCTTACAACTGTTGCGGTCTTTTTACCAGTTGTTTTTATTAAAGGAATTATTGGAGAGCTTTTTAAAGAATTTGCTGTGACCATTTCGTTTAGCTTAATAGCGTCGTTGTTCGTGTCGTTAACGGTAGTTCCTATGCTCGCAAGCAGGTTATTAAAGGCATCTATACAAAATGTTGAGAAGGAAAGACAAAGCTCCTATGTTCTTCTTAGACTTGAAAGGGGAGTGAGATGGTGTTTACAACACCGAATACTTGTTTTGATTATTTCGACTATGCTATTAGTTGGAGGAGGGTTTAGTTTAACAACTGTAGGGATGGAATTTTTACCGAAAACGGATGAAGGATTTTTTACCATTCGTGTCAAGTTAGGAAATGGAATGGCGTTGTCAGAAACAGAAAAAGTACTAACTTCTATTGAAAAAGAACTTAAAAAGGAATCAGATGTTGAGACATATGTTAGCTTAATTGGAACAACACAGGAGGGCTCCTTCAGAGGAGCAAGAAACGCGAATGAAGCAGAGATGTACGTAAAATTGAAACCGATGAATGAACGTACACGCTCCATCTTTCAATTTGCGGATGATGTAAAGGAGTCGATTGAAGAGGCAGCAAAGTCCACGAATAAAACGGCTAAACTATCATTTAATATGCAGTCAACTGCTGGGTCTAATCCCAATACCCTTACTTTCAGTGTCCTGGATACGAAAAAGGAGAGGCTAGAAGAATCGGTTGGTAAAATCTATGCGAAGTTGAACAAACTGAGCGATGTAAATGAAGCTACAACAGACTTAATGGAACAACTAGAAGAAATTCAAATCACGGTGAACCGTAAGGAAGCGTTAAAGCATGGCTTAACACCAGCGGCCGTTGCGATGATTGTAAATCAAGTGACTCGTGGGAGTGTTGCCACCCAAATGGTAGATGACGACTCAGAAATTTATCGAGTAATTGTTGAATATGATAAAAGAGTAAGCGAAAGTATGGAAAGCATAAAAGATCTGCTAATAAAAACCCTTGCTGGAAACTATATTGAGTTAGGTGTTGTTACCAATATTAACCGTGGTTATGGACCTGTCAAAATAGAAAGAATTAACCAACAGGCTGCTGTTCAATTTACTGTAAAGTATAAAGACTCGACAAATCTCGGTTATATTTCAAGAAAAGTGGATCGTGAGATTGAAAACCTAAAACTAGCAGATGAAACAGAAGTTATTTTTAGTGGGGATCGTGAATTACTTGATAGTTCGTTAAATCAATTGTTATTAGCGTTAGTTTTAGCGATTACGTTTGTGTATCTCGTTATGGCAGCCCAATTTGAGTCCTTGAAGTATCCACTTGTAATCATGTTTACGGTTCCGCTAATGATATTAGGAGTTTCCCTCGCTCTGACTATTACAAACACACCAATTAGCTTGACCGTTATCATTGGAGTAATTGTTCTAGCAGGTATCGTTGTTAATAATGCAATTGTAATAATAGACTATATCAATCAAAAGAAAGATCAGGGAATGGAGTCGACTGAAGCAATTGTAATATCTGTAAAAGAACGGTTTCGTCCAATTGTAATGACCGCTCTGACAACAATTTTGGGACTTATTCCGCTCGCGCTTGGTATAGGGAATGGTACAGAAATTAATCAGCCTATGGGAATTACGGTGATTGGTGGTTTAATCAGCTCGACCTTCTTAACATTGTTTGTTATCCCAGTTGTTTATAGCCTTTTTGATAGAGGAACTTCGAAAAGTAATGGAAATAATGCCTAATGTCGAAAAATGTAGGAAAAGTCTTGTATGTTCAAGTGATAATTCCTTTCTAATTCGTGCAACCTATAAGTAATGAAAAATAGCTGGTGATTAGGATGAAAAAACAAGGGAAGTTAGAAGCTGTATTGTGGAGTATTGCGCTGCCTGGATTTAGTCAGCTTCTTAGTGGAAGCTATGTAAAAGGGGTACTATTTGTACTTCTTGAGTTTGTTATTAATGTAATGAGTAATTTTAATGAGGCCATAATGTTAAGTTTTTTATGGGAGATAGATCAAGCATTTGCAGTACTTGATTATCAATGGCTAATGTTTTACCCTTGTCTTTATATGTTCGCTATGTGGGATGCATATCGATCTGCCATGGCAGAAACGGAGGAATATTCTTATCTTCCTTTTGCCTTCGGAGCCTATTTTGTTACTGTCGGGTTAATGTTATCAAAAAAAGTAAAGCTTTTTGGTGTCGTATTTGGACCAATCTTTCTTCCTATGATTTTTTTGGTACCTGGATTGCTTATTGGTTTCATAATCAGGTACATAATTTTAAGAGTAAAGGTACCAAAAGTGAAGTTCTAACTTTTTGTTAGAACTTTTTTGTTTTTTCTACTTTTACACCCCCATACCATTCACAAGTTGCTCGTAGGTATTTAGTGACTAGAAGATAGCGGCCGCATCTTACAATACAACTGAGGTGAATGAGATGAACAAACATACAATTTTTGATATGAACAAAATCATTAAAGGAGCTTTTGCTATTGTTTTAGCAGGTTCACTTTCATTATCAACAACTGCGTTTGCGGATGAAAACGAGAATGTGGAAACAAACATAACAGAAACAACAGTTACAAATGAGGAAGTTATTTCATTAGATGATGCCCTTGTTAATGAAGATACACAAGAAACGGAAGAGCCAACGCTATTACCTGGAGATTTCTTCTATTTTGCAAAAACGGCTTTAGAAAAGATTCAGTTAATCTTAACTTTTGACGATGTAAAGGAAGCGAAGTTACTAGCTGAATTTGCTACGGAAAGATTAGCAGAAGCAGAAGCTTTATTTTCGGCAGGTCAAGAGGAAGAGGCTTTAGCTGTAATGGAGGATGCATTAGAAAATCTATCGGTTGCGGAAGAAACAGTAACTGAAAATACAGATGCAACTGAGGAAACATCAGAAGAAGAGGTTGATCCTAAAGAATCCACAAAAGAAGATGTAGATGCAACTATTGAAATTATTGAGAATGATGAAGATGTAGTTGAAGAAACGGAAGAAGTAGAAAAGCAAATTGCTCAAAATATCATTTCACTAAAGGCTAATATGGAAAAAGTGAAAAATCCTGTAGCAAAAGCTGCTCTTGAAAAGAACATCAAAAAAAGCTATGAAAAGTTAGCTGCCAAAATGGCTAAGCTTGAAGAGAAAGCTTCTGAAGAAGAAAGTGAAGAAGTGACTCCGGTTGACACTGAAGGTGAAACAACTGAAGAAATAGATTTAACAGTAGTAGATGAAACAACTACTGTGGAAGAGGTTAGCGAGGAAAACACTGAGGCAGTAGCGACTCCTGCTCCGGCTGCAAAAGTAACAAACCAAATGAAGGTTGAGCAAGCTCAAAAGAAAGCTGAAAAGCAAGAAGTAAAGCAGGAGAGAAAAGCTGAAAAGCAACAAGTAAATAAGTCAAATAATCAGCAAAAGTCAAAAGCGAGTGAACAAAAAGGAAACGGCAAGAACTAATATTTCATCATAAAAAGAGGCCATTTTTTAATGGCTCTCTTTTTTCCAAAAGCTTACCCTTAAAAATCCCAACAAAGTATCGTATGATATATGGTGATAAGTGAGGTGAAGCTGTTGTTAGGTTTATTATTTTTACCCAAAAAGAAAAAACGCACATTAGAAGAGACTATTTTTGCCATTCAAAATGGAGATCAAGGACTTCAAAATGAACTCATTCATCAATATAAACCCTTTATTGCAAAAACGGTATCTTACGTTTGTAAAAGATATATTAGTGAAACAGACGATGAGTTTAGCATCGGTTTAATTGCATTTAATGAAGCGATACAAAAGTATAGTTCAGATAAAGGCAGCTCCCTGCTTAGTTTTGCAGAGGTTATTATAAAACGGCGAGTAATAGATTATATACGTCAGCAAATCAAGCATCAAAATCTATCGATGGATGTTAATGGATTTGAAGAAACGGACGAAGAAGTTGCTCAGACTAGTCTAGAAGCAAATATGTCCCTAGAGGAGTACTACAAGAAAACGGACGAAGAGTTAAGAAGGCAAGAAATCATGCATTTCTCAAAGCTCCTAACGGAATTTGATCTGTCTTTTAGAGATTTAGTAGAGAACTCTCCAAAGCATGCGGATGCAAGAAAAAATGCCATGCTAGTTGCAAGGGAAATTGTTTCTAATGAAGAAATCAAGCGAATTTTAGTAGAAAAAAAGAGACTTCCAATCAAACAAATTGAGGATTCTGTGAGTGTTAGCAGGAAGACAATCGAACGGAATCGAAAATATATTATTGCAATTGCTCTTATTTTAATGAATGACTATTTATATTTACAGGATTATATTAAAGGGGTGTTGGAAACGTGAAACAAGGAATCATAATGGAAGTTAATGATCGTTTTTTAACATTATTAACCCCCGAAGGTGAATTTTTAAAGGCGCGTAACCAAAATAGGAATTATCTAATTGGACAAGAAATCTCCTTTGTTCCGGTGGAGAAAGAAAGTTTCTTCAATGGTTGGGGCAAAATTTTTCATAAAAAAACAGCAGGAATACTTGCTGCTGTATCTCTTTTGCTTTTATTTACTTTCTTTCCATCTAGAGTAGATAATGAAGTGTATGCATACATGTCAATAGATGGAGACTCAAGTATTGAACTTGCTGTAAATAAAGATCTCGAAGTGATAGACGTAATTACTTATAACGAGAGCGGAAAAGAAGTTATTGATGACATTAATTGGGAAAATGAGCAAGTTGATAAAGTATCAACTGCAATTTTATCTAGTATTAAAAACCAAGAAGTACATTCTGATACACAGGAAATCGTCGTTGGAACCGTCTTGACTGGTAATCAAGTAAACAAAACAGATGAAAAACTTAAACAAGTGATTGATTCATTAAAGAAAGAAACTGAAGTGGAAATTGCTGATGTTCAAGCTACAGTTGAAGAAAGAAAAGCGGCAAAAGAACAAGGCGTTTCAGTGGGTAAATACAAATCTCAGCAAGTAAAAGACAAAGCCAAGGAAAAGAAAGAAGAGAACTTGAAGCAAGAGGAGACATCAGTAGAAACACCTGCTCCAAGTGTGACTGAACCAAATAATAATACAACAAACATACCTGCAGCAAATAATAATGGGAATGGAAACGCCAATTCAAATGCTCAAAAAGATGCGTTGAATCAACAACAAAACTCTGGAAATAGTAATTCTAATCAAAACAATCCAGGACAACAAAAGAAAGAAATAAAAAAAAATGAAAAAAATATAAGTTCAGAAAAGAAACAACAAAAAACAAATAATGGTAACAAAGAAGAAAAGCCCCGCAAATAATGCGGAGGCTTTTTGCCATTTGTATGAAGTTTTTAATAGTTACGACCTGACATTTGTGCCTGTGCTTGTTTTACAAGTCGCTTTGTAATTTCTCCGCCAACTGACCCGTTACCTCTTGATACTGTATCTCCACTTAACGTAACGCCGAATTCTTGAGCGATTTCGTATTTAACTTGATCTAAAAATTGCTCCACGCCTGGAACTAAAAGCTTGTTACTATTTCTTGCCATAATCTCAGCTCCTTTTTAGTAAATACAGAGAAATCTTCTCTGTATGTGTAGTATGCAAGCATTGACTTAATAACATAAGTGGTAACTTTTCGTATTTGAGGGAAAAAAGTATTAATCTTTCCCGTGGCTAACATCCTTTGTTGGGTGCATAAAAGGATATCCTTTCGGTTTTTTCTTACTTTCCACAAGATCTCTATTTTCACTTGTATTCCATCCAATATCATTTGTCGGATGTACCCATTCGTCTCCGGACATAATGGCTGGATCTGTATCCTTACTCCACTGTTCTAATGGCGAATTAGGGGAAGAGTATTGGCTATCTCCGATAACAACCCCTTGAGAGTTAATAAATGGTGGTTGTATGGTTATTCCGGTGCCCTTAAAGTCAGGAGAGTTTATTTGATGTGGTAATGTCCCGTCAATCGAATAATTTTCTTTCATTTTTTCTCTCTTTTTGCTCATAGCAATCATCCCTTTTTCTTTTATATTTTGTTTTCAGTGGTTTTTTATTAGTAAAAAATGAAGACAAAAAAAGGAAGACTGAAACATGTAAGAAGAGTGAAAAATATATGTAATTCCATTTAAGGAGGAATGAAAAATGGCTAAAAGAAAAGCAGAGCGAGATGCTGCCATAAAATATAGTAAAACACCTAAGAGAAATGTAAATGAATCTGAATTCTCAGCAGAATTCACTTCTGAAGAGAATACGATGAAGGGATTTAATCGAAACTCTAAACAAGGAAGAAAAGGTAGATCTTAATGAAAAATAAAAAGCAAACACCAAATGTTGAATTTGGAAGTGAGTTTGGTGATATCAATGCAGCAAAACATTATGAAGTCCCACTAATGAATAGTGGAAAAAAACAAGATAATAAGAAAAAGCAAAATAAGAAAAACTAAGGAGGTGCTTAAAAAGCCCTCCTTAGTTTTTCTTATCATTTTTTTGTTCCGAATAATAGTGATTGTTGCTTAGTTGGTTCAAAAAATGCTAAAAGATTTGTCTTTTCTCGGATAAATACACCTGTTTGCATATATTCTTGATAGTCAAAAGCAAGCTCTTCTACGATAGAATGCTTGTAAAGCTCTTTTTCTTTAATTCCTAAAGCCACAAATTCGTCTCCTAATAGGCGAGGCTCCTCAAGAAAAAGGTGATATAGTGCCGATCTCTCATCCTTCTCAAGACGATCTTCCCACCAGGATTTTCGTGGTTTAAATTTAGCATTTTCAAAGTAATCTATCTTCATTAAGCTTAAGATGATATCTTGGTTAGGAAGATTGATGGATTTGATAAAGTCAAACAAGCGCTTAAATAAATCTTCTAGCTGGTGACCTATTCTAGACCATCCTCTATCTTCCCAATAAGATCCAAATAGTTGGAAAAATTCAAAGGGAGATGAGAAGGAGTTCGTAACCAAATATTCAATCGTATGGTCCATACGATGATCATTCCAATACTTCTCTAATACGTCTTCAACTTGCTTAATTTTAATAATATCATCAAAGGATAACACATTATTACCTAGTATTTCATATGGTGACTGATCCATATAAATGTATTGATGGTCTGCAGCTCTTAAACGCAAGCCAGTACCTCTTAGCATTTTTAAGAACCCCAATTGTAATTCCTCGGGTCTCATCTCAAATACATCATTAAAGGTCTTTTTGAACGTATCATAATCTTCTTCAGGGAGCCCTGCAATTAGGTCAAGATGCTGATCAATCTTTTGGCCTTCTTTAACCATCGTTACGGTACGAGTAAGCTTCTCAAAGTTTTGTTTTCTCATCACAAGCTCATTTGTATAATCATTTGTTGATTGAACACCAATTTCAAAGCGGAATAAGCCTGGAGGTGCTTCTTGGTTTAGAAATTCGATAACCTCAGGTCGCATGATATCCGCAGTAATTTCGAATTGAAAGACTGTGCCGGGTAAATGTTCGTCTATAAGAAAACGGAACATTTCTAGAGCGTAACTACGGCTAATGTTAAAGGTACGGTCAACAAACTTAATCGTTTTTGCACCATTTTTCATTAAATATCGGATATCTTCTTTAATTTTTTCCCGATCAAAATAACGTACACCTACTTCGATAGAAGAAAGGCAAAATTGACAACTGAAAGGACATCCTCGGCTAGTTTCAATATACGACACTCGTTTTCCTAGCTGTTCAATATCCTCTTTAAAACGGTATGGAGAAGGAAGTTCTCGTAAATCGAGCTTATGACGCTGCGGGTTTAGCTTGATTTCTCCTGTTTCGGTACGGTAGGAAATTCCAGCCACTTGATGATATTCTTTCTCAGAATCTAGCTGCTGAAGGAGATTTTTAAATGTTTCCTCTCCTTCCCCAATGACGATAAAATCAAATTGGGGTACTTTTTCCATCCATTCCATCACATCATAAGTAACTTCGGGACCACCTACAACAATTTGAATCGAAGGATTAATCTTTTTAATCATACTAATGACTTTTATTGTTTCTTCAATATTCCATATATAACAACTAAATCCAATTACATCCGGCTTTCTTTGGACAAGGTCTGTCACTATATTCATAGTTGGATCCTTGATCGTATATTCAGAAAGCTCGACTTCAAATTCAGGTTCAGCATAAGCTTTTAAATAACGAATAGCTATATTGGTATGAATAAATTTTGCGTTAAGTGTTGCTGCAATAACTTTCATCGTTTGCTCCTTTGTGTTTCTTTATGCAATCATTCTATTTTATCATATTTTCTCCAAATATAGAGAAGGGAAAACATAACATACAGATACATAGAAAAAAGGAAGCCGATGTCTTAATGACAAAAGCCACGGCCTTGACTTGGACAGGGGTAGAAGGAAAATGAACTAGAGTGTCCGAATCCAGAGGTTATTTGGACAGAAGTGGAAGGGAAATGAACTAGAGAGTCCGAAACCAGAGGTAATTCGGACAGAAGTGGAAGGAAATTAAACTGGGAAGTCCAGATCCAGAGGTTATTCGGACAGAAGCTGAAGGAAAATGAACTAGAGAGTCCAAATC
>WTKE01000039.1:0-30330 GCA_011524525.1 Bacillus sp. (in: firmicutes) | reverse complement strand
GGAAGTCCAAATCCAGAGGTTATTCGGACAGAAGCTGAAGGAAAATGAACTAGAGAGTCCAAATCCAGAGGTTATTCAGACAGAAGTTGAAGGAAATTGAACTGGGAAGTCCGAATCCAGAGGTTATTTGGACAGAAGCTGAAGGAAATTGAACTAAAGAGTCCGAATCCAGAGGTAATTCGGACAGAGGTTGAAGGAAATTGAACTAGAGAGTCCGAAACCAGAGGTTATTCGGACAGAAGCTGAAGGAAATTGAACTAAAGAGTCCAAATCCAGAGGTAATTCGGACAGAGGTTGAAGGAAAATGAACTAAAGAGTCCGAAACCAGAGGTAATTCGGACAGAGGTTGAAGGAAAATGAACTAGAGAGTCCAAATCCAGAGGCAATTCGGACAGAACTAGATAGAACTGGAATTAGGAGTCCGAATCCTAGTTCTAAGCTAAATGGTTCAAAAGCATTTAAGTTGACAGTCTGATTGAATTAATAATGACAACATATTTTAACTGTACGACAAGAATTGTCAATGTTGCATAGTTCTTTGTTTAAATAAGCGTAAATCATTTTCTCCACTATTATGTTTCATTTTGTATTATCCAAAAAAGGAAGCCGATGTCTTAATGACTGAGCTTCCTTTTTTTTATATATTGCTGAAATCTTGTAAAGAATTGCTTCATACGTGATATCTTAAGTTCTATTAAAGGTTGTGCAAAGGTCGTAAATAGCTTGCTTGAGAGCAATACTGTAATAACAAACGAAATTAATAGAAGCAGAAAGAAAGTTTCCACATTATAAAAATAATCCTGTACTTCACTATGGCGAAATGGCTGAACAATAAATCCGTGAAGCAAATAGACGTAAAGTGTATTTTTCCCAAAGGGAGTAAAAAATAATTGCCTCTTAGGAATGAGTGAGAAAAAGGCAAGAATAAGCAATGTACTAAGTAAAAGAAGACCCAATCTCATCATAGGTGCAGTATAGATTTCCGCGCCTAATGCTTCGTAAGGTTTTGATCCAAATAACCATTGATAGTTCATGTCAGGTGCTACATAAAAACCAGTGAAGACGATAGCAAATAAAATAAATGATGCTGCACGGTACGGTGCACTTGTAAGGACTTTAAAATGCTCCCTTTTTAAATAAAACCCAAGTAAAAAGAGTGGGAAAAATACAAATGTCCTTGAGAGACTTAAATAATTCGTCATCCAATCTACATACCCAACAAGTAAACTGAAAATAACAGCCAGCGTAAGGGCAATTCTCCTATCTACTTTCGTAAAAGTAAATAAAAATAGATTCCAAAAGAAAAGACTGATTAAAAACCAAAGTGACCAATGGGGATCAAATGGGTCCACAACAAAAGTCTCTTTTGAGTCTAAAAAGAAATAGAAAATCGAATAGATTAGTTGGAAAATTAAATAAGGAATAATTAGTTTAAAGGAAATTTTTCGCAAATAGCCTTCCTGCTGAAATCCTTTAGCAAAGTAGCCTGAGATAAGAATGAAAGCTGGCATATGGAAGGTGTATATCGTTTTGTATATAGTATAGACCGTATGATGGTCTTGAATAAACGATTGGATTAAATGACCAAACACAACAAAAAAGATTAATATAAATTTTGCATTATCAAAGTAGTAGTCTCGTTTTTTCATCTTATCCTCCTTTCGAAAGTCTACTATTTCTTACCCTCTATTTCTAGTCATAAAACCTGACACTTTTTGCCAACCAGTTCCCTTGCTTGTTTTAGTACATTATTTCATCTGTTATATAACGGGTTTCGCTTTACTCTAGAGGAAATATCATAAAAAAATGTATCTGTTTCATAAAAATATAGCAATTGTTTGATATTTATCACAGCGTAAAATGGCTCATTGCCTTAAAATTTAAACAATTACATTTCGTTTTGGGAGGAGCTTATGTCCATTTTACCTGTTAAAAATGAGTTAGGTTTTTTTGAAATACGATTGGAGTCTATCGGAGGGTTAGGTGCGAACTTAGCCGGAAAAATGTTAGCTGAATCTGGGGTACTTGGGCACGGATTCAATGGTTCAAACTTTTCTTCCTATGGATCAGAAAAGAAAGGATCACCAGTAAAAAGCTTTATCCGGTTTTGCGATGCTGAAGTGGCCATCAGAGACCATAGTCCAATAGAACAGCCGCATGTGATTGGGATTTTTCACGAGGCTTTATATAAAACGGTTGATGTCGTAAGCGGTTTAACTGGTGATGGTATTGTATTGGTTAATTCAACAAGAGATTTTGATGACGTGAAAACAGACTTGAAACTAAACTACGGCACACTGGCTGTTGTTGATGCCCTCGGCATTGCCGTTGAAGAAAAAACAAAAGTGAATACTGCTATGCTAGGAGCCTTATTCCGCATATGTAGTTTTTTAAATCCTGAATCCATGAGGGAAGTTATACGAAAAACATTTGAAAAAAAATATCCTCACTTAGTTGAGCCGAATATTCGCACATTTGATCGTGGATATAATGAAGTGAAATTCAAAACCTACGAGATACCAGAGGATGCTGAAGGACGATCCTTTACAAGATCTGCGCCGCAACTAGGATATAACACACAGGCTATTGGGGGAGTAATGATTTCTCAAGCAAATAGTATTTTGAAGGATTTAAGTGGCTCTAGACAAGGGTTTGTTCCAGAATTCCATCAAGAAAAATGTATTAATTGCGCTGCTTGCGATACCGTTTGTCCTGACTACTGCTTCGTTTGGGAAGAAGGAGAAGATAAGAGAGGCCGAAAACAGACCTTCCTTAAAGGAATTGACTATCAATATTGTAAAGGCTGCTTAAAGTGTGTAGAGGCGTGTCCGACAGAAGCATTAAATGACCTACGAGAAGTGATTGGCTATGCAAAAGAACACTCAGTAAAACAATACTTTCCATTTGTAGGAGGTGTAAGGTAATGGCAACTTTAGAAAAAGAATTACAAGCAATGGGTTTGCCTGAACAATTAGCTACATTTGAATCAGGAAATGAAATGGCTGCAATGGCAGCTGCACAAATCAACTATCATTTAATGGGATACTTTCCTATTACCCCATCAACAGAGGTGGCACAGTACTTAGACCAGATGAAAGCTCGTGGAGAGCATAATATAAAATTGATAGCAGCGGATGGGGAGCATGGCTCTGCTGGTATTTGTTACGGAGCAGCCGTGACAGGTGCCCGTGTGTTTAATGCGACAAGTGCAAATGGATTAATGTATATGCTTGAACAGCTTCCGGTTCAATCTGGTACTAGATTCCCGATGGTAATGAATCTAGTTACTAGATCTATTAGTGGGCCACTAGATATAAGAGGAGATCACTCTGACTTATATTTTGCATTAAATACGGGCTGGGTGATATTAACGGCAAGAACGCCTCAGGCAGTATATGATATGAACATAATGGCTCTAAAAATAGCTGAACATTCAAAGGTCAGATTACCGGTGATTGTCGCTTATGATGGTTTCTTTACTTCACATCAAAAGCGAAAGGTAAACTATTTTAAAGATCGAAAAGTAGTACAAAATTTTGTAGGCGAATGCCCAACTGATTATCATTTTGCTCGAGATCCCAAAAAACCTGTCACTATCGGAGCTCATATGAATGGTGACGATCTATTAAACAACCATTTTCAGCAATCGGAAGCCATGTATGCGGCTGGCGATGTTTTTAAAGAGGTAGCAGAGCAGTACAAAAAAATATCAGGTAGGGAATATCCTGTACTTGACCTCTACGGTATGGAGGATGCAGAGGTTGCTTTATTCTTATTAAATTCTGCAGCAGAATCTGCAAAGGATGTAGTAGATCAGCTTCGAGCTAAAGGAATAAAAGCTGGAGTAATTAGTCCAAATATTATTCGTCCATTCCCATCTGAACATATTCGTGAGTCACTAAAAAATATAAAAGCACTCCTTATTGGGGAACGAGCAGATTCATATGGAGCAAACGGACCAAACCTTACTCATGAGGTGAAATCTGCCTTACAGGAGGATAAAGAAAATCAAACACTTGTATTAAGTCGTGTGTTCGGACTTGGAGGCAAGGATTTTTACGCGGATGATGCGGCGAAGTTTTTTGAGCTTGCACTTGATGCAAAGGAAAAAGGCTATGTTGAGAAGGCATTTGATTACTATGGTCATGTGCCTGGTGAAGTTGAAAATGTACTGAAACCAGTTATAGAACCTCAGTATGGAGACACGTTCAAAACAGGGTTAATTGAAGTGAAACAAGATGAAGAAACGAATAAGCTCAAGGTGAAAATCCCGCCTTTACGAGCTTTAACCACAAAGCCAAAGAGACTAGCATCAGGACATGGTGCATGTCCTGGCTGCGGAATCTTCCCGGGACTCGAGCTATTCTTTAAAGGGATAGAGGGAGATGTGGTGGTTTTATTCCAAACAGGCTGTGCGTATGTTGTCACAACTGCGTATCCGCATTCATCACATAAGCAAACCATGATTCATAATTTATTCCAAAATGGTCCTGCCACTCTATCGGGAACACTAGAAGCGTTTTTAGAGTTAAAGGACAGAGGAGAAGTACACGTTTCAGATGATGTCACGTATGTGATGATTACTGGTGACGGTGGGATGGACATTGGTATGGGTTCTGCAATTGGAACGGCCTTAAGAAATCATAAACTAATTATGCTTGAGTATGATAATGAAGGGTATATGAATACTGGGTCGCAAATGTCTTATTCTACTCCAATGGGTCATATGACAAGCACAACCAATATAGGAAGAGCACAGCAAGGAAAAGCATTCCATCATAAAGATACCGCACAAATAATGGCGTCAACAAATATACCTTATGTGTTTACTGGTACAGAAGCATTTCCACAAGATTTAATAAAAAAAGCGGCAAAGGCGCAGTGGTATGCTCAAAATGTGGGAACAGTTTATGGGAAGATCTTAATTACTTGCCCATTAAACTGGAAGTCTGACGAGAGATTTGGTCAAACCATTATGGAAGCTGCTGTAAATTCATGCTTCTTTCCTCTATATGAAGTGGAACAAGGGGAAACGACCATTACGTACAATCCGGAAGATAAGAAAAAGCGTATACCTTTGTCAGACTGGTTAGCCTACATGGGTAAAACCAAACACTTACTAAAAGAAGAAAACAAACCAATGCTAGATGAGTTTGGTAAGGAAATAGAGGCAAGATGGCAACGTCTTAAGGCGAAGCACGAAAATCCATTATTATAATAGGAAAGAGCAAAGTTAACTACTTTGCTCCTTTTACTTTTGGGTTTGAAATATTTTTCATTAGAAAGCGTTCTTTTTTCCTATAGAGGAGTTTTAGGAATAGTGTAGAATTCATAATTAAGAAGTTCCTTTATAAGGAGAGATACCGTGAATACGTTCCTTTCAAGTATAGGTATGGAGAATGTGCGAATCAATCAAATGAAGACAAATAATATAAAGATTCCCATTGAAGACCTTTTTAAATCATTTTTTATAGAGTCTCTTGATGCGATTATTTTCTGGAATGAAAATATGAGTGTTATTAACGCAAACGATGCCGCCTGTCGCTTATTTGAATGTAGCATTGATATATTAAAGCAATATCCAATCGACGCTTTTGTGTACGAAAAGGATGAAAAGTATCATGCCATCTTACAGGACTTAAACAGAAGAGGATCCAATCGTGACGAATTGTTATTTCAAATGTACAATGGTCAAATGAAATATCTAGAGTTTTCTACCAAGCTTAATGTCGTTGATGGATATCATATGACCATTTTTAGAAATGTGACTGAACGGTATCAAATGGAAAAAAAACTGAGAGAGAGTGAGCAAAAATTCCGAAAAATTTTTGAAGGCTCCCTTGATGGAATGTTATTATGGGATGAAAATCAAAGAATTATAGATGTGAATCCAGCCGGTGAAAAGTACTTGAAAGTATCCAAGTATGAAGTTATTGGAAAAACAATGCGTGATTTATTAATCAAAAGTCATTTTTCGGATGATGAATTAAATGAGGTTATGAAAAAGCTCATGATTGAAGGACATGCGACCGGTACGTTAACGTTAACGACCAGAAGTGGGAAGACATTGCATTATGAGTATTCAACCAAGCAAAATGTAGTAAGTAACCTAAGTCTTACAACTTTTAGGGATGTTACGGAAAAACTTGAAATGGAGGCTAATCTTCATAAATCTGATACCCTTAGTGTTATCGGTCAGTTGGCAGCTGGGGTTGCACATGAAATTCGTAATCCGATGACTGCGTTGAAAGGTTTTATTCAGCTTTTAGAAGACACCAGTGAAGGAAAGCATTCCATGTATTTTGATGTAATTTCAACGGAACTGAATCGTATTGACGCAATTATAAATGAATTTTTAATTTTAGCCAAACCACAAGCTATTAAATTTGTGGAGCACAGTATCACACAGATCATGTCTGAAACGGTCAATCTTTTAAGTGCACAAGCAGTTTTGTACAATGTTCAGTTCCTCCTTCATTATAATGATAATTTGCCTACATTAATTTGTGAACCTAATCAGTTGAAAAAGGTCTTTATTAACATGATTAAAAATGGCATAGAAGTTATGCAGAGCGGTGGATTTATCACGATTACAATGAATCAAACAACAGATAATCGGATACATATATCGATAAAGGATGAAGGCTATGGGATACCAGAGGAAAAGTTAAAAAAGCTTGGTCAGCCATTCTATACGACAAAGGAGAGGGGAACAGGCCTAGGTCTAATGGTTTCTTATCGGATAATAGAGGAGCACGAGGGTACGATTAAAGTCGAAAGCGAAGTTGGAAAAGGGACGGTATTTCATGTGTATTTACCAGTTGGAAAATAAAGGTGGAGTCGTGTATGAACAGATGGTATGGAACGGTTGAATCGGAGTTAGGAACTATTTATCTAGTAGTTGAAGGTGGACTGGTATCGGCCGTTCATATTGGCGATGAGGATTTTCAGAAGCATGAAAGAGGTAAGCAACCGATTTTTTCACTTGAAAATGTACTGGTAAAAGAAGCGGTGCAGCAAATGAAGGACTACTTATCAAAGAGGAGAAAGGACTTTGATTTGCCACTTCAGATGGAAGGTACTGAGTTTCAACGGTCTGTTTGGGAGGTTCTTCACACGATTCCTTTCGGAACAACATACAGCTATCAGGAAGTAGCAGAAAAGATAGGGAATAGTAAAGCGGTTCGTGCAATTGGACAGGCAAATAAAGCAAACCGTCTTCCTATTATTGTTCCATGCCATAGAGTGATAGGGAAAAATAAGAAGCTAACTGGCTATGCAGGAACACGTACAGATATAAAGGAAAAGCTCCTTACATTAGAAGGAGCTGGTTTTAAACAATAGTTAGAGAACGGGTAGAGAGTCAGTCTACTCGTATTTTTTTGTTAGAAAAAAAGTTACTAAATCTTCAATAGATGTGAACTCATTGCGTTTGAGAATCAAATCTCTACCTAAAGCTATCGATTTTTCTTTCGCTGCAATTCGTTCCTTTTCATCCGAAAGACCATCCAAGTCTGCTACATGGGCAAGACCGATTGTTCTTCTTATTAGTTCACATCCTGCAAAACCAACCGCATCATGAAAGTATTTTTGTAGAGTAGAAGAAAGGAAACCGTCAATACGGGCAAATGGTTCTAAATTGTCATGTTCCCATAGGATTGAGAATTGATTTTGATACACATTCCAGAATGTTCTTACCTGGGAGTAAATCGAATCGGATTTTTCTTCAAAGGCAATTGCTTGGAACAATAAATTGGCAATTACTTGACCAATATCAAAACCAACAGGACCAAAGTATGCGAATTCTGGGTCAATTACTTTTGTTTCTTCCTTCGAAACAAATAAGCTGCCTGTATGAAGATCACCATGTAGTAGTGCTTCCGCTTCCGTTAAGAAGCTTTTTCTCAGTAAGGCTACTTGAAGTTGTAACTCTGTATCCTTCCATAGTTTTTCAACTGTTGGAGTGAGCTGTGGTTCAAAATCATTTGTCTCTGCATCAAAATAAGGATCAGAGAAAATTAGGTCCTCAGTGATTTTACATAATTCTGGATTGATAAATTTTCCAACAAGCTCTTTCTTATGTCCCTTATCCAACCCAAACTCCGATGTGAAAAAGGTTGTATTGGCTAAGTATGTGCCAAGATGACTCGCAAGCAGGGGATATTCGTTTCCGTCAATTAAACCTTTTCTGGCGATAGTCAAATGAGATAAATCTTCCATAATTGTTATAGCTAACACTTCGTTCGTATAATACACTTCAGGAACAAAGTCTGGAGCATGCTTTTTAAATAGTTTTAATGCTTCCGCTTCAATCGTTGCACGTTTTAAAGTGAGTGGCCAGGACTCTCCTACTACTTTTGCATATGGAAGAGCTTGTTTAATAATGATGCCTTTTCCATCTTGATCTTTAATATGAAAAACTAGATTTAAGTTTCCATCACCTATTTCTGTACATGATAGAATACTATTTTCGGAGAATAAATTTCTCTCTTTTGCTAGTGAGATGGCTGTTTCTTCTGTTAATGGTTGATAGGTTTCTTGAACTATAATTGACATAATGATTATCCTCCTATTGCATAAAAAAACCTCTTTCTGCTAGAAAGAGGTTTGAGGCTGTAGTCAACAAACCTCTTATCTACCAGAAAGGAATTTTCTTTCTGTTGGAATTAGCACCGTGCCTTACGGATTTATCCAGCGCTATATTGATAGCGCCCCATTTCACAATGGTATTACGGTCGGTTGCTGGGCTTCATCGGGCCAATTCCCTCTGCCTACTCTTGATAAGAGATGTAATTTTCAGTTAATATTCACTGATCAGAATCATATCAGCATAGTGTTTAAGTTGTCAACCTTTTTAATATAAGTCTGTCCGACGATCTGAAAATATCGGAATCGTGTTGCGGACTTTCTTTACTTCTGACAAATCGATTTGACCAGTAACAATAGATTCAAGTTCGTCTCCCTCAGAAATTACTTCTCCCCAAGGATTAATAATCATTGAATGCCCAGCAAACACATTGTCAGGGTCTGAGCCTGAACGATTGCATGCTATGACAAAGCATTGATTTTCAATCGCTCTAGCAATTAATAAAGATCTCCAATGGTTCAATCGAGGGAGAGGCCACTCAGCAACCACAATGATGGTCTCCGCTCCTTCTGTCGTATGAGCACGAATCCATTCAGGAAACCGAATATCATAGCATATGAATCCTGCAAATAAATTCTTGTCTAGCGAAAACATCCCTTTTGTACTTCCTGATTGAAGATGTTCATGTTCATTCATTAGCTTAAAAAGATGAGCTTTGCTGTAAGTGGAAACCAGTTCTCCATCGTTATTTATGACAAGTAGTGTGTTATACACACCGTTATTTTCTTGAGAAGCAACGGATCCACCAACTATATGCACATGATGTTGTTTAGCTAATTTCTGTAAAAATTTAATGCTTTTTTTTGCTTCCACGTCTGCAAGAACATCGAGGCGAGTTAAATCATAGCCTGTCGTCCATAGCTCTGGAAGAATGACTAAATCAGGTTTTTCAGCCATTGCTGACTCTATTAATCTTTCCGCTTTTAGGAAGTTTTCTTCTACATTTCCAAAACTAATATCCATTTGAATACATGAAACTCTCATAAGAAACCACCTTTTTAAAAAAATATTGGTAAAAATACTTTACAAGTTGTCATTTACGATATACATTTGTGACTAGTTTTTCAATATAAAAATTGACAATTACCTGAATATATAAAGTAGGTGTAAAATTGATGATATATCCTCAATCAAAATTATTAAAAAGCTTACCTAAACAATTCTTCGCTTCACTTGTTGCTAAAGTAAATAAGCAAATTAATGATGGGCATGATGTGATAAATCTGGGACAGGGAAACCCTGATCAACCGACAGCTTCACATATCGTAAAAGCCCTACAAGTGGCAGCAGAGAATCCGAATAATCACAAATACTCCCCTTTTCAAGGTTTCGCATCATTAAAAGAAGCTGCTGCAACATTTTATAAAAGAGAATATAACGTAGATATCAATCCAGAGAAAGAAGTTGCCATTCTTTTCGGAGGAAAAGCAGGGCTTGTTGAAATCCCACAATGCCTATTAAACCCAGGTGAACATGTTCTTGTCCCTGATCCAGGTTATCCAGACTATTGGTCAGGGGTAGCTCTTGCACAAGCAGAAATGATTACAATGCCATTGAAAGAGGAAAATCAGTTTCTTCCCGATTATACAGCTCTTTCAGATAGTGAGCTTGAAAAGGCTAAGCTTATGTTCTTAAATTATCCGAATAACCCGACAGGTGCAATAGCCAATGCTGATTTTTTTGAGGATACGGTTGCCCTTGCTAAAGAGCACGAAATTTGTGTTGTTCATGATTTTGCATACGGAGCGATAGGATTTAATGGTCATAAACCGATTAGTTTTCTGCAAACAAAAGGTGCAAAAGACGTGGGAATTGAAATTTATACGTTGTCTAAGACGTATAATATGGCTGGTTGGAGAGTAGGCTTTGCGGTTGGAAATGAAAGTGTCATTTCAGCTCTTAATTTGTTGCAAGACCATTTATATGTAAGTCTTTTTGGAGCTGTCCAAGAGGCGGCAGTAGCGGCATTAACTGAGTCTCAAAGTTGTGTTCGTGAGTTGAATGCATTATACGAATCTAGAAGAGACGTGTTTATCGGGGGACTTCAAGAATTAGGCTGGAATGTCGTAGCACCGGAAGGGTCATTTTTTGCATGGCTAAAGGTTCCTACCGGCTATACATCGGAACAATTTTCAGATCTATTACTAGAAAAAGCACATATTGCTGTTGCTCCTGGAATTGGTTTTGGTTCATGGGGAGAAGGATATGTGCGAGTGGGATTACTAACTTCAGAAACTCGTTTGAAAGAAGCGGTTGAAAGAATTTCAAAGCTCCAAATTTTTAGTTAATGTATTGACAGTCGAATTAAATTCTGGAATAATCAAAATCAATTGAAAGTATAAACAATAATTCCATAATGAAAACATTCGTTTTCTTATCAAGAGCAGGTGGAGGGACGAGCCCGACGAAGCCCGGCAACCGACTTACATGTTTTGTAAGCACGGTGCTAATTCTTGCAGCAATGGCTGATAGATAAGGAGATGTTAGTTTACGATACTAACCTCTTCCTGATGACTAGAAGAGGTTTTTTATGTATACCCCGTATCGGAGAGAAAGGACGAAAGCACATGAGTGAGATCATCGCAACGTACTTGGTACATGATGCCAAACACAACCCAGAGAAAAAAGCAGAGGAAATTGCGCTTGGTTTAACGGTTGGTTCATGGACTCAATTACAAAAGCTTGAGCAAGAGCAATTGAAAAAATATAAAGGTACAGTTATTTCTACAGAAAAATTACACATAGATGAACATACGAATGAAACGGTAGCGGTATTAAAAATCGCCTATCCATCAAATAACTTTTCGCTAGATCTTCCAGCTATTTTAACAACGGTGTTTGGAAAGCTGTCTTTAGATGGGAAGATTAAGCTATTGGATCTTGATTTTTCAAAAGAGTTAAAAACGGCTTTTCCAGGTCCTAAGTTCGGTATCAATGGCCTAAGAGACAAGCTAGGTGTATATGATCGTCCTTTATTGATGAGTATTTTTAAAGGAATTCTTGGGAGAGATCTTCCGTTCCTCTTCAGCCAATTGCGCGAACAGGCATTGGGAGGAGTCGATTTTGTCAAAGATGACGAAATTCTTTTTGAAAACACATTAACTCCTTTTGAACAGAGAATTACTGGTGGAAGAGAAGTTCTGCAACAGGTTTATGAAGAAACGGGACATCGGACCCTATATGCTGTGAACTTGACAGGTCGTACATCTCAATTAATTGATAAAGCAAAAAGAGCAAAAGAACTTGGTGCGGACTTATTATTATTTAATGTGTTTGCATATGGTCTTGATGTTCTTCAGGAATTACGTGAAGAAGAGGGTGTCGATCTTCCGATTATGGCACATCCAGCTGTGAGTGGTGCGCTCACTTCGTCTGATGTATACGGTATTTCTCATTCCCTTCTACTTGGAAAATTGTTACGTTACGCAGGAGCTGACTTGTCTTTATTTCCATCTCCATACGGTTCAGTGGCTTTAGAAAAGAAAGCTGCGTTATCAATTGCCGAAGCGTTAACAGAAGAGTCAGAACCAATGAATAAGAGTTTCCCAGTGCCTTCAGCAGGTATTCATCCTGGACTTGTTCCACTTTTACTACAAGATTTTGGCTTAGACAGTGTCATTAATGCTGGTGGTGGTGTTCATGGGCATCCGGCTGGTGCGAAAGGTGGAGGTCTTGCTTTCCGCCAAGCTATTGATTTAAGTCAAAAAGGTCTGCCGTTAAGAGAAAATGCGGAGCAATATCCTGAACTTGCAACCGCGATTGAACTGTGGGGAGTTACTGAGGTGGCAAAACCATCATGAGTAAGAAGATAGCTGTATTTTGTGATTTTGATGGTACCATCACAGAGAAGGATAACATTATTGCCATTATGAAAAGATTTGCTCCACCTGGATGGGAAGCCCTAAAAGACGACATTTTGTCAGAGCATATTTCCATTCGGGAAGGAGTAGGTAAGCTGTTCTCGTTGCTTCCTTCATCTAAAAAGGAAGAAATCATTACGTATGCAATTGAAAATGTGAAAATACGTGAAGGATTTGCTGATTTTGTAAAGTTTTTGAAAGAGAAGAATATTCCTTTGTATATTGTTAGTGGAGGTATTGATTTCTTCGTTTATCCCATTCTACAAGCTTATGGTCCTTTTTCAGGAATCTATTGTAATGCTTCCGATTTTAGTGGAGAATATATCAATATTCTTTGGCCAAATGCATGTGATGAGCATTGTCAGAACGATTGTGGCTGCTGTAAACCTAGTATTATTCGTGGACTTAAAGAAGATTTCTACAAAGTCGTTATTGGTGATTCGGTAACTGATTTGCAAGCAGCTAAGCAAGCTGACCTAGTCATTGCTAGAGAACTGCTATTAGAAAAATCAAAAGAATATGGATTGAATCATAGAGAGTTTGTTGATTTTGATGATGTGATCAAACATATGTCGAAGATAGAGGAGTTGATTGGATGAATCAGTTAACTGAACGTTGGGAAGAGCTTGCTGATGTGAAGGATGAGCTGGCTGTTCGTGATTGGTTTATGGGAACGAGCGGAAATTTGGCCATAAAGGTTAGCGACAATCCTTTACAATTCTTAGTAACAGCAAGTGGCAAGGATAAGAGGAAGCGTACGGCAGAGGATTTTCTGCTCGTTGATGGGAATGGTAAACCAGTAAATGAGACACATCTGAAGCCATCTGCTGAAACCTTATTACATGTAGAAATATATAATAAAACAGTTGCTGGTTGTAGTTTACATGTTCATACAATTGATAATAATATCATATCTGAATTATATGGCGATCAAGGAGAAATCACCTTTACTGGTCAGGAGCTCATTAAAGCATTTGATCTTTGGGAAGAAGATGCAGTATTACGAGTTCCCATTATCAGTAATCCAGCTCATATTCCGACACTAGCACAGGAGTTTAGTGAACATGTAAAAGAGGACAAAGGCGTTGTGTTAATCAGAAATCATGGGATAACCGTTTGGGGGAAAAATGCATTCGAGGCAAAAAAACTACTCGAAGCATCCGAATTTTTATTTCGCTATCATCTAAGACTTTTAGAATATAAAAAATAAAATATAAAGGAGTAAATAAAATGGCACATATCGTATTTCAAAGTACAAAAGAAGAAATTAGAGATCAAAAAGAAGTAGCAGCGTTTTTACAATCTCAAGAGGTAATTTATGAGCACTGGGATATTACAAAACTTCCTAGTAACCTTCAAGAGAAATATATTTTAACAGATGAAGAAAAAGCAGAAATCCTATCTGCATTCTCAACTGAAATTGCAGAAATTTCAGAGAAGCGTGGATATAAGGCACAGGACGTTATTTCTCTTGCTGAACACACTCCAAATCTAGAGCAATTATTAACGAACTTCCAACAAGAACACCACCATACAGACGATGAGGTCCGCTTTATTGTAAGTGGACACGGAGTGTTTATTATTCAAGGATTAGATGGTGAATTTTTCGAGGTGTTTCTAAACCCTGGAGATCTTATTTCCGTACCACCGAATGTTAGACATTATTTTACCTTACAAGAGGATAGAAAAGTTGTTGCCATCCGTATTTTTGTAACAACTGAAGGATGGGTTCCCATTTACGAAAAGAATGAAGTAGAAGCTTAAAAATAGTTTACAAGGCACTAGAGTCTAAACTCCTAGTGCCTTCATTACTTTTGGTGGAAAAAATCGATAATTGTCGAAAATTAATAGGGATTTCAGGGTGTTTTTTGTCGTATGCAAAAATATTAAGAAAACTTTGTCTTATTTTGCGATTCTATTTACTTTTATTCAATTTCTTGCAATAATTCATCAAGTGATGAATTTTATTTGGGGATTTAGGGAGTATTAGGAGGTTAACGGGGTGCAGCAGAATAGTAGTGAGATGCTTGCCACGATTCAACAAATGAGAGAGAAAATGATTGAATCTGCACAAGCAAATGGTCTAGGTGGGGAAGAGACAATTCAGTGTAGTCAGCAGCTGGATAAGCTAATCTTTGAATATCAATGCTTGTCACAAGAGAAGAAGAAAAGCAAAAAAGAGATAAAGATTACCAGAAAACAAGCTATGTTTATTTGGCCAACTAATATAATATACGCTTAAAAATAGATAGAAAAGGAAGGAGACGAATACGCTCCTTCCTTTTTGTATTTTAATGAATGGCTCGTTTTTTAAATCTTCCACCTCTAACTTCGGCAATATCTGCAACGGCCAGAAAGGCATTACTATCAAGATCCTCTACAATGAGTTTAAGCTTTGCTTCTTCAAGTCGTGTAATGACACAAAAGATCACCTTTTTATCATCTCCTGTATAGGCTCCTTCTCCTGTTAGGAAGGTAACACCCCTGCCGAGTCGGGCTAAAATCGCATCACCAATTTCTTTATACTTATCGCTAATGATCCATGCAGATTTTGACTGATCTAACCCTTCAATAACAATATCAATGGTCTTAAAAGCAATAAAATAAGCTAGGATCGAATACATCGCGCGGTCCCATCCAAACACAAATCCCCCAGTACCAAAAATAAAAATATTAAAAAACATGATTACTTCTCCAACAGAAAAAGGTACCTTTTTATTGATTAAAATGGCAAGGATTTCTGTACCGTCCAGTGATCCTCCATAACGGATGACGATACCTACACCAGCTCCTAAGGCAATTCCTCCAAAAACTGTTGCTAACAGGATGTCATCAGTAAAGGCAGGAACAGGATGAAGATATACGGTTGTAATTGATAATATGGTAATAGCGAAGAGTGTAGATAGTGAGAAGGTTTTTCCAATTTGTTTATATCCGATGAAAAAGAATGGAACATTTAAAATGAAGATAATTAGACCAATTTTAATAGCAGTAATATGTGACAAAATGATTGAGATCCCGACGATTCCACCATCCATAATCTGATTAGGTATTAGAAAAATTTCTAATCCGACAGCCATCAGGATAGCTCCAATAAAAATAAAAATGGCTCTTTTAATAATACTCTTTTTTGGTAATTTTCGGTGCTGTATGTGGTTCTCTAAATTCATTTGAATGGCTTCATGAACAAGTTGTTTTTCCATCAAGTCACCTCCATTAATTTTGATCCTTGTTTTTTATTATACAATAAATCGTATCTATGTAGGTAAAGCTTAGACTTGTTCACACGAAGGGAATAAAAAAATCGGCATGGATTGCTCATGCCGAATTCATATTTAGGAAAGGCTTTTTTCGTATAGTTTGTTGTTTTGGAAAAATCCCAAGTGCCGGATTTTTCCCAGAATAAGGTTGGATTTATTGGTCTATTTGGAGAGTAGCTCTTTTCTAAAGATGGAAATATATTGTTAGTTTCCTAAAAAGGGTGTATTTAGCAACAATGTTTTAGAAAAGAGCCTTAGGAAAACAGGTCAATTAACAAAATCATAAACAGTAAACCAGAAATAAAGGAGTAAGTTGATGTTCGTTCATTGCCATCCCCATGACTTTCAGGTATTAACTCTTTATATATAATGAACAGCATGGCACCTGCTGCAAAGGCTAGACCATATGGGACCAGACTTTCAACAAAGGAAGTTAAATAGAAACCTAGTAAACTTGTAACAATTTCAATTGCACCTGTTAAAGTAGCAACTATAAACGCTTTGACTTTTTCAATTTTTTGATTCACTAAAAATAGTGCAACTAAAAATCCTTCTGGAGCATTTTGGAGTCCAATTGCAAAAGCGATTAGATTACCAGTATTAGCTTCAGCATTTGTCGCATAACTAACTCCAACGGATAATCCTTCGGGAATATTATGGAGCGTAATCGCTGCAATAATCAACATTGCTTTTTCATCAAATTCCATTTCGTATTTTTGAGTCGTATGCTGTAAATCAATATGAGGAATACTCATTTCTAACCAAGTTAAAGTTATTACCCCTAAAAGGATACCAATCATTAGAGGTATAAATCCGCCAGTATTAAGGGCTTCAGGAATCAGGCCCATCGTGGAAGCTGCCATCATAATACCTGCCGTAAAGGCAAGTAAAATATCTCTCCAACGGTGTGTCACAGATCGATGCATAAACAAAATGATTGCTGCTCCTAATCCCGTTGACATTGCGGAGAGAACACTTCCAAACAAAACTTCATTCATTCAGGTTCCCCCTAAAATTAAAACTCAGGTAATACACTCTATTATAAGGAAGAGCGATTGCTCACACAATTACATATATGATAATTATCTGACATCTGTGATTTTTATCATATGGAAATTGTTCAATTTCTTTTAATATAGTTACTATAATGGTAAGCACTGTATCAACCCTTCAAAAAATAAATGTTATTTCATCATAGTCGTTAAACCCCATCGTATATATAGGTGAATATACAAAAATGAAGATTCCGTAAGCAATCCACAATTCATATTACACCCTTTTTGAAACCGCATACAAAATTAAATTATTCACATAAAATATCAACTAATTTGTTTGTACTATGCTCGTAAACCGATACATATATCGTTATTACGAAGCTTTGCAAAATATATATAGGTGATTTAGCCGTTATTTATTAAGGAGGGGGATTTTTATGCACATTGTAGTATGTGTCAAGCAGGTACCTGACACAAAGATCATTAAGATTAATCCTAAGACAAATACGCTTGATCGTCGAAGTGCACCAGCTATATTAAATCCTTATGATGCACATGCTGTTCAAGAAGCCGTTCGGATGAAACGTCTCATCAACGATGTATATATTTCTGTTTTATCAATGGGGCCACCACAAGCAAATGCGATTATTAAAAAAAGCGTTGAAATTGGTGCTGACGAGGGATATTTAATTTCTGACCGTGCATTTGCTGGTGCAGATACATTAGCAACCAGCTACGCATTATCGAAGGCTTTAGATAAAATCGCCAGTATCAGACCGATTGATATGATTCTTTGTGGAAAGCATGCGATTGATGGAGATACTGGGCAAGTGGGACCTGGCATTGCAAGAAGATTAGATATCCCTCCAGTTACAAACGTCATTGAAGTGACAGAGCTTGATAAAAAGAAGCAATCAGTAGTGGTTAAGAGAAAGCTATCAAATGGTTACCAGTTGCTTCAAATCCAATTGCCATGTTTATTAACTGTTGAAAAAGAAATCAATGAGATTGAATATTCTCCTCTTCCTAATATGTTAAAAGCTGCAAGGTACGAGCCAGTTGTTTGGACGGTAAATGATTTAGGTGACGTGGACCGTACACAGCTAGGGCTTAAGGGATCACCTACCATCGTTGGTAAAATGTTCACTCCTCCAAAGCATGAAGGTGGGAAGCGTTTAGAGGGCTCTTCAGAAGAACAAGTAAAAGAGCTAATCAAATGCTTACTTGAAGAGAAAAAAGAGCTTTTTTATGTGAAGTGATACACATTAAAAATCGATGATGGAGGTGCTTGGGATGAGTAAAGAATACCGTGGTGTGTGGGTATTCATAGAACAAAATGAAGGTGAGATTGAGGGTGTTTCGTTAGAATTGCTTGGAGCCGGAAGAAAATTAGCTGATAAGCTAAGCGTTTCACTTGGGGGAGTCCTGCTAGGTAAAGATGTTAAAGCCCTTTGTAATCAAGTCATTTCATATGGGGCGGATGAAGTATATGTGATTGATCATCCTGTATTAGACGATTACCGAACAGAATCTTATATGAAGGGCGTGGTACTACTCGCCGAAAAATATAGTCCTGAGATATTTTTATACGGAGCCACTCCAAATGGAAAGGACCTTGCCAGTGCAGTTGCGACTGATTTAAGTACGGGTTTGACTGCAGATACAACCATGCTTGATGTTGATCTTGAAAAAAGATTATTGGAGGCTAGTAGACCAGCCTTTGGTGGAAATATTATGGCAACGATATTATGTAAAAAGCATCGCCCTCAAATGGCAACGGTTCGACCGAAAGTAATGAAAGCTCTTGAACCAGATAAAGAACGTCAGGGAGTAATTATTGAGGAAAATATCGAATTACAGGAAGAAGATATGAGAACTAAAGTGCTCAAAGTGGTGAAGGATGTAACGAAAAGAGCCAATCTTGCGGATGCACATATCATTGTTTGTGGTGGAAAGGGATTAGGAGATCAACAAAATTTCTCATTAATATATGAGCTCGCAGAAGTGATTGGTGCGAGTGTTGGTGGTACGAGGGATGTGGTAGAAGCAGGATGGCTCCCACATGAGTTACAGATTGGGCAAACGGGTGAAACGGTAACACCTAAAATATATTTCGCAGTTGGTATATCGGGTGCTATTCAGCACGTAGTCGGTATGAAGAATTCAGAAATTATAATAGCTATTAATAAAGATGCAAGTGCACCTATTTTTGACGTCGCAACCTATGGAATTGTAGGGGATGCCTTAGAAATTCTCCCTAAACTTATCCAACAATTTAAGGAAATACGTACAGAAAAGGGTGGTGAAATCAGTTATGCCTGAAAAATTTGACGTCATCGTTGTTGGTGCTGGACCTGCAGGTACTTCATGTGCCTATACATGTGCAAAGAATGGCTTGAAGGTGCTTCAACTCGAGCGTGGAGAGTATCCAGGTAGTAAGAATGTGATGGGGGGTGTATTATACAGGAAACAAATGGAAGAGATTATTCCCGAGTTCTGGAAGGAAGCACCATTAGAAAGACCTGTTATTGAACAACGCTTTTGGATGATGGATAAGGAGTCTAGCGTTTCCTTTGGCTACAAAGGGTTAGAATGGGGAAAGGAGCCTTATAATAATTTTACTGTATTAAGAGCTCCGTTTGATCAATGGTTTGCAGCAAAAGGGGTTGAACAAGGGGTACTACTCATCAATGAAACAGTAGCAAATGAGTGTATTGTAGAAAATGGTAAAGTGGTAGGTGTTCGAACCGATCGTCCTGATGGCGATGTGTATGCTGATGTAGTTGTATTGGCTGATGGTGTAAACTCTCTGTTAGGAAAGCAGCTTGGGTTTCATAAAGAATTTCGACCTGATGAAGTAGCTCTTACGGTCATGGAGGTTATTAATCTATCAAAAGAAAAGATTAATGACCGCTTTAACCTCGAGGATAACCAAGGTTGCACAATAGAAATCTTTGGTGATTCAACAAAGGGGAACCTCGGTACAGCGTTTATATATACCAATAAGGAAAGTATCAACATAGGTGTAGGTACTACCCTTTCAAGCATGATAAAAGCAAAACTCAAACCTTATGATTTATTAGATTATTTGAAAAATCATTCCATGGTAAAGCCACTCATAGCCGGTGGAGAGTCTGCTGAGTATTTGGCACATTTAATTCCTGAAGGAGGATACCACTCTGTGCCTAAGGTGGCTGGCAATGGTGTAGTGGTAGTGGGAGATGCGGCCCAATTAGTGAATGCCATCCATCGAGAGGGCTCTAATATGGCCATGTCATCAGGGAAAATGGCAGCTGAAGCCATTATTCGTGCGAAGGAAAGAAATGATTTTAGTGAGGCAAGTTTAAATTCTTACCGTGAAGCTTTATACAATAGCTTTATTATGAAGGATCTAGAAAAATATAAAGACGCTGCCCATACATTTGAGCATCACCCTCAGTATTTCAGAGAGTATATTCCAATGATGAACCAGGCAATGAGCAAGTTCTTTACGGTAGACGGTACACCAAAGCGTGAAAAACAAAAACAAATCATGAGAAGTGTAACTGGGAAAAAAGGAACGTTTAAAGTCATTCAGGATGTCTATCGAGCTTGGAAGGCGGTGAAATAATGTCAACGAAAACAATCGAGGAAAAACAGTACTTACTGCGTTTTAAGTGTGACACAAAATCCCATCTAACCGTACTTGACCACGATGTTTGTATGACAAAATGCCCCGATAAAATCTGTACCGTATTCTGTCCAGCTGAGGTTTATAAATGGGAAGGCACGAGAATGCAAGTAGGGTACGAGGGATGCCACGAATGTGGTAGCTGCCGAATCGGATGCCCCTATCAAAATATTAAATGGGAATATCCGAAAGGCGGCCATGGAATTGTGTTTCGATTAGCGTAATGGTGAATAAATAATTAAGCGAAGACACCTTCATTGTATATGGGAGGTGTCTTTGTTTGTTATGCCTGATTCCGAGAATGGTAGGCTAGTTGAGTTCATTTGTTCGGATGAACTCGATATTGGGACAAGGTCTAATGGTTTTTAGGAGTAAGTGTCCGAATGAGGTCGGTATTGGGACAAGGGGCAAGAGGATTTATAGAATGAGTGTCCGAATGAGGTCGGTATTGGGACAGGGTAAGGAGGGTTGTTAGGAACGGGTATCCGAATGAGGTCGGTATTGGGACAAGGGCAAGAGGATTTATAGAATGAGTGTCCGAATGATAGCGGTATTCGGACAGGATAAGGAGGGTTTCATGATCAGGTGTCCGAATGAGCGCTGTATTCGGACAGGGTAAGTAGGGTTTGCATGATCAGGTGTCCGAATGAGCCCTGTATTCGGACAGGGTAAGTAGGGTTTTCATGATCAGGTGTCCGAATGAGCCCTGTATTTGGACAGGGTAAGGAGGGTTTTCATGGTCAGGTGTCCGAATGAGCGCTGTATTCGGACAGGGTAAGTAGGGTTTTCATGATCAGGTGTCCGAATGAGCGCTGTATTCGGACAGGGTAAGGAGGGTTTTCATGATCAGGTGTCCGAATGAGCGCTGTATTCGGACAGGATAAGAAGGATTTTCATGATTAGGTGTCCGAATGAGCGCTGTATTTGGACAGGGTAAGGAGGGTTTTCATGGTAAGGTGTCCGAATGAGCCCTGTATTCGGACAGGGTAAGGAGGGTTTTCAAGATCAGGTGTCCGAATGAGCCTCTTATTCGGACAAGGTTAGCAGAGGGATCAGGGATATCATGTCTTAATGCTCCAGTACAGTAATTGGGCGGCAAACCAGTTTTCTATGTCCAAACCTCTACCGTATTTACTCAACGATAGTCAGTTTCAGATCTCTTGGCCGAAGCACTCCCGTCTTGGTACCGATTGGATTCATCTTTTTGTGTATAAAATGTGAATTATTAAAAGATTCCGATAATATAGTTGAAAACGAACGAGCGTTCCGTTACTATTAATATAGGTATTATTAATAGATGGGAGGAGACAGTATGGATCGAACATCGTATTTAGCTGGGATACTCTACTATTTGACAAGTGATGTACAAGTTCAGGAGGCAGCCATTGATATATTAAATGGTGAATTAACAGTGAAAGAGGCGGGGGCTTGTCCTACTTTGCAGCCCTTTGTTTTAAAAGCAAAAAAGCGGCTTAAGGAGCTTGAAAAGAACACAACCGATAAGCAACATATAGAAATTGTTCAGTTTGTTGAAAACTACTTATATAGCTATCAATCATAGATTTTCTTTTAACATCTTCGATAGACCTCTATGAATTCCATCATCTTTTACATTATGTATAAATTTTCACATAGTAGCATAAAAAGGAAAAGCCAAAAGTAATGATAATAATCTTTTTAGCTGATTCTTACTCTAACTGTGTATTTCATCATCTCGTCGTTAAGTCCACTAATCATTAGATCCTTAGCTGTATTGCAAGCCTGATCAAAGCAAGTATAACTTTCTGTACAAAAATGTGGTTGACTTAACTCAAAGTTTCCATGAATGTCTGCTAGGTAGACAAGAACATTCCAAACATATAAATCTTCTGTTCCGTTTTTAGGATGACCGTCTAATGCGACTAGCCAGTGTACAGAAGTCTCAGACATGAATCGACTTCCTTTTAGCATGGACTGGTCATTCTCTCCAATTCGAATAAATGCGGTTGGGTAAAATTCTTGTAGATTACATTGATACATTTTAACCCCTCCTAACTTCTCGTGTTTGCAAAAGAAACTTTCTATATTTTTATTATATGAACTTATATAAAAAATTACCTCCTAAATTGTTAAAATTTTTAGAATCTTAAAAGCGTTTACAGTATTATTTTTCTGTGACACACATCACAACAGAAAAGCTCTTACTTTCTTATAATTATATTAACAATATGATTTTAAGGAGAAATGAACTATGCAAGGTTGTATGAGCTCAATGATGGAGAGAAATGTAGAATTATGTGAGGGATTGCAGCAACTAAAAAATGAGCATCCTCCATTGCTTTTATTGCTTGATGGACTCCTTGAGACATGTCAGCAAATAGAATGTGTTAAAACTACAAGGGAAACGATGTTTCATGAATTAATTCAAAAGGTAAAAGCTTTTTTTCATGAATTAGAGCCCCATTCAGAAAGGGAAGAGGGTGTGTTATTCTCTATGATGGAAAAGTATATTGGTAGGGAAAGTGGACCGATTGCAGTAATGGAATATGAGCATGACCAGGCAAAAGGCTTTATCGGGACATTTCTAAAGGCAGTACACACTAATGATGATTATACAGATGAAGAAATGCTGGAACTTGCTGAACTTATAAAAAATGCGTATTACACTCTTGTTGATCACTTTGCTAAGGAAGAAAATGTCCTATTCCCTATGGCACAAAACTTCTTTACAGAAGGAGAAAAGCAGGAATTAAAGGAAAGAATTAACAAATAAAAACGGAAGAGGATTGCCTCTTCCGTTTTATTTGTATATATCCGCGATTTGTTTGTCTGAAGGAAGGAGCAGTGTTAGAAACCCTAGTAATGGGAGAAAACCTGTTGAAATAATTGTTAAAGGCAATCCAATCGTATCTGCTAATATACCTAAAAACACAGATCCTAATGCACCCATTCCAAAAGCTAACCCTACTGTCAAACCTGCCATTGTCCCTATCTTGCCAGGAACGAGTTCTTGAGCATAAACAACGGTAACGGAGAAACTAGACATGAGTATGAAGCCCGCTATCCCAAGTAAAACCACCGCGAAATAATGAGGCACAAAGGGAAGCAAAATGGTGATTGGAGCAGAACCAATCATAGATAGCAAGATGATGGTTTTTTTTCCAAACCTATCAGCTAAGGGTCCACCGAAAAATGTACCTAAGGCTCCAGCGACTAGAAAAACAAATAAATAAAGCTGAGCTTGCTGGATGGAAAAGCTGTACTTGTCAATCGCATAAAACGCATAGTAATTAGTAATTCCTGAAATATACCATGAACGAGCGAAGATTAAGAACAAGATTACAAGCAAATAAAAGCGAATTTGACGTTGAAATGAAAATGATGAAGGAGCTAAATTTTGCTTTTGTTTTGGATTCTGACCATCGATTTTGAGTTTGTTCGCGTACCAAAAAGCAATGTAAACAAGTAACCCTACTGCAACTGCTGCGACAATCGTAAACCAGCCTGCGCCCTTTTGACCTAAAGGAACGAGTATGAGGGCCGTAATTAATGGAGCTAGTGCTTGCCCAGAATTACCGCCAACTTGATAAATAGACTGTGCAAGCCCTCTTCTAGGTCCAGCTGCCATATAGGCAACCCTTGAACCTTCAGGATGGAAAACGGCTGATCCTAAGCCAATAAAGACAACCGAAATTACAATTAGTAAGAAACTTGGGGCAAAAGCTAGCCCTAGAACGCCGATTAGAGTGAACGTTAAGCCAATGGGTAAAGCAAATGGCATGGGCTTGCGATCTGTTATCATTCCAACAAACGGCTGCATGATTGAGGATACAATATTTAGAGAAAACCCAATGATTCCTAATTGAGTAAAGCTTAGTCCCATTGATTGTTCAAGGATAGGAAACATAGCAGGTACAACCGACTGAATTGAATCGTTTAGCAGGTGACATAATGCGATAATAAATAAGATTTTATAGGTTGTTGCACTGTCAGTTTTTTTAAATTCTTGAACAGTAGCAGTCTGTGCCATAATAAAAAGATCTCCTTTGATTATTGAAGAATGGTATAAAGATATCTTACTAAATTTCTAGTGATTATGAAATGATTTATTTCGTGAGGCAAAGTATATGGTGTAGGAAACGAAAAGCTTGCATAAAAAAATAGAGAGCCATACAAGCTCTCTATTCGTTCATTAGTGGAAATGTTACAGTCACAGTTGTGCCTTTGTTTTCAATACTCGAAATTTGAATTTCACCCTGAAACGAATGGACGATTCTTTTGCAAACTACAAGCCCTAAGCCAGTTCCTGAGGCCTTTGACGTATAGAAGGGGTGAAAAATCTTTTCAAGCTCTTCTTTTCCAATCCCAACTCCCGTATCAGAGATCGTAAGGACACATTTTTCCCTTTCTTTAGAAATACGGATGTCAAGTGTGCCACCTGGAGGCATGGATTCAAACGCATTTCTCGTTATATTTAAAATGACTTGCTTCATTTGATCCCTTGTACATAGAACGATAACCGGTTCTTCAGGAAATGTATAATGGCATATCACATTGTATAAGTTTGCTTCAGAAGAAATAAGTGGTTGCAGCTCTTGTATAATCATTGTTAAATTAATCGGCTCGTTTTTTATGGCTGTCGGTTTTCCAAGAATTAGAAACTCGCTCACAATTTGATTAATTCGTTTAATTTCGTTATTGATAACCGAAAAATAAAATTGATCTTCTTCATCTTTATGTTTTTCACTTAGTAATTGGACAAGGCCATTAATTCCAGTCAATGGATTCCGTATTTCATGGGCGGTCCCAGCAGCCAATGTTCCAACCAGCTCGAGTTTCTGTGCTTCATTTTGTTTTTTTTCCTTATTTGATTGTTTTTTCAATAAGATATATTTAACTAACAGAAAAAGGATATGCGTCAAAATAAAGAACAAAGTTATCGTTCCCACTAATTGAGAGATATTTGTACGTGTTGCGTCTTCATCTACCTTTACTTTAATCGTCCAAGGTAGCTGATTCATCGGCGTTGAAACCCAATGTCCACCTTGCTTGTATAAATGTTCTGAATCAAAATCAATGATCACCTGATCTTCCTGATTGAGGATAACTATAGGTGTCTCGGGTGTAAGTATTTTCATTATGTTTTGAACATGGTCAACCCGAAGTAGTGCAAGAGTGATAAATGTTAGTTGATTTTCTTCATCCAACACAGGGGAAGCAAGTCCGATTACCTTTTGGTTATTTTTTAAAGTATCCACCTGAGCAGATATAATAATATCCTTTGTACGAATCACTTCCTGAATATACGAGTTTTTGTTCAGATTGTCCTCTAGTAGATTGTTAGAGCCAACAATCAATCGCCCTTCTTCGTCCAATAAGAACAACCCACTGTATCTAGGATCAGTCTGAAACGCCTTTTGTAGTAATGGGGCCATCCTTTCTGGGCTGTTAACGTATATCTCTGACGTAAGGGACAGAGTTTGAAGAGAAGTGACTGTTTCACTAACAAATTGATCCCAATGTGATTTATGAATAGAAGCAACCCATTCAGCATGTTGAACCTGCTCTAAAAGATTTTTTTCTTTTTCAATCTCTGAAAATATATAACTGCCACCTAGTGTTGGTAGTACTACGATGAGGCTATATAAAAGTAGGTTTAGTAAGTGTCTTTTCATGTAATTGCTCCAAGCAAATAAGTTTTTTCCATAACTTCGCTTATTATATCACTATATTAGTAAGCTTTTTATAGGAATTATGGATTAGACGGAATTTGACAGAACAAAGCTAGTTTTTCTAAAATAGTCTTAATTAAGAATATGTTTTCAAAAAAAGGTAAATATATTGGTCTTAAAGGAATGAGAATCATGGAAGCTGAAATCAGTCAATCTTTAAAACTTTTTATTGTGCTATCTAGAGCATATCGCTCTGTTAATGAAAATGTAAATAAACTTATTCAAACATATGGACTAAATCCAACAGAATTTGCTGTTCTTGAACTTTTATACCATAAAGGAGATCAGCCACTACAGCAAATAGGAGAAAAGATCCTCCTTGCGAGTGGAAGTATTACTTATGTGGTTGATAAGCTGGAACAAAAAGCATTACTAGCTAGAGTGGCTTGTCCTAGTGATCGAAGAGTAACGTATGCTCAAATCACAGAACAGGGGAAGTCGTTTATCGAGGAAATTTTTCCTGACCATGCACAAAAAATACATGAATTAATGAAAGAGCTTACAGCTGATGAAAAAGATCAAGCAACAGAGCTGCTAAAGAAATTGGGATTATCTATTGAAAATAAGAAATAATAGTAAGCAAAGGCATCCGCTGTGGTGCCTTGTTTTTTTGTGCTTCTTTGCTACCTGAGTTATAATAAAAGAGAGTTTTTTTCAAAATTTTTAAACAAAGGGGGATTCACTTTGCAATTTGAACAGTATACATATGATAGACCAAATTTTGAGGTTGTAGAGAATCAATTTTTAGCTGCATTAGAGGTTTTTTCAAGAGCAGTTTCTGCAAATGAGCAAAATGAGGCAATGAAAGATATAAATAAAATACGTAATGATTTAGGCACGATGTTTAACCTCGTGTATATACGCCATTCGATTGATACGAATGATGAGTTTTACAAGGCAGAACAAGATTATATAGATGAAATTCAACCAAGTGTTGAGGGTTTAGTGACTAAATATTACGAAGCGCTTGTAAACTCGCCTTTTAAGGTCGAGCTGGAAGAAAAGTGGGGAAAACAGCTTTTTGCCTTAGCAGAAGCACAGCTAAAGGTATTCTCACCTGATATCATTCCATTGCTTCAACAAGAAAATAAACTTACCACAGAATATACAAAGCTCCTTGCTGCTGCGAAAATACCTTTTGAGGGCGAAGAACGTACGTTAGCTCAAATGGAACCGTTTACAGAGTCGGTAGATCGAGATATGAGAAAAAAGGCAAGTGAAGCGCGTTTTAATTATTTTTCAGAAAATGAAGGTGAGTTAGATCGTATCTATGACGATTTGGTCAAGGTTCGTACAGAGATTTCCCAAAAACTTGGCTATAAAAACTTCGTTGAACTAGCTTATTACCGTATGTATCGTACCGACTATAACGCGGAAATGGTCGCAGGGTTTAGAAAACAGGTGGAAGATTATATTGTACCCATTGCTACAAAACTAAAGGAACGTCAAAGACAAAGAATTGATGTAAACACTCTTAAGTATTATGACGAAAACTTTAAGTTTAAATCAGGGAATGCAGTACCAAAGGGTGATCCTGAGTGGATTATTCAAAATGGACAAAAGATGTATGATGAACTCTCAAAGGAAACAGGCGAGTTCTTTCATTATATGGTAGAGAATCATTTAATGGACTTAGTGGCAAAGAAAGGAAAAGCTGGTGGTGGATATTGTACATATATTGAAAACTACAAGTCACCTTTTATCTTTTCGAATTTTAATGGTACGTCAGGTGATATTGATGTATTAACACATGAGGCAGGGCACGCATTTCAGGTGTATTCAAGCAGTCATTTTGAAATTCCAGAATACAATTGGCCAACCTATGAAGCAGCTGAAATTCATTCGATGAGTATGGAATTTTTCACATGGCCATGGATGGAACTGTTTTTTAAGGAAGATACGGATAAATATAAGTTTGCTCATTTAAGTTCCGCCCTTTTATTCCTACCATATGGCGTAAGTGTGGACGAATTCCAGCATTGGGTATATGAAAATCCAACTGCTACACCAAAGGAAAGAAAGTCAGCTTGGCGTGAGATTGAAAAGAAATACATGCCTCATAAAGATTACGACGGAAATGAGTATTTAGAGGGAGGAGGATTCTGGCAGCGTCAAGGTCATATATACACCACTCCGTTCTATTATATTGACTACACATTGGCACAAATTTGTGCATTCCAATTTTGGAAGCGTTCTGGTGAGGATCATAAAAAAGCATGGAATGATTATTTACATCTTTGTACTTTAGGCGGTAGTATGCCATTTACTGAGCTTGTTAAAGAAGCAAACTTAATTTCACCATTTGAAGATGGATGTGTTCAATCTGTCGTAGGCGAAATTGAGGCTTGGTTAAACTCAATCGAAGATCAAAAGTTATAAGAAAAAGAGCGAAGCCAATGATAAAGGGGCTTCGCTCTTTCTCTTTCTATGGTTTTTTAATAATAATCGTGTCGTCCTCAACTACCGCGATTAAATTCTTACAATCATGATCATTAATAATAAAGTCTGAAATTTGATCTTCAATTTGCTCTTGAATCACTCTTCTTAATGGACGTGCTCCAAATGAAGGGGAGTAACCTAATGTAGCAAGCTTTCTTTTTACTTCTTCAGTTACTTTCACTGTCATCTGTTGTTCTTTAAGCATAATATTTAAGTCACTTATCATAATATCAACAATTTGAAGTAAATCTTCTTCATGTAATGTTGAGAACTCAATAATGGCATCAAAACGATTCAGGAATTCAGGCTTAAAGTATGATCCTAAAGTGGCTAATAAATTGCTTTCGTGTTCAATATGATCATTTCCAAAGCCAACCTTCACCGTCTTATGACCGACACCTGCATTGGAAGTCATAATAATGACCGTATCTTTAAAGCTGACTGTTCTTCCTTGACTGTCCGTTAATCTACCGTCTTCTAGGATTTGAAGAAACATATTAAGAACGTCTGGATGAGCTTTTTCAATCTCATCAAGCAAAATAATACTATATGGATTACGTCTTACTTGTTCCGTTAACTGTCCTGATTCCTCGTGTCCAACATAACCAGGAGGAGAACCAATTAATTTAGAAACACTATGTTTTTCCATGTATTCACTCATATCTAAGCGAATCATAGAGTTTTTTGAACCAAATAATTCTTCGGCCAATGACTTGGAAAGTTCTGTTTTCCCCACACCGGTTGGACCAACGAATAGGAAAGATCCAATAGGGCGTCCTTTTGCTTTTAATCCCGCTCGACTTCGGCGAATGGCTTTAACCACTTTTTTCACGGCTTCCTGCTGTCCAATTACCTTATTTGATAGATGGACTTCAAGGTTTTGTAGTTTTTCTTGTTCTGATTGCTCAAGCTTACCTACAGGAATTCTTGTTTTCTTTTCAATTAGTTCATGGATATGCTCCACTTTTACAATTGGTCTTTGATCAAGGTCGCTATGAGAAAGCTCCTGTTCAAGTTTTTTTTCTTCTTCACGTAGCTTTGCTGCGAGTTCATACTTTTCTACCTTTAAAGCCTCTTCTTTTTCTATAACGATTTCCTTTAAGCGATTTTCGATGGCTTCCGTATTAGAATAATTAGCGCTTAAATTCAATTTTGAACCAGCTTCGTCGAGTAAATCAATCGCTTTATCAGGAAGAAAACGGTCTTGGATGTATCGATGTGATAAATTCACACAAGCTTCGATCGCCTCATCTGTGTATACAACCTCATGATAATCCTCGTATTTACTTTTCAGACCTTTAAGAATTTCAATCGCCTCAATACTCGTTGGTTCTAGCACTTGAACGGGTTGGAAGCGTCTTTCAAGTGCTGCGTCTTTCTCAATTTTTCTGTATTCTTTTAAAGTCGTTGCACCAATAAGTTGAAGTTCTCCTCGTGCTAATGCTGGCTTTAAAATATTTCCAGCATCCATCGAGCCTTCTGCACTCCCAGCACCAACTAACTGGTGAATTTCGTCGATAAATAAAATAATATTTTTCTTTTGCTGGAGCTCATGAAGAATTTCTTTCATTCTTTCTTCAAATTGGCCACGAATACCTGTGTTAGATACTAATGAAGCCACATCCAAAAGATACACTTGGCTATTTTTAAGCTTGTTTGGAACACTTCCTTCACAAATCTTTACTGCTAAATGCTCTGCAATGGCTGTTTTACCAACACCAGGTTCTCCTATTAATACAGGATTATTT
>WTKE01000011.1 GCA_011524525.1 Bacillus sp. (in: firmicutes) | reverse complement strand
CCCTCATTTGTACGGTGATTTTATCATGGTTCTCAAAGCTACTTTGAAGTCTTGATTCCATTCCATTTCGGTATAGCTTACCTGAAAATAAGGGGTAAAAAGTATCCTTGCCATTCAGGGTTAGATGGAACGGTCGAAGGTCTTCTATAAGATTTGTCAGATTCAGATAATGAAACAGATCTTCAAGTGTCTTTGGAAATTGAAATAGAATTTCATCTCGATCATTAAGTAGATAATTTTTATCTACTATTTTACCATTGCATATAAATATTGGTTCAATTTGGTACGTTTTCCCGTTGATTTCTATTTCATTGGTTGGGATTTCATCAAGTAACTGACCAATGGATAGTGTGGTACGTTCTCCATCTTGTCCTTTTTCAATATGCAGGACATCCCCATTTTCAATCGTATCATCTAGGGCACAACATTCTCCATTTTTTATTAATGTCGGAGGAAGACCAAATTGACCAGGAATGGTAATGTTTTTTTCATTTAAAGTAATGATCATGGCTAGTCCAGGTCGACCGTACAGCTTATTCATTTTAATTCCTGCAGCTAATAAACAATCTCCAACTGTTAATTTTTTTACCTCGAATAGTCTAACTGGTTGTTCATTTACGTAAACCGTCATATATTGCACCGGTGATTGCTTGGCAGCAAGTGCAATACCAATAGGGGTCACAAGCTCGGGTCCCTTTGTAATCTTCTCAGAGATAGTTAACGACGAAATGGCATCGATCCCTCTTATGGCAACTCGATTTGAAGGAAGTTCAAGTTTCTCAGAAATCTTCTTTGCCAGCTCAGGTGTTAAGCTTCCACCACCGACCAGCATAACTGCTTTGGGAGATTTTCCATTGTTAAGCTGTAGTACCTCATCGCAAATGGACCCAGCAAGGCGATCAATGGCATAAGAAATTTGTTCGATTGCCTCCCACTTCGAAACCTCTGTCTCAAATCCCAAAATATCAGTGACTGTTATCGACTCTTGGGTGTTTAATTGTCTTTTAGCCATTTCGGCTAAAGGGAAATCAAGTAAGTATTGATCACTGATTGCTTCTGTAATTTCATCTCCTGCGATAGGAACCATTCCATATGCAATAACTGTTCCCATGTCGGTTAACGCAATATCAGACGTTCCAGCACCGATATCCACCAACGCTACATTTAACCGCCTCATGGAGGGGGGAATAAGAACATTGATGGCTGCTATTGGCTCCAGTGTTAAAGCTTCCATTTCTAAACCTGAGCGTGTTAAAGCGGCTAATAAAGATTCAACCACAACTTTCGGTAAAAAGGTGGCAATAATTTCGACAGATGCCTCTTCTCCTTGTTGGTCAATCAGACTACCGATCTCTTCTCCATCTAATCGATAATAAAGGACAGAATATCCGACACAATAATAATAATGACTTTTCTCTTCCTTATATTTCTCTGCAACTGCAGCTTGTGCGTGTTGAACAGCTAAAAGCTCCAGATGAAGAATGTCCTGCTTTTGCATAATTGGTTTACCGTTAATGGGGATTGATACCTTTGAGCGCTCCGTTCGTAAAGCCCTTCCCGCAGCTGCGACGCATACCTTTTGAAGATGACCATGTTTGATTTCGAGTTTTTCTTTTATTTGGGTAATAAGCTTTGATACCGCTATCACATCATGAATTTGGCCATCTAGCATAGCGCGCTCCGAGTGTTCAATTGATAACATATCAACCACATGATATTGACCATTTGTTTCTTCAAGAATAATGCCAACACATGAGCGAGTACCTATATCTAAAGCAAACAATTTATTATTCATTGACAAAGAAAATCACACCTTCTAGCTTAGGTTCATATAATAATATACTTTAATACTTAAAAGCGTTTAATTATTAAAGAAAATTGCGTGACATTTGAAAATATTTCATATATAATTACTCTAACTTATATAGAAATGTAACACACTTTATGAAGCGGATAAAGAACAATCCTTCTTAGGCTTGTCATTTCGCATGTAATAAAGAATTGTTTTCAAATCTACTATTTAAAGGGGCGAGAAATGATGAGTAATGTTGAGTTAGATCAGCTTAGGGACCGTGTTGACGAGTTAAATGTTGAGCTTTTAAAGTTAATTAATGAAAGAGCTAGACTTGTTCAAGAAATTGGACGTGTAAAGGAAACACAAGGGGTATTCCGCTACGATCCAGTTCGTGAAAGAAGCATGCTTGATATAATAAAGGAAAACAACGATGGACCTTTCCAAAATTCTACCGTTGAACATATCTTTAAAGAAATCTTTAAGGCTGGATTAGAGCTTCAAAAGGATGATCATAGCAAAGCGTTACTTGTGTCTCGTAAGAAGAAGGCTGAAGATACAATTGTTGAAGTAAAGGGAGAAAAAGTTGGCCATGGTATCCCACAATTAATTTTCGGACCATGTGCAGTTGAGTCATATGAGCAGGTTGCTGCTGTTGCTGCTTCTATTAAAGAAAAAGGATTAAAATTCATGCGTGGTGGAGCATACAAGCCTAGAACTTCACCATATGATTTCCAAGGACTTGGTGTAGAAGGACTAAAAATTCTAAAAAGAGTAGCTGACGAGTACGATCTAGCTGTAATTAGTGAAATCGTAAGTCCAGCTGACATAGAGAAGGCTGTTGACTATATTGATGTCATCCAAATTGGTGCACGTAATATGCAGAATTTTGAGCTTTTAAAGGCAGCAGGTGCTGTAAATAAGCCGGTTCTATTGAAGCGTGGACTTGCTGCAACGATTGAAGAATTCATTAATGCAGCAGAATACATTATGTCTCAAGGTAATGGTCAAATTATCCTTTGTGAGCGCGGTATTCGTACGTATGAAAGAGCAACAAGAAATACATTAGACATTTCAGCTGTTCCAATCTTAAAGCAAGAAACACATTTACCTGTTCTTGTTGACGTAACACACTCAACTGGTCGTAGAGATCTACTTCTTCCGATGGCAAAGGCAGCTCTTGCTGTAGGTGCAGATGGAGTAATGGCAGAAGTTCATCCAGATCCAGCAGTTGCATTGTCGGATTCGGCTCAACAAATGAACATTGATCAATTTAATGCTTTCTACAAAGAAATTCAAGCTTCTAACTTAGTACGTGTATAAGATATAATACAAAAAACCGACTTATGAGAGCTTATCATAGTCGGTTTTTTGCGTTTTCCACCGTAAAATTGTTTTTTTTGTTAAATAGATAGCCTTTACATTGCGACAATTCACTATGTGAAGTATGATAATGATACATAAATAGACAAGTTTCGATTTTTATATAATGGTTAAAAATGACAGACTTGCAGTAAAATAAACCTAATGTTAGGACGTATATAGAAGGAGTGGGTATTGTGAACATAACAATTTATGATGTAGCACGTGAAGCAAATGTTTCTATGGCTACCGTGTCACGTGTTGTGAATGGTAATCCAAATGTAAAACCAGCTACAAGAAAGAAAGTTTTAGAAGTGATTGAAAGATTAGGCTATCGTCCAAATGCCGTTGCAAGAGGATTAGCCAGTAAAAAAACAACAACGGTTGGCGTAATTATCCCAGATATCTCGAATCCATTTTTTGCAGAACTAGCTCGTGGTATTGAAGATATTGCGACCATGTACAAATACAACATCATTTTAAGTAACTCAGACCAAAATAAGGACAAGGAGTTACACTTATTGAACACCATGCTTGGAAAACAAGTGGATGGAATTGTATTCATGGGTGGAAATATATCTGAGGAGCATGTGGCAGAATTTAAAAGATCTCCAGCTCCAATTGTTCTTGCTGGATCCTTGGAAGATTCTGAACAAGTACCTTCTGTAAATATTGATTATGAGCAAGCTACGTTTGATGCTGTAAATGCCTTTATTGAAAAAGGACATAAAAGAATTGCGATGGTTATCGGACCTTTCCATGAACCAATTAACAAGGAGAAGAAGTTAGTAGGTTACAAAAAGGCATTAGAGGCAGCAGGAATTCCAGTTGATGAAGCTCTTATTGTAGAGGGAGATTATACTTACGATTCAGGTATTGAAGCATTCGATAAGTTAATCGAACTTACAGAAAAACCAACAGCTATTTTTGTAGGTTCTGACGAAATGGCCGTCGGAGTTGTACATGGAGCACAAGATAAAGGGTACAGTGTTCCGAATGACTTCGAAGTGATTAGTTCAGACAATACAAGAATTTCTCTTATGGTAAGACCACAGCTAACAACGGTTATTCAGCCTCTGTATGATATCGGTGCAGTTGCCATGCGTTTATTAACGAAATTCATGAATAAGGAAAAAGTCTCAGAACATACAGTAGTACTTCCGCACCGAATTGAGCTTAGAAGCTCAACAAAGTAAACAATTTGTCGATATGTAAGGTAGTGGACAAATTCGTTTATGATAGTTGGGAGAGAAACTATGAAAAAGCTTGATGTTCTAACACCTATCGGATTATCGATAGGTGTAATTATGCTGTTATTTGGAATTGTATACAACGGGGGAATAAGCGGTCTATTATCATTTGTTGACCCTGCATCATTGCTTATTGTTATAGGGGGACTACTTTCAGGCTTACTTGTCAGCTTTTCTTTAAAAGATATAAAGCAGATGATCAAAGTTATGAGACAGTCTTTTTCTTCTGACGAAAGGAAGCTTCAAGATTTGATTGATACCTTTGTCCATTTATCGGGCAAAGCGAGAAGAGAAGGTCTCCTTTCGCTTGAAATGGAGATTGATCAAGTGGAAGATCGATTTTTACGAAAAGGGATGTTATTAGCTATTGATGGAACGGATCCTGACGTTATTCAAGATATTCTATTAGCTGAAATTTCCGCGATGGAAGAACGGCATAGAAAGGGAAGGGCAATTCTAGAAAAGGCTGGTGATTATGCTCCAGCTTGGGGGATGATCGGGACATTAATTGGGCTTGTTCTCATGCTGAAAAATTTAAATGACCCATCAACACTAGGACCAAATATGGCCATCGCTTTATTAACAACATTATATGGATCCTTGCTTGCGAATCTTGTCTTTATTCCTATTGCAGCAAAACTAGAGTTGAAGACAGAAAAAGAAGCTTTTCTGAAACAGATCATTGTTGAAGGGGTTATTGGTGTCCAATCAGGTCAAAATCCAAATATTCTGCAAGAGAAACTAAGTGCATTCCTATCTCAAGAAGAACGTGAAGCTAAGGAAAAAGAGTTAAATAGCGAGGCCTTAGATGATGAAAATTACTAAAAAACATCCGCAGTCTCAAAAAGGGGCACCACGTTGGATGGTAACTTTTTCTGATTTAATCACGCTTGTTCTTGTCTTTTTTATTCTTTTATTTTCTATGTCACAAATCGATCTTATTAAGTTCCAAGCACTTGCTGACTCGATGAGAGATAAGCAATTCCTAGATTTTTATCCTTCTATTGTACCGCTAGAAGGAGAGGGTGAGTCTGAACAAGAAGAAAAAAATGAATCTGCTCAAAGTTTAGATGATCTTTTGGAAGAGGTCCAATCTTATTTAGATGATAATGGGTTAAACAACGTCATCGTTGCCAATCGAACAGAGCGAGGCGTGGTATTAGTACTTCAAGAACAAGCATTGTTTCAGTCAGGAGAAGCAGAGATTCTAAATGAATCAAATGCCTTTTTGGATAAAGTGGGAGCGATGCTTGGGGAGATGCCGAATCTTGTAAAGGTAGAAGGACATACCGATAATCGACCAATTACGACGGAGCGTTATCCATCCAATTGGGAGCTTTCTGCAGCTAGAGCTGGGTCAGTCATTAGATATTTAATTGAAAACTTTCAGCTTGATTCAACCCGGTTTATTGCTGTTGGATACGGTGAGACGAGGCCGATTGTTCCCAACAATAGTGATGAAAATTGGCAAAAAAATAGAAGGGTCGAGATTGTTATTTCTGATCCAACATACAATGCAAATGAAATAGCTGATAAATGAGAAAAAGGCTGAATAATTGTTCAGCCTTTTTCAATACTTTTTTTATTGTTACGAATCGGATATAATGCTTTTTCGACTGTTTGTGCATTTTTTTCAGTAATTTCAGTTTTTCGAGGAATAGGTGGATATAAATCGCTTGGGTCATGCCAGTGTTTTGGTAGTGGGACAGAGGTTTTTGACTGCCACGCTTGAATCCACTCTGCAGGCAATGGATGATCTAAAAGTTCTAAATTATTGGTCATTTCAAGCCATAGTAATGACCAAGCTCTAGGAACAACCCTCCAAATATCATACCCTCCTCCACCAACAGCAATCCATCTACCTTCACAATATTGATGGGCAATACGATGGGCAAGTTTAGGGATTTCACGATAGATGTTCATAGTAGCTGATAAATGGGTTAAAGGGTCCAAATAATGAGAATCAGCGCCATTCTGGGTTACGATCACATCTGGTTTGAAAAAAGCTGCAACTTCTGTTAAGGAAGTGGTATACGCCTCAAGCCACGATTCATCTTCCGTAAAGGCATCAACAGGGATATTGAAGGAAAAACCATAGCCTTTACCCTGTCCTCTTTCATTCACATTCCCTGTACCAGGAAATAAATATCTCCCTGTTTCATGTATGGACAATGTACAAACATCCGGATCATCATAAAAGGACCATTGTACCCCGTCACCATGGTGAGCATCTGTGTCCACATAAAGAACTCTTGCATGGTATTTTTCTTGAAGATACTTTATAGCTACCGAACTATCATTATAAACACAAAAGCCAGAAGCCTTTCCTTTAAACCCATGATGCAGACCACCACCAAGATTTAGTGCATGTTTGGCTTTCCCTGTCATGACATAGTCTACAGCAGTCAATGTTCCCCCAACTAGCCAAGAACTTGCATCATGCATACCGGGAAAAATGGGAGTATCATCTGTTCCAAGGCCATAATTTTCTGCTTTTTCGGCAGAGAGTTGACCGAGACCAGCAAGCTTTACTGCATGAATATAACTAGGATCATGAATAAGCTGTAATTCTTCATCGCTAGCTTTTCTAGGGTGAATCATTTGTTGAGCAGTTAGGGCATTTAATTTTTTTAATAGATCTAAAGTAATTTTTAGGCGAAGCTGATTAAAAGGATGATTGGAGTTAAATTTGTACTTAAGTTGTTCTTCAGAAAAGATAAAAACAGAATCATGGATCATGTCGTAATCCCTGGCAGATTGGGCCATAGGACCATATATCCTGCTTTTTTTAATTCGTTAATGAGAGTAACCGGATTCATCGTTTGTACTCTCAATACTAGAATTTTATAGTTTTCATCCTTTTTGTCTGGATAGACAAGCACGCTAAGTAAATTGGCTTTTCGCTTACTAATTACTGCTGTAACTTCACAAAGCATTCCAGCTCGATTAGGTACTTTTACTTCGATTTGAGAACCAGGCTGATGCGCGCCAGTTAACTGAACCAACGTATGTAACAGATCGGTTTCTGTTACGATTCCAACAAGTTTTTGATCTTTTACAATTGGGACACAGCTTATATGGTGTTCGTAAAAAACAGCTGAAATTTCTTCTACGAAGTCTAAAGGATGTCCAAGAATTAGATTGGTTCTCATAATCTCTTTTACTGGTTTTTGAAGCACATCACTTTGTTCGGAAGCATAAAAAATGGACGGATTTGCATCCTTAATATCACGGTCTGTCACTAATCCGATGATCTGATGGTCAGTATCTATTACTGGAAGATGCCTAATTCGCTTTGTTTTCATCATTTGAATCGCGTCTGCTATCGTGCTGTCAGAGGTTAAAGTTGAGACGTCAGATTTCATAATCTCTTCAACTATCATACTATTTTCTCCCCTTCTATGAATACATCACTCTTTTAAAAACATAAGAGTTAGTACATAAAACGATTCATGAATCTTAATCGATCAAACTTCTCAATCGATTCAGTGGGAACACGTTTTCCAATCTTAGCCATAAGACAGTTAGCCGGATGAGAGCTAATTTCAGGGTCATCAGTTGCAAAATATTCTAAACCGCCGGCATTCATCATTTTTTCCATGATTTTGCGATACTCCCACACATTCAAGCCAGTACCTTTCAAATCCCAGTGCCAGTAGTATTCCGTTGTAATAGTAATAAAATCTTCCATTGCATCATCCATCATGGAAACGATAAGTAAGTTTTTCCCTACACTACAGCCTCGGTATTTAGGAATAACTTCAATAGCACCTAATTCAATTAGGTCTTCCATTTTCCCTTCCGACCAGCGCTCGAGAGGATCTGGATATAAATAAGTAACATATCCAACAATTGTATGACGGTCTCTGGCTACAATAATCCTTCCTTCTGGCAGGGCTGCGATTTCAATTAGCGCTTGATGCTGTTGCGCGGGGGGGCGAAAAGCAACCAAGTCATGATGAAATTCGTAACCTGATAAAGATTCTGGGGAAATAGGACCTTCAATAATTAAATCACCATGGGGAGTTATTAATTTTTTTGCATTATATATTTTAATATGTTCCATTTATACACCACCCAATGA
>WTKE01000051.1 GCA_011524525.1 Bacillus sp. (in: firmicutes) | reverse complement strand
TGTATAAGAGACAGGATATAAGCACAGCTAGATCATACCCCTACTCCTTAGATGAAGGTCACCGTCTGTGTGACCTTCCTTTTTTTATTTTTTTTCATAAAAATATTTAAATAGAATATCTACTGCAGTGGAAACCGTCTGTTCACCATTAACTACAGCTCTTTCAAGCTGAGGTAGCAATTCTTTTATTTTTTCGTGAGCGTAAAATTGTAGCTGAAGCTGATCGGTGATTAAGGCGTGCATCCAATCCTTTGTTTGTTTTCTTCTTCTCTCCTCAAACACTCCTGATTGTGTCGTTGCATCGATAAATTGATCAATTGTCCACCAAATTTCCTCAATTCCTTTATTATATAAACTTGAGCAAACATGCGCTCTTGTTTCCCAATTAGTAGTTGAGGGTTGAAGAAAATGGAGAATTTGATTATATTCATCCCTAGTTTTTCGTGCGGCAGCTTCATTTTCACCATCCGCTTTATTTACGACAATGGCGTCGGTAAGCTCCATGATTCCCTTTTTCATCCCTTGCAGCTCATCACCAGCACCTGTTAAAACAAGGAGCATAAAGAAGTCTACCATGTCTCTTACCATAACTTCGCTTTGTCCCACACCAACGGTCTCTACAATAATCACTTCATAACCTGCGGCTTCACAAAGAGCAATAGACTCCTTCGTTTTTCGATGAACGCCACCTAGCTTTCCTCCTGTAGGGGACGGCCGAATAAAAGCTAACTCTGTCCTAGATAGTTGTTCCATTCTCGTTTTGTCCCCTAAAATACTCCCACCACTCCGCTTAGAGCTTGGGTCAACAGCTAGAACAGCTACCTTCATGCCTTTTTCACATAAGTACATCCCAAATGAGTCAATAAAGGTACTTTTTCCCGCTCCTGGTACACCTGTAATGCCAATTCGAACCGAGTTACCTGAGAAGGGAAGAATTTGTTGAAGAAGTTCCTGCCCCTTTTTAAAATGGTGGTTGGCATTGCTTTCAATTAATGTAATCGCTTGAGCGAGCATAGAACGGTTTCCATTCCTTAGCCCTGAGCATAGCTCCTCGACCGTTGGTGCATTATTTACCTTTTTGTGAAATCGTTTTGCAGAAGAAAAGCTATTTTCTAAATGATTATCTTTCATTACTTTTCCACTTCCTCATATCCCAATCGCTCGTAGATAGCTCTTATCACCTTTTGAGCGGCTACTGGAATGACGGTCCCTGGTCCAAAAATAGCGGAAGCCCCTTGTGCATATAAATACTCATAATCTTGAGCAGGAATGACGCCACCGATTACCACTAAAATATCATCCCGACCTAAATTCTTTAATTCTTTCATTAATTGTGGAAGCAATGTTTTATGGCCCGCAGCAAGTGAGCTTATACCAATCACGTGAACATCATTTTCGATCGCTTGTAAAGCGGTCTCCTTTGGTGTTTGGAATAATGGTCCAATATCCACATCAAATCCTAAATCAGCAAAAGCCGTTGATATCACTTTTGCTCCCCTGTCGTGCCCGTCCTGTCCCATCTTGGCTATAAGGATTCTTGGCCGGCGTCCTTCATTTTCTAGAAATTCCTCTGTCATTCGCTGAACTTCCTTCATTTCCTCTTCATTCGAGTACGCAGAGCTATATACTCCACTAATTGAACGGATAATTGCTTTATGCCTTCCTGCAACAGCTTCCACCGCATCTGAAATTTCTCCGATTGTTGCACGAGCCCTGGCAGCATTTACCGCAAGTTCAAGGAGGTTCCCTTCGCCTGTCTGGGCCCCTTTTGTTAACGCTTCTAGAGTTCGCTTCACTTCTTGCTCGTCTCTATTTGCTTTTACATGGGTCAGTTTTTCAATTTGCTTTAATCTTACAGCTGTATTATCTATGTCTAAAACCTCAATATCATCCTCTTTATCAACTCGGTAACGATTGACACCAATGATCGTTTCCTCACCAGAGTCAATTTTGGCTTGCCGCTTAGCTGCCGCTTCTTCTATCTTCATTTTTGGCAAGCCCGTCTCAATTGCTTTTGCCATTCCACCTAGCTCTTCAACCTCTTCAATATGCTCCCACGCACGTTTAATCAACTCATCTGTTAGTGCTTCCACATAATATGATCCAGCCCAAGGGTCAATCACATTTGTGATTCCGGTTTCTTCTTGAAGAAATAGCTGCGTATTGCGAGCAATTCTAGCAGAAAAATCGGTTGGAAGGGCAATAGCTTCATCTAAGGCATTCGTGTGAAGAGATTGAGTATGGCCCATCGCTGCAGCATGCGCTTCGATAAGTGTCCGAGTCACATTATTAAACGGATCCTGTTCCGTTAAGCTCCATCCAGATGTTTGGGAATGGGTACGTAGGACAAGAGATTTTTCACTTTGAGGAGAATACGACTTCATCATCTTTGCCCAAATGTAACGTCCTGCCCTCATCTTAGCTACTTCCATGAAATAATTCATACCAATCGCCCAGAAGAACGATAATCTGGGGGCAAAGGAATCGATATCAATACCCGCTTTTAGACCTGTTCGAACATATTCAAGTCCATCTGCTAGTGTGTAAGCAAGTTCAATATCAGCCGGTGCTCCCGCCTCCTGCATATGATATCCTGAAATACTGATGCTATTGAATTTCGGCATATATTTAGAAGTATACGAAAAAATATCAGCGATAATTTTCATCGACATTTCTGGTGGATAAATATATGTATTACGAACCATATATTCTTTTAAAATATCATTTTGAATCGTCCCAGATAACTGTTCCTTACGTACCCCTTGCTCCTCGGCCGTTACAATGTAAAAGGCCATAATTGGCAAAACGGCTCCATTCATTGTCATTGAGACAGACATCTGGTCAAGTGGAATGCCATCAAACAAGGTTTTCATATCAAGCACAGAGTCAATAGCAACTCCTGCTTTTCCTACGTCACCTTCGACGCGTGGATGGTCAGAATCATAGCCTCGATGAGTGGCTAAATCAAACGCAACTGACAAGCCCTTTTGCCCCATTGCTAAATTCCTGCGATAAAATGCATTACTTTCCTCTGCTGTAGAAAAACCTGCATACTGTCTTACCGTCCAAGGTCTGTTTACATACATCGTTGGATATGGTCCCCTTGTATAAGGGGGCAAACCCGGTAAGTCCCCAAGATGAGCTAAGTGATCTCGGTCATCTCTCGTATAAAGAGACTTTATCCTGATTTGTTCATTTGTTTCGTAAAATAAATCCTCAATGGAAGCAGTTATTTCCTCTATTTCTCGATTACTCTTTTCCTTATAAGAAGATATCTTTATTTGACGAAAATTGGGTTTGTTAAGCATGGGTAGTTTCCTCCATTTCAGTCAATAGACTCAATAGAGAATCATAGCAGTTACTTTTACGATGAAAAAAGCCCTTTACACCTGTTTGAAGCCAAACATCCTTATGTTCAGGAAGTCCAGCCAAATATAGTCTTTTTTCAGGATAAATCGTATGAAATTCTCTCACGATAGATAGCCCCCATTCTTCAAACTCTCCATATGCTCCACACAAGCAGTACGTGGAATAGTTGCTACTATCAATATATTTCTGAATTTGTTTCCAACTGTCAGTTTCTTCACTTTTTTCCGTAACAAGTCCACCTGGTGCGAGAAAGCCTGCAATAAAATCTGCTTGCGGATTAAACTGTTTGAATCCACCGATACAAATTACCCCTACAACTGGTTTCTGTTTTAGCCTTTCAGACATCCTTCTAAGGTTTTCATAGGGTTCTGAAAGTCTAGCTTGCTTTAGTTCAGGTATCTTTATTGCTGCAGCTTCTGGTGTAGCTTTTTGCTGGACGCTCAATTTTAATGGCTGATCCTGCAAATTTGCATATGTATTGGTACCGATAATCGATTGTTGTCTTGTGAAACTATCATTCTTTCTATTTTCCCATACTTTAGAGATCTGAGATTGAATCTCTCCATCTACAAGGGAAGATAGCATGCCGCCCGAATCATCAATTTGTAGAAACAGCGCCCAAGCCTTACCTGCAATCTCGTCAGTTAGTTCTTCTATATACCAGGAACCTCCAGCTGGATCGTGTGTTTTACAAAGAAGCGCTTCTTCTTTTAAAATAAGTTGCGAATTTCGAGCTATACGCTCTGAAAACTCTCCGCCATTCCCTTCGAGCTCATTATATGGACTTACATGCAAGTATTGGACCCCTCCGATGACTGCTGCAAACGCTTCATTACTAGAACGCAGAAGATTCACATATGGATCATAAACGGTTTTTGTAAAGCTTGACGTTCGTGCTGATATGACCATTTTTTGATCTTCCGTACTTCCTCCATAAGCTTTTACAAGTTCACTCCAAAGCAACCGTGCTGCTCGTAACTTAGCAATTTCCATAAAGAAATTGGCTCCTACTGAGAAGTGAAAAATATATTTAGATAGCATTGTTTCAATCGGTATGTTTCGGTTTGAGAGTTCTTCTAGGTGGAATACGGCAGTTGCAAGAGAAATCGCAATTTCTTGGACGGCGTTAGCCCCCCCGTTATGATAGGGAGTAGTGTCAACGAGAATTGTTTTTAAATCCGGGAATTTTTGTGAGGCAAATTGAATGTTTTTTGCTAATTCATCATACACATCGTTCACCGACTCTTCTAAATAGCCAGCTGAAGCCAATTGGGCTAACGGATCGGTTGCGATAAAGCCTTGTGTATCATTACTCTCTTTTACGCTACTAAGTTCTGAGAGGAGTTTGGATTGGTGGCCTTTCGTTGCACGAATGCAAACTGGGAAACGATCTGCAAACACTTCAAATATAGAATGATAGGAAATTTCATCTTGAACAGAAAAAGAAACAGCGTTCTGTCCACCTTTAATTGCAGCTTCTATCTTGTCTTTTAGCTCATTTAGGGTAGACGCGTGAATGTTCTGTGCTATTCCCCATGGTTGCTTCTCTCCTAAATATGATTCAATTCCTCTTCGGTAATCTGGGACACCAGGAAATTGAGAACAGTGTTGTTCTTTCTTAAAATAAAGCGGTTTCAATTTTATCTGTTCATATGTATGTTTTAATAAATCTTCTACCTTTTTTCCTTTCAGTGACTGTTCACTTTTTTCGGCCCAGTCTTTCTCTTGCCAAAGTGGGAATGACTTATTTTTCATATCTTTTATTTGCATTTTATGCCGTGTCAAATTTGCCACGGCTCCCCTCCCTCCGAAAGATAAAATGAGGTAAAATTCAAAATTATTGATCTTACCCTTATTGTAGTACACATGGGAATAATTGCAAAGAAGAAAAACCGCTGTCTACATTGACAACGGCTTATTGTATTAGTAAATAGATGTATTTTCCTTTGTGGTAGCCTCAAGGATATCTTTCACCCGTTTTAAGAATCTTCCGCACACAAGACCATCAAGAACTCGGTGATCTAGAGATAGACAAAGATTAACCATATCTCTTACAGCAATCATATTTCCATCCATGACAACCGGACGTTTGACGATGGATTCTACTTGTAGAATAGCTGCTTGAGGGTAATTAATAATACCCATGGATTGAACGGATCCAAACGAACCGGTATTGTTAACAGTGAACGTACCGCCTTGCATATCAGCGCTTGATAATTTTCCAGCTCTTACTTTAGACGCTAATTCAGTAATTTCTCTCGCAATTCCTTTAATGGTCTTTTCATCTGCATGCTTAATAACCGGAACATATAAAGCATCCTCTGTTGCAACAGCTATAGAAATATTAATATCCTTCTTCTGGATGATTTTATCTCCTGCCCACATTGAGTTCATTTGTGGGAATTCCTTTAGGCTTTGAGCAACTGCTTTTACAAAGAAAGCAAAGAATGTTAAGTTAAATCCTTCTTTTGTCTTAAACTCCGATTTTATGGAGTTTCTGTATGCAACTAAATTTGTGACATCGACTTCAACCATCGTCCAAGCATGTGGTGCCTCATGCTTGGAGCGTAACATGTTAGCCGCAATTGCTTTCCTCACACCAGAAACTGGAATTTCTATATCTCCAGTTGATACTGGAACATCTATTTGAGCAGGTGCTGCTGTTTCTACCGGATTTCGAGCTGGAGCAGTCGGAATTGCTTCCGCTTTTGGTTGAGGTGTTGGAACAACTCCGGACTCTATGATTGCCAGAAGATCTTTACGTGTAATTCGACCACCCGCTCCAGAACCTGATACCTGAGTTAAGTCAATAGCATGCTCAGCGGAAAGCTTTAAAACTGCTGGTGAATAGCGTGCTTTATTAGGAGCACTCACTTCCGATTCTTGAACATTTTCCTCTGTTTGATTCTTTGTGATCGTTTCCTGCGGTGTACGATCTTGCCCTTCAATTTCGATGGTACAAATAACCGCACCCACCTCTAATGTTTCTCCTTCGCTGGCAATAAGTTCGACAATCTTTCCTGAGAAGGATGAAGGTACTTCTGCATTTACTTTATCAGTCATTACCTCTGCTAGAGGATCATATTTATTTACCGTGTCCCCAACCGAAACGAGCCATTTGCTAATCGTTCCTTCTGTTACACTCTCCCCAAGCTGAGGCATTTTGATTTGTTCGATAGCCAATTCATTACCTCCTTGTTAACCTTTAATCCCTATTAAAATTCTGCAAGCTCACGCATCGCTTTTTCGACCTTATCTGGATTTACCATAAAGTACTTTTCCATCGTTGGTGCGTATGGCATAGCTGGTATGTCAGGGCCCGCTAAGCGCTTAATGGGTGCATCTAAATCAAACAAGCAGTTCTCAGCAATGATCGCCGCTACTTCACTCATAATGCTACCTTCCTTGTTATCTTCCGTCACTAACAGGACCTTTCCTGTTTTAGAAGCTGCTTCAATTATCGCCTCTTTATCTAAAGGATACACGGTACGTAAGTCAAGGATATGGGCTGAAATCCCGTCACTAGCTAATTTTTCTGCAGCTTGTAGAGCAAAGTGAACACATAAACCATAAGTAATGACGGTAATGTCTTCTCCCTCTCGTTTTACATCTGCCTTACCGATTGGAAGAACATAATCATCAGCTGGAACCTCCCCTTTGATTAAGCGATAAGCACGCTTATGCTCAAAAAACAGAACCGGATCATCATCACGAATAGCAGCCTTTAGCAGACCTTTTACATCGTAAGGAGTCGAAGGCATAACAATTTTTAGACCTGGCTGATTGGCAAATACCGCCTCAACGGATTGAGAATGGTACAGCGCACCGTGAACGCCTCCACCATACGGAGCTCGCACTACAATGGGGCAATTCCAATCATTGTTAGAGCGATAACGGATTCTTGCAGACTCGGAAATAATCTGGTTCACTGCGGGCATAATAAAATCAGCAAACTGCATTTCGGCAATTGGTCTCATGCCATACATCGCTGCACCAATTCCAACTCCTGCAATAGCTGATTCAGCTAGTGGAGTATCAATTACTCGAGCTTCACCAAATTGCTCATATAAGCCTTGCGTTGCTTTAAATACACCGCCCTTTTTACCAACGTCTTCACCTAAGACAAATACTTTCGTATCGCGCTCCATCTCCTCACGGATCGCCATAGTTACCGCATCAATATATGAGATTACAGGCATTGATTTCTTCCCCCTTACTTCTCAGCGTACACATGCTTTAATGCACTTTCTGGAGCTGCATATGATGCATTTTCTGCATAGTCTGTTGCTTCATTTACTTGTTTCATAATTCGATCATTAATTTCCTTTGCTAAATCATCATTTAGGAGTCCAACTTCTGTTAAATAAGAAGCAAATGTAAGAATGGGATCCTTCGCTTTTGCTTCCGCTACCTCTTCTTGGCCGCGATAACTTCTGTCATCATCATCAGAAGAGTGAGGAGTTAATCGATAAGAAACAGTCTCAACCAATGTAGGACCTTCTCCACGGCGCCCGCGGTCAGCTGCTTCTTTCACCGCCTTGTATACTTCAAGTGGGTCGTTTCCATCCACCGTTACACCTGGCATGCCGTATCCAATAGCTCGATCGGAAACATTCTCACACGCAAGTTGTTTTTCGATCGGGACGGAAATCGCATACTTGTTGTTTTCACACATAAAGATGACTGGAAGTTTATGAACTCCAGCAAAGTTTGCTCCTTCATGAAAGTCTCCCTGATTCGATGAGCCTTCTCCAAACGTAACGAATGTCACTAAATCTTTATTTTCCATTTTACCAGCCAGGGCAATTCCCACTGCATGTGGAACCTGCGTAGTTACTGGAGAAGAACCTGTGACAATCCGGTTTTTCTTTTGTCCAAAGTGACCAGGCATTTGACGTCCACCTGAGTTCGGATCCTCTTCCTTAGCAAAGCCAGACAACATAAGATCCTTTGCAGTCATACCAAACGTCAAAACAACACCCATATCTCGATAATATGGAAGAACATAATCCTTCTCACGATCTAGGGCAAATGCTGCACCAACTTGAGCTGCCTCTTGACCTTGACATGAAATAACAAAGGGAATTTTTCCCGCGCGATTTAACAGCCACATCCGTTCATCAATTCGACGAGCAAGCAGCATCATTTCATACATTTCTAAAACCATTTCATCACTCAAACCTAACGCAAGATGACGATTTTCACCCATTATCATAACCTCCTATTTAACGGTGACAGACACCCTTTGTGTACATTTGTATTTCTAGAGTGGACACACACTCATTCACCCGTGTAAAGCTTTCCCATCTACCGCAAGAGCTGCTTCTCCGATTGCTTCAGACAACGAAGGATGAGGGTGTATCGTCTGAGCGATTTCCCATGGAGTTGCATCCAACACTCGAGCCAACCCTGCCTCCGAAATCATATCTGTTACGTGCGGGCCGATCATATGAACACCTAAAATATCATCCGTTTTTTTATCAGCAATGATTTTTACAAATCCATCAGACTCACCATACACTAGTGCTTTACCAATGGCTCTGAAGGAAAATTTCCCTGCTTTTACTTCGAATCCCTTTTCTCTTGCTTCTTCCTCTGTGTACCCTACACTTGCTACCTCAGGATTAGAGTAAATACACTTGGAAATAAGACTATAATCAATTGGAGATGGCTTCTCCCCTACAATATGTTCAACCGCAACAATTCCTTCATGTGAAGCTACATGAGCCAACTGAAGTCCACCAATGACATCACCAATGGCATAAATGTGGGATTCTTTTGTTTGATAAAAAGAGTTTGTTTTAATAACTCCTTTTTCTATCTCAATATCTGTATTTTCAAGTCCAATTCCTTCCACGTTTGCTTTTCGACCTACAGAAACTAATATCTTCTCGGCTGAAAATTCCTTAATCGTACCTTTTACATCAGCAGAAATCGAAACATCGTTATCCTTTTTTAAAGTTTCTGGTAGAACCTTTGCACTGGTAACCAATTTAATTCCTTTTTTCTTCATTAAGCGCTGCATTTCCTTTGAAATTTCACGATCTTCCGTTGGAATAATGCGGTCACTATACTCTATTACCGTTACATCTGTTCCAAAATCGGAAAGCATTGATGCCCACTCAATCCCAATCACACCGCCTCCAACAATAAGGATCGATTTAGGCACAGAATTCAGTTGCAATGCTTCATCAGAGGTAAGCACCTGCGAACCATCAATTTCAAGACCTTCTAACGTACGGGGACGAGAACCAGTTGCGACAATGACATTTTTTGGTATGAGCATCATGTTGTCCTCTCCGCTATTCATCTCTACCGAAATAGTGCCTGGCATTGGTGAAAAGATAGATGGACCAAGGATCCTCCCAGTTCCTTCATATACGCTAATTTTCCCCTGTTTCATCAAGTGTTGGACCCCTTTATGGAGCCCATCAACTATTTTATTCTTTCTTTCTTGTACCTTACCAAAATCTAATGAAATATTTGAGGCAATCACACCAAACTCTTGGGCTTTCATTGTCGTACGATATACCTCTGCACTTCGAAGTAATGCTTTACTTGGAATACACCCTTTATGTAAACAAGTTCCGCCTAACTTTGTCTTCTCAACAATCGCTGTTTTTAAGCCTAGCTGTGACGCACGTATTGCTGCCACATACCCGCCAGTACCTCCACCTAAAATAACTAAATCATATTCTTCTGCCAAACCAAAACCCTCCTCGTTACTTGCTATGAACGGTATCTTTTATTGCATTTGGATAATGTTTCGCCTCTTCTTCTCCTCTTAAGACTCTTAGCGCACCTTCTGCAAGTGCCTGTAACTCATTTTCCCCAGGTTCAATTATGACGTCTGCTATCCAATTGACACGATCACTGATTTCTTTAACAAATTCTTTCCCGTACGCTAATCCACCCGTAAGGATAATGGCATCTACTTTTCCAGCCAATACACTGCTAGCTGCTCCAATCTCTTTCGCTACTTGGTATGCCATCGCTGAGTATATAAGCTTAGCCTGCTTATCTCCCTTACTGATCATTTTTTCTACCTTTAGCGCATCATTTGTACCGAGATACCCAACAAGCCCACCTTGACCTACTAGTTTCTTCATAACTTCCTCTCTATAAAAATCTCCTGAATAACATAAGGAAATTAAATCACCAGCTGGTACTGTTCCTGCACGTTCCGGACTAAATGGCCCATCTCCATGCAATCCATTATTCACATCAATCACTCTACCATTTTTATGAACCCCTACAGTGATTCCTCCACCCATATGAGTCACTATTAAGTTGAGGTTCTCATACCTTTTCCCGAGTAACTTCGACACCCTCCTGGCGACCGCTTTTTGATTAAGTGCATGGAATATACTTTTCCGTTCAATTAATGGAAATCCAGAAATACGTGCGATAGGATCAAGTTCATCTACAACAACTGGATCAACAATAAAAGCTGGGATATTTAAACCCGATGCAATTTCAAAGGCAATAATTCCTCCCAGGTTTGATGCGTGTTGGCCCGAATAACCAGCCTTTAAGTCTAAAAGCATCATATCATTTACTTCATATGTACCACCTTCAATAGGGCGAAGTAAGCCACCACGTCCACAAACAGCGCTCAGCTTTGATATATTTATTCCTTCAATATCGAGCGTCTCAAGTATCGTCTGTTTTCTGAATTCATATTGATCAATAATATTGTCAAACAAATTGATCTGGTCTGATTCGTGTCGTATGGTCTTTTCAAAAATTGAAAGGTCATTATCGAATACTCCGATTTTCGTTGATGTAGAACCTGGGTTGATGACAAGAATTCGATTCATTAATTCATGCAACGTATAAACCTCCATTGTATCCAAGCTATATACTACTATGTAAAAGACAAGAGGCTGAAATCCTCAGCCTTTCCTTGTCCTTGCATTAACGTCGACTTAAAATATGATGTCCGTTCTGGAGGAATTGACTTCTAGAATTACGCATTCTTTCAATTCGCTCTTCTGCCATTCGATCAGCCGCTTTATAGGTCGGAATTCTATCACGCTTTGCTATTTCAATGACCTTCTCAATATTCGAGTAGATCGTCTCAACTTTTTTCATTGCTCTCTCATGGTTATAGCCGTATAACTCATCTGCTACGTTAATTACTCCGCCTGCATTAATCACGTAATCTGGCGCATAAACAATTCCCATTTCATGAATGATATCACCGTGGCGTGTGTCACGTAGCTGGTTGTTTGCCGCTCCTGCAATGACTTTCGCTTTAATTTGCGGAATCGTGTTATCATTAATGACTGCCCCAAGAGCACATGGTGCATAAATATCACAATCCACACTATAAATTTCATTCGGCTCAACCGCTTTGGCTCCAAAATCTTCAACAGCCCTTTGTACAGCTTCTTTATTAATATCCGTTACAATTAATTGCGCACCTTCTTCATGAAGATGACGGCACAAGTTATATGCTACATTTCCTACACCTTGTACGGCAACCACTTTTCCTTCAAGCGAATCCGTGCCAAATGCTTCTTTTGCAGCAGCTTTCATCCCACGATAAACACCATATGCAGTAACAGGTGATGGATTTCCAGAGGAACCAAACGCCGGAGATATACCCGTTACGTAATCCGTTTCTTCGTGAATTAAATCCATGTCTGCAACGGTTGTTCCTACATCTTCCGCAGTAATGTAGCGTCCATTTAATCCTTGAATATATCGACCAAACGCACGGAACAATTCTTCATTTTTATCTTTACGGGGATCACCAATAATAACCGTTTTTCCACCGCCAAGATTTAATCCTGCCGCTGCATTTTTATAGGTCATTCCCTTTGCTAGACGCAAGGCATCTTCAATCGCAGCTTCCTCTGATTCGTATGTCCACATCCGCGTTCCACCTAAGGCAGGACCTAAAGTTGTATCATGTATAGCGATAATCGCCTTTAATCCAGATTGTTTATCTTGGCAAAACACCAATTGCTCGTAATCATAGGTTTCCATATACTTAAAAATTTCCATTTATTTCTTCCTCCTCAACCAACAGTGTTTTCTTTATTTACAAACAGAACAAATGGCCAGAGCAAGTGAATACACTTTACTTTCAGCTGAATCTGCCCTAGATGTTAAAACAATTGGTACTTTTGCTCCGGCTATGATCGCTCCAACCCTAGCACCAGCAAAATATACGAGTGATTTATATAGTGTATTTCCTACTTCGATAGTTGGCACTAATAAAATATCAGCTCGTCCTGCCACCTCACTGTTAATCTTTTTCTGCTTAGCAGCCTCGAGAGAAATGGCATTATCAAGACCAAACGGTCCGTCTATAATGCAATCCTTTATTTGACCTCTTCGGTTCATTTGAGTTAAGATCGCTGCATCCATGGTTGCTGACATGGATGGATTTACGACCTCTACTGCCGCAATAACTGCAACACGTGGAGTTTCAATTCCGATTGATTTCGCAAGTTTTACCGAATTATTAATGATTTGTATTTTTGTATCTAAATCAGGATTTATGTTCATAGCTGCATCGGTAACGATTGTAAAACGGTCATATCCAGCAACTTCAAAAACGGAGATATGCGACAGAACATTCCCTGTTCGTAATCCGTAGTCTTTATTAAGGACTGACTTTAAGATGGTGGCTGTGGGGACATTCCCCTTCATAAGTACATTTGCTTCATTTAATTTAATTGCTTTAACTGCATGTTCAGCAGCAGAAGCACTTGAGTTGGTATGAAAAATCTTTATTTTTTCACTTCTTACTAGCTCCGGGGCTTTTTCCCTCAGTATAGACAAAATTTGCTCTTTATCTCCATATAGAAAGAAATTTGCTATCCTAAGCCTTAAAGCCTCTATAACTGCTTCAATAACCTCTACATCATCTGCCGCTGCTACCGCTACGGTCTTTTCTTCATATTGGGTTGCTCTTTCGATTAGCAAATCCAATGTCATGTAAGTTCAACCCCTCTTTACCCAGCTTGCGATACTCCTGTATAACATTATGCAAGAAGCATGCCAAAAAATAAAATGTGAAAACGTTTTATTTTGCATGAATTATCCTGCAAATTATTTCATTGTATGCAATTTATTGCATGCCACTTCTAGCAAGGTTGTATTTATCAAGCTTATAATATAAATTCCGAACAGATAATCCCAATTTCTTTGCAGCCGCTGTTTTATTTCCTTTTAGCTCCGCTAAAGTCTGAGCGATTATTTTCGCTTCAAAATCTTCAACCAATTCTGCAAGCGATTCCTTTTTTTCATCATCGGCTGTCACCTTAGGTAACTGATCTTGCTCCTGAATTAAAGCAGGAACATGCAAAATATCGATTTCTGTTTCATGGTTGGTCATAAAAATGATCGCCCGTCCAAGAATGTTTTCTAATTCTCGAACATTGCCTGGCCAGTCGTAACGCATAAGCTGCTTCATCGCGAGCGGAGTGATCCCCTCCACATTGCGCCCATAATCTTGATTTATTTTCTGAATGAGCCTTTCGCAAAGCAACGGAATATCCTCTTTTCTGAATCTTAAAGCAGGAATATGGATAGGCATTCGATTGAGACGATAATATAAGTCTTCCCGAAAAGTACCGTTTGCAATGCCCTTCTCAATATTTACATTCGTGGCAGCGATCACTCGAACATTAATCGGGATCGATTTTGTCCCACCCACTCTTGTAATTTCATTTTCTTGAAGCACCCTTAGTAACTTTGCTTGTGTATTGGCCGTCAACTCACCAATTTCATCGAGAAAAATACTTCCATTATTCGCTTCTTCAAAGAACCCTCTTTTGCCTCCACGTTTCGCACCTGAGAAGGCTCCTTCCTCATAGCCAAACAGTTCACTCTCAAGCAGACTTTCGGATAATGCCGCACAATTTACGCGGATAAACTTGTTATATTTCCGATCACTTCCATTATGGATCGCATGTGCAAAAAGTTCCTTCCCCGTTCCTGATTCACCTCGAAGCAATACCGTGGCAGGAGTTTTCGCTCCAAGTCTTGCTTGTTCAATCGAAAGCTGAATTTCCTCCGAACGACCAATAATATCATCAAAGGAGTATTTCGCTTCAAGAGTACGAATGATTTGCCTCGCTCTACTCAACTCTTTATTTAAGCTTTGAATTTCGGACATATCATGAATAACTCCGACGCTTCCTTTTAGCTTTCCATCAACGATTATAGGAGCCACATTAACAATTACGTCTTTTTTATTTGGACCAACTCTCATCGTTACTCCTCTTACCGGTCTTCTCGTTTGGAGCACTTTCATATGCATACTTTCACCTTCTGATATATCAGCATTGGCTGGTTGACCAATGACTTGTTCCTCCGTCAATCCTGTTAACCTGGTATAAGCTGGATTAATCATAATCCCATTTCCGTTCTCGTCTACTACAGAAATCGCTTCATCACTAGACTGAATAATCGCTTGAAGCATGGTCTTTATTTCATTTAAATTCGTTATTTCTAGCGCCAAGTCCATTAGCTCTGTTTTATCTTTAAAAACAGAGAACGCCCCAATTAATTGATTATTTTCATCAATCATCGGGATTCGGGTGGTTATCACATGCATTCCATTCGTTAATACCAATTCATGATTCGCTTCAATTTTTCTGGTTTTTAAAATACGCGGCAACTGACTTGAAGGGATAACTTCAATGATTGGTCTCCCGATCGCCTCTTTCTGGCTAGTCCCCGTCATTCTCTCCGCACTGCTATTAAAAAGGGTAACTACCCCGTCTTTATTTACTACTATCATCCCATCGTCAGTCGAATTAAAAATCAGGTCATGCTTGTATGCATCATTTTGGACTTTATCTAGCAACTTTTCTTTTTCCTCAATTAACATGGTAACAAGAAAGGCTACACTTCCTGGAATAAGAACCGTATTCTTAGAACGAGCATCTCTTAATTCACGAAAAACCTTTTCATCACCAGTTACCTCAATAATAATATCAACTGTTTCTATATAATGACGCCAATCAATATCTGTAATGATTCCATTCATTTTGGCGTGTTTTATTCCTTCCGCTTCTAGATCACGATCAATCACTACTTTGACATCAAGCATCGCTGTTTCTTTTAATATTTTTAATATAGATGTTCCACCCTTACCGGCGCCCACAATCATAACTGTCTGCAAAAAATCACCTACTCAATATGTATAATGAAAAATATTGCATATCTCTATTTTAATGTGAATACTCCATCTTGACAAATTGGGAGAATAATTTATGATGGCAAAGGAGACCACACTTTCGTTTTGAAGGGATTGCCTATGATTAGAATATTTGCGTTACTTGTCTTATTAATACCTGGATTTCTCGCAGCATACGGAATTAAACTCATGCGAGATATGCTGTTCGGGATACTTCTTTCACCCTTTCCATATCTTTGGCTTCAATTTTTAATCGGTCTATTTCTATTTGTGGCAGGGCTTTCTTTCGTTGCAGGCTTTATCTTTCACAGAGATCGCAAAAAAAATAAAGTACAAGATCGATTTCAGACACAAAAAAAAGACAAAGCGTAACTATATGATTACGCTTTGTCTTTTTTATATTTATCCCGAAGTTTAACCGCTATGGTGGGATCATCAGTTATAATGGCCGTACAGTTGATTTGAAATAATCTCTTCATCTCAGCTTCTTTATTGACTGTATATGGCCTTACAGATATCCCCGACTCTAGAGAATCTCCGATCACCTCATTTGACGCAGCTAAATAGTGGGGATGAAACCCTTTCGCTTGAATAGATGCTGCATATACCCATGGCATATATAGACCTTCTGATAACAAAGGGGCAATCTCAATTTCTGGAGCAAGTCTATAGCAATGTACAATACTGTAATGGTTAAATGAAGAAATTACAATACGTTCAGTGAGTTCATATTGATGAATTAATTGTATCACTTTTTCTTCCATTCCTTCGTAACGAAATACACCATTTTTTAATTCAACATTACAGGTTAGCTTATTTGTCGTCAGCCAAGTGAATACTTCCTCTAAAGTAGGAATCGTTTGTTTTTCTTTTATATCAGGAAACAATACTCCCGCATCCATTTTTTTCAACTCTTGAAGTGTAAAGTCCTTCACATATCCTTTTCCAGTAGTAGTACGGTTTAGCTTTTCATCATGGATGACAACTACTTCACCATCCTTTGAAAGCTGAACATCTAGCTCTACTCCATCTGCATTTGCATATTCAGCTCCACGAAAAGCGATCATCGTATTTTCAGGAAACTTAGCAGAATAGCCGCGATGCGCAAGTATTTCAGTCATAAATGTCCATACCTCCATTATTCAGAGTAAAGTGTATTCCTATCACAGTAAATAGTCCCTTTTATTAAAGTTTGAACATGTTTTTTCTGATTCTTGATTTGTAATGTCGTTTCTGGATACGCTGCAACTTGTATGCTTACTTGACCTTCTCCCTTTGTCTCAAGAAGCTTCATGACGTTTTTTCTTCGTGCCTCTAAAAAGGAGACTTCAATCATTTCATCCTCATATACCGTCTTTAACTGTTGAAATTGCTTTAATTGCGTTTCATTTAGATGCGATTGTAAGCCTTCAAACGATTCGAGTTGCTTTTTAAGCCCTTCCACATAAAACACTTTTTCTTTATACCTCAACAGCAACTCTGAAAGCTCATGTTCTAATTCGAAACGATTGAATCCTTCAACCTGAATAAACGTCTTCCTTTCTAGCCTATTACCGAATACAGCAGCGCTTACCTTCCCTTTCGCTTCTATGGATCCTCCAATAATTTTACCCTTTTGTTCGTTAGCGATAATATTTCTTCCCTTAATCTTTGCACCTAATGCATAATAACCAATATGAATATCCTCACCCGCTTCTAGAGTACATTCATTGGCATGTTTTAAGAATATATTTTTTGCTGCTTTAATAAGGGTTATGTTATTCCCAAATACTCCACCTTTAATAAAAATGTCACCACTTTCGGATTCCACTTCTTTGACCCCACTTATGCCTAGCTCCCCTTGGATTGAAATATCTAGAGTAGCTCTGACACTAAAGCCCGCTGAGACCATCCCGGTAATTGTGACACTTCCATCAAATTGAATGTTCCCCGTACCCGTTCCAACATCTCCATTTATAATGAGATGGTTCCCAACAGAAATTTTTCCATCTTTGTATTGAACAACTCCATCTACAAGTGCTTTCAAAATGGTTACATCGTTCTTTTCTACCTTCTCAACCGTCTTATGGTCATAAAACAAGGGTTTGTCCTTCCCTTTTTTCGGAAGTAAAACCTCTCCTAGTACATTCCTTCCAGGAACACCATCTGAACATGGTATCTTTTCACCAAGCCATTCCCCAGCTTTCACTTCATCAATAAAATGCAAATCAAAGTAATCCGCTTTTCCGTCTTCACGTATCGTCGGTTTTCGGTCAGATAATTGAAAGTACCGTACAACTGCATCCGTTCCAGTAAGGGCTGAATTACCTTTTGCTACGACAAATTCCTTATTAGCAATCGGTTGCTTCACTGCTGTTTCCATTATTCCATTTGTAATTCCATGAACACTTAACGCTTCCATTATGTCGGCAGTGATTTTTTCACACTCACTTTGTAATTGTGCTTCTGTTACGTTAAGGCGCATTTTTGCAATCATCTTATTTTCACTAATAGAAATAGAAATAAGAGGCTTCCAATCACCGATATGTATCTTCTCACTTATTGCCTGTTCTAAACTAGTTTTCAACTCTACAAATTTTGTAATCGATATTCTCGGATGCTCTCGAACAAGCTGATCCAATTGATTAAGTGAATATCCTTTTTGCAAAACAGTAATAAAGATAGATCCGTTCTCTTCTTCCATTCGAAAATATTCATCGTTTATTAGGTCCATGAATGCCGTCACCCTAATCATAATAGTACTTTAAGTATATATGAAAGATCCTTACTTGAATATACGTGTTCAATCTACTTCATATAAAAACAAAACTTTGTCCTAACCAGTGATAACTATAAAAGCAATATCATATTTTTAAGTAAATATCTTATATGTAAGTAGGGATCTTTATGAATGAAAATAATCATCACGCTTATGAGCAACATTCAAATTCTAACCCAGTCGTCCCCCGTTATATAAGAGTACCAGTTGAAATCGTTCATTCAAGATTTGACTTTACGATTAATAAAAACATTAAAATTAGTGAAAGAACAAACAAAATATTAGACATTAACTGGACTACCACTCACCCTGAATATCAAATAAACCTAGTAGCAAATCGACTTTGGATTTCCGGTAAACTTCATGCTGAAATCACCTATACCAAACTAAACAACACTAACATACACATGGAAAATCTTCTTATTCCTTGGAAAAAAACATGTCAATTAGATTATACATATCCTCCAATAATTCCATTAAGCAATGAAAAAACACAGTATGATTTCATTAACGAAAACCAACAAACAGAATCTTCCAGTCACTTTGAACAAACAATTTATCAAAATGAAGCGCCTATATTAGAAATTATATCTACCAAAATGATTACAACAAAGGATATAAATGAAGAGGGTAGTAACTCCATTCTATTATTGGATGTATATTGTGAAAAACAGTTCAGGATATGGCAAAACCAAATAATTAAACTTTAGACCAGAAGGAACTGCTTGTATGGTTCCTTCTTTGGTTTGCACAAGACAAAACAGGCTAAAACACTCGTCCATTAGTCCATACATAAGGACAAGCGACTCATACACTAATCATGTAAAACAAGCATCAGAAAGGGGAAAGTTTATATGTCATTTTTTGAACATCATGATTCTCACGGAAAAAAGAAAGTTGTAAAATCATCATCTGTTCAACAAGAGGTAAGTAACACACCCGTAACACCAGAGGTTGTTAATTCGTATCCTTTCATGAAAGTTCCTGTAGTTTTAGGAGAAACAACTGTACAAATCGACCTTGATTCCATTATTGAGTTTCCTGAGCCTGTATTAGAAATCAAAAAAATCAAGAAAAACCTAAAGCTAGTACAATGTCGTCTATTGCTACCGACAAACAAGCTATTCTTAAAGGGATTTGTTAGAAAAAACATTCAATATGCAACACCTAAATCAGGAGGGAAAGATTTTGTCTCTTCAAGCATTCACTCATTAACGGTCGATGTCCCCTTTCAAGCAGTTACTCAAATAGACTTTTTAAGCAAACCTGCTTTTAAAGCTGGTCCTAAAACGACTGAGTTCGAGTATTTCATGTCTTCCCCACTACCTCATGGATATGCTTCCAAAGAAAAATTGCTTTCAGCAGACCTCTCCGAGTACAACCAAATTAGTGGTGAGGTTTTCAACGAGCTACCTTATTGCGAATTAATCGCAAGTCATTTTATTGAAATGGATGAAGCCTTAAATAGAAAAATGGGAACCGTCTTTGGCCCAGAGGGAGAAATCTGTGCACCATTTGAGGAAGGGACCTTTACAAAAATTGAAGAAAAAATGGTTGTTGAACTGACTTTAAAGGTACTACAAAATCAACAGGTTAAAATGCAGAAACATGTTTGTAAACAAGACGATGATAATGATAACCACCATCATTATTAATCATCCCTATAAACCAACAAACCCAATGAACAGTTGTCATTGGGTTTGAACTTTCCTTATTAAAAATAATATTGAATGATGGCTTTACTTTTCTACTAACTCTTTCAAGAAGCCTTGTGTTCTAGACGAAGCTTATCAGCAACCATTGCGATGAATTCTGAATTTGTTGGTTTTGCTTTTGACATGCTCACTGTATAACCGAAAAGACTCGAAATGCTGTCAATATTCCCTCGACTCCAAGCTACCTCAATAGCATGTCGAATGGCACGTTCTACCCGGCTAGCCGTAGTATTATATTTCTTTGCAATATCAGGATATAATACCTTCGTAATGGATCCAAGAAGTTCGATATCGTTGTAAACCATTGAAATTGCTTCACGTAAATATAAATACCCCTTAATATGAGCTGGTACACCAATTTCATGGATGATGCTAGTAATACTTGCATCCAAATTTTTCGGTTTTGATTCCATTTGGTGACGATACATTGGACTAGTTGTTAATGGTGAGGTCGTTCTCATGACAGCGCTTGTTTTTCCACTCACTTGACGAATATGGTTTCCTAAATTTTCTAAATCAAATGGTTTTAAGATAAAGTAAGAAGCTCCTAATTCTACCGCTTTCTTAGTAACATCCTCTTGACCGAATGCTGTAAGCATAATAACGTTCGGCATTGGAGACTTTCGAGTTTCACGCAACTTTTCAAGAACCGCTAGTCCGTCTAAGTGTGGCATAATGATATCCAAAACAAGAACATCAGGAGACACTTTATCTAATAAATCTAGACATTCTTGACCATTATGAGCTGAACCAACGACTTCCATATCTTCTTGGGACACTAAATAGTCCTTAAGTAAACCAACAAGCTCTCTATTATCATCAACTACACATACTTTTATCTTTTTCACTAAATGTTTCCTCCTCGAAAGTATTCTCACCTGAACAGTTATCTATATATATAATCTACTAACCAATTCGACAATGCAACAGTAAATCCTTTTCTTTTTTGAAAAAATCTAAAAAAATGGTATAAATCTCTATTTTTCTTCGGTTTTCGCCCGTATTCGACTTATTCTGTAATTTTGTCGAAAAATCTTTATTTTTCGAATAAAAAAAAGGAGAGGCGTAAGCCTCCACCTTAACTCGCCTTTTCTCTTGGTTTTTCGTATATATCGATGCCTGCTTCATTTAGCATCCATTCGATATGAACTCCGTAGCCTGAAGTAGGGTCGTTGACGAACACATGTGTTACAGCACCAACCACCTTATCATCCTGTATGATTGGACTTCCGCTCATCCCTTGAACAATCCCACCTGTTTTCTCAAGTAATTCTGGGTCAGTTACCTTAATGACCATACCTTTTGTTGCCGGAAACTTTTGTGGAATGGTGCTAACAATTTCGATATCAAATAATTTTACTTGATCATTATCTACAACCGTTAATATCTTAGCCGGACCTTCCTTAACCTGATGTGAGAGGGCTATTGGAAGGGCTTTATCCATTACTCCATTGGTAATTCCTTTTGAAAGCTTACCAAATATTCCAAAAGGGCTATTTCTTTGAATGTCACCAATTACTTCTTTATCGGAAGAGAAACGGGCAAGTTTTTCACCTGGATCTCCATTGCTTCCTTTTTCAATAGACGTGACTGTTGAGCGGACAATTTGACCATCCTCAACTACGATAGGCTTTTTCGTGTCCATGTCCGAAATAACATGTCCTAAAGCACCATACTTTTTCGATTCAGGATGATAAAACGTCATCGTTCCAATACCAGCTGCCGAGTCACGAATATATAAGCCAAGTTTAAAATTCTCTTCTCCAGTTTCTTTTAATGGCATAAGCTTTGTTTCAATTTTGCCATCTTCTCTGCTTACTTCAATATTTAATGGTTCTCCCTTTTGTCCTGCTGTTTGAACAAATGGTGCTACATCTGACATTTTTTCAATCTTTTGACCGTTAATCTTTGTAATAATGTCGCCAACTTTAATTCCTGCAATTTCACCTGGAGATTTCTTTCCTTCTGCTGTATTTACTTGATGGTGACCAACGACAAGGACTCCTACCGTATTAAGCTTTACACCGATAGACTGTCCACCTGGAATAACTTTAAAATCCTTTAATACATCTACATCGACCTTTTTAATAGGGAAACCTGCTAGTTCAAGCAGCATTTCATCTTTCCCGTATTTCTTTGCTTGTAATGACACGGTTTGATCATCTTGTTGAATAGAAAGAGTTGAATTTGCTGTGACGGCAGCAGATACAGGAGTAGATTTTTGTAAAATAAGGTTTTCACCTTCAAACAGGGTAACGCTTTTGGGGATACTAAGATATTCTTGAAACGGTTTCGAAAATCCTATGGCAACTAATGAAACAAGGAGAATTCCACCAATTATTTTTCTAAGAAGTTCATGCCTCAACATCTTTCACTCTCCTCGCTTCTAGTCCACACACACTTTTTTCTTCTTTATGGCTACATCTTTAATTTTGCCTGCTTAAGGCGCATTTATAACCTTTTCCGATATAAAAAAGCTACCCGTTATGGATAGCTTTTCAAGTTACCTTCATTTCCTTAGCTAAATGGAGTAATTCTTTCGCATGCTCACGCGTCAAATCGGTAATTTCTACTCCAGATATCATTCGTCCGATTTCTTTTATCTTATCTGGCTCTGCTAATGATTGAACTGAGGTTTTTGTTCTCCCTTTTTGGGTAATCTTTGAAATATAAAGATGGGTATCAGCCATAGCTGCCACTTGAGGCAAATGGGATATACAAAGTACCTGAGATGAAACAGCCACTTTGTAAATCTTTTCTGCAATTGCTTGTGCAACACGTCCTGACACACCTGTATCCACTTCGTCGAAAATAATGGAAGTAACACCTTGATGTTTAGAGAAAATGCTTTTTAAGGCTAGCATCATTCTCGATAACTCTCCACCTGATGCTACTTTGGATAAAGGTTTTAATGGTTCTCCTGGATTTGTTGAGATAAAAAATTCGATTTGATCACAACCTGTAGAAGTGAACACATCATAATCCGAGTGAAAACGTACTTCAAACACTGTTTTATCCATATAAAGCTCTTTTAATTCACGGTGAATCGATTTTGTTAGCTTCTCCGCAAACTGCAACCGTGTGGTGGTCAACTCTTTCGCTTCGAGAACTAAATCTTTCTTTATAGCTGCTAGTTCTTTGCTTAAGGCATTGATATGGGTTTCTTTATTTTGTAGTGTTTCTATCTCTTCTTCTATTGTTGCTGAGTATTCTATGATCTCTTCAATCGTTTTTCCATATTTTCTCTTTAGCTGATTTATTTCGTTCAGTCTGCTTTCTATATCGTGCAAACGTTCTGGGTTGAACTCCAGACTATCCATTTTACTTCTAAGTTCTCTAGCGACGTCCTCTAAGGCATAGTAACTAGTCGAAACCGTTTCAGCTAACTCTTGATATTGTTGATCGACACTTGAAACCTCTTCTAAATGACTCATTAAAAGACCAATCCAATCCAATCCCTTTTGATCTCCTTGAAGCACAGAATAACTATTAGAAAGGCCCTCATAAACCTTTTCAAAATTAGATAATCGTTTCTTTTCTTCAAGTAATTGGTCATCTTCATTAATCACTAACTGTGCTTTTTGTATCTCATCAAATTGAAATTGAATCAAATCCAGTCGATGAGCCATTTTCTGTTCATTTTCACTTAAACTTTTTAACCTTTTAGCGGTCTGCTCATAGCTTCGATATAATTTCGAATACTCTTCAAGTTGCCTTGATATTACTTTTGCCCCAAATTGGTCTAAAAGCTTTTGGTGCTTAGCTTCCTCCATTAATTCTTGGTGCTCATGTTGTCCATGAATATCAATTAATGTTGACCCTATTTCACGCAAGGTAGAGATCGTCACTAGTTTGCCGTTTATACGACAAACACTTTTACCCGATTGTGATATATCTCTTCTTAATATCAGCATTCCCTCTTCAATCTCTATACCAAACTCTTCGGCCTTTTGATAACTGGGGTGCGTCAAACTCTCTAATTGGAAAAGGCCTTCAATTTCAGCTTTTTCTTCCCCATGTCGAACAAATTCTGACGAACCTCTTCCCCCGACAAGAAGATGAACAGCATCGATTATAATCGATTTTCCTGCTCCTGTTTCACCTGTCAATACGGTCAATCCTTTTGTAAAGGACACCGTTAGGTTTTCAATAATTGCAAAGTTTTTAATCGACAACTCGGTTAACAACTGGTTTCACCTCTATTTTAGAGCATTTCAAGGAATCGATTGGAAATCGTAATCGTTTCTTCTTCTTTTCTACAAATAATGAGGATCGTATCATCTCCACAAATCGTTCCTAAAATCTCTTCCCAATCTAAGTTATCTATCAGTGCACCAATGGCCATGGCATTACCTGGTAATGTTTTCATAACAAGTAAGTGACCTGCACTATCAATTCGAACGAAGGCATCCATTAAATTTCTCTTTAATTTTTGAAGAGGATTAAAACGTTGATCGGCAGGAAGACTATATTTGTATCTTCCATCCATAAGCGGTACTTTTACTAAGTGTAGTTCTTTAATATCTCTCGAAATGGTTGCTTGTGTTACATTAAATCCAGCAAACTTTAGTTCATCAACTAATTCATCTTGTGTCTCAATATCATTGCTTGTAATGATTTCTCTAATTTTAATATGACGTTGACCTTTATTCATGATTTCACCCCTGATTGCTTTCAAAAACTCTGTAATATTTTGTAATATTTTTTCAACTTTTGTAGTATATATGTATAAATATACATCCTTTTGCTTATTTCGTCAAAATTTACCGACACTAAAAAGAAGAACAAGCATGACGCTTATTCTTCAACATTCCCCTTGGATTTTAATACTTCATGAGCTTCTGAAACAATTTGGCTTGGCTTCTTAGAAAGATGGTTATTCCCTTGGTCCTTTTCACCTTCCCAGACTAAATGGAGTAAAAACTCAATATTGCCATCGCCACCGGTGATTGGTGAGAAGGATAGATTATTGACATCATAACCAAGAGACAAGGAAAGGTCGATAATTTTATTTATGACCGATTCATGAACCTTTGGATCCCTTACAATCCCTTTTTTCCCTACCTCTTCTCTACCAGCCTCAAATTGTGGTTTGACCAATGCAATAATATCACTGTTGGGCACTAAAAGAGTTTTTAACACAGGGAGTATAAGCTTTAATGATATAAACGAAACATCTATTGAAGCAAAATTCGGCATTTCACCAGAAAGGTCGGCTGGTGTCACATAACGAAAATTTGTCCGTTCCATGACGATGACTCGTTCATCTTGTCTCAGTTTCCATGCTAACTGATTATATCCGACATCTAAGGCATACGATTGTTTCGCCCCATTTTGTAATGCACAGTCCGTGAATCCGCCGGTGGAAGCTCCAATATCTAACAAAACCTTTCCTTCGACATGTACGTCAAATTCCTTCAGAGCTTTTTCTAACTTTAAGCCACCCCTACTCACATAGGGCATGACATTGCCTTTTATCGTTAACGGCAGATCACTGCTAATTTTCTCACCTGGTTTATCCAACCGGTTTTCATTGCTATATACGAGTCCTGCCATGATCGCTCTTTTCGCTTTTTCTCTAGTTTCGATTAACCCACGTTCAACTAACAGGACGTCAATTCTTTCTTTTTTACTTTTCATAGAAGTGAACCCTTTTTCCCTTTAACCTGTGTAAGTTCGATTACTTTCCGAATCGTTGAATCCACAGTCAAATCAATTTCTTTCAATAATTCATCAACACTTCCATGCTCAATAAATTGATCTGGAATCCCCATACGATCAATCATAGCATCAAAGTAACGATTTTCAGCTGCAAACTCTAAAACAGAACTTCCAAACCCACCTTGAAGAATCGCTTCTTCAATTGTTAATACAGGCATATTACGTTCGAAAAGTTCTAAGAGCATCTGACGGTCTAACGGTTTAATAAATCGTGCATTGACAACCTTCACACGAATCCCCTGCTGTTCAAGATGATTTGCTGCCTCTAACGCCATTGGAATCGTTGTCCCAAAAGTTAAAATAGCCACATCTTCGCCTTCTTTTAATACTTCCCAAGTACCAATCGGAATTGTTTTAAGTTCCTCATCGAGTGGAACACCCACTCCATTTCCACGAGGGAATCTCATGGCAATCGGTCCATCATCATACTTTAAGGCTGTATTGACCATATGTTGTCCTTCGTTTTCATCTTTAGGCATCATCAGCACCATGTTTGGCACATGTCTCATAAAGGCAATATCAAATACTCCTTGATGAGTTTCTCCATCAGCACCTACAAGTCCTGCGCGATCAATCCCAATAAAAACATTTAAATTTTGACGGCAAATATCATGAACCACTTGATCATAAGCACGTTGTAGGAAAGTCGAATAAATCGCTAAAAACGGCTTCATCTTTTGGGTCGCGAGTCCTGCAGCAACAGTTGCTGCATGCTGTTCAGCAATTCCTACATCAAACATACGATCAGGGAATTCACTCGCAAATCCCTCAAGCTTCGAACCAACAGGCATAGCAGGAGTGATTGCAACGATTCTCTCATCTTCTCGTGCCAGTCTTCGAACCGTTTCACTAACCAGTTTACTCCATGCTGGCGGAGGAGTTTGAGCTGGTTTTGGGAAATCTCCTGTTTCAATTTTATATGGCCCCGTTCCGTGCCAAGTACCCACTACGTCGCTTTCTGCTGGATGATATCCCTTCCCTTTTTTAGTGATTATGTGTAAAAGAACCGGTCCTTCTGTCTTTTTTGCGTAAGCTAAATTTTCAAATAGTTCATCATAATTATGACCATCTACTGGTCCTAAATACGTAAAGCCCATCTCTTCAAAAAACATACCTGAAACCAATAAATACTTCAGGCTATCTTTTATCCGCTCAGCCGTTGTTGCTAATTTCCCTCCAACAGCAGGAATTTTCTTTAACAAATACTCTAGTTCATCTTTCGCCCAGTGATACTTCCCAGCTGTTCGTAATCGCCCTAAGATACTGTGAAGAGCTCCAACATTCGGTGCAATGCTCATCTCATTGTCATTTAAGATAACGATGAGGTTCTTCTTTTCATGACCAATGTGATTTAATGCCTCTAGTGCCATTCCACCAGTTAATGCACCATCACCAATCACTGGGACAACAAAAGATTTCTCCTTTTTTAAATCCCTTGCTATCGCCATTCCCATAGCAGCGGATAAAGACGTAGAACTATGTCCTGTTTCCCACACATCATGTTCACTTTCAATCATCTTTGGAAATCCGCATAAGCCTTTATATTGTCTTAATGTGTCAAACTCACTGGCTCTACCTGTTAAAATTTTATGGACATAAGATTGGTGACCAACATCCCATAAAATTTTATCTTTTGGACTAGAAAAACAAGTATGAAGAGCAATAGTCAGCTCTACTACTCCTAAGTTCGGTCCGATATGCCCACCCGTAACTGATAATTTTTCTATTAAAAATTGTCTGATGTCGTTACTTAAGTCTTGTAGTTGTTGTTGAGAAAGCCCTTTTAAAAAGGAAGGGTCTTTAATTGATAACAGATCCACTAGTAGGACCACTCACTTTCATCTCTTAATTGTTGCCAATCTTTTTCTTAGTTGTTCATGTGTTTCGTTATTCTTGTATATATTAAGAGTACCGTATTACAGACATTTTTCCAAATGTTTTCCGTTTACACTCTTATTAATGATTTCGGTTAGCTACTAAATCCGTAATTTCTTTAAGAATATCCGTTTCTAGTTCCATGCTATTTAGCGCATCCTTTGCAAGCGAAATATGCTCTAGTAACGATTGCCTCGCCCCCTCAATCGTCAGCAACGATGGATATGTGCTCTTATTGTTTTGTTCGTCACTGCCCACTTTCTTTCCGATGATGTTTTCATCACCTTCAAGGTCTAGAATATCATCCCTAATTTGAAAAGCTAAACCTAAATGATGAGCAAATGTAGCAAACTTTTCTAATTGATGAGTATTTGCACCGGCAATCATGGCTCCAGCAACCACGCTGTATGCTAGTAACTTCCCTGTCTTATGGATGTGAATGTATTCAAGTTCATCAAGACTTAAATCTTTCCCTTCCCCATCCATATCGGCAACTTGTCCACCTACCATCCCTTCGGCCCCTGATGCTTTTGCTAGCTCAGTAATAAGTTGAATCTTCACTTCGGCTGGTATAGCCTCGGAGGAGGCACTTGAAATTACTTGAAAGCTGTACGTTAAAAGGGCGTCTCCAGCAAGAATGGCATATGCTTCTCCAAACACCTTATGGTTTGTTGGTTTTCCTCTTCGCAGGTCATCGTTATCCATGCTAGGAAGATCGTCATGAATCAAAGAGTACGTATGGATCATCTCTATTGCTGCAGCCGCTTCTAAACCGAATTCCCCCTTCTTCCCAAACGCTTCTAGTGTAGCGAAGAGTAATAACGGGCGTATTCTTTTGCCACCTGCTTCTAACGAATACAGCATCGCTTCCTTAATTAGTGAAGGGGCAGTTAATCTACTAACAGATTCATTTAAATAAGCTTCCACTAGCTCTTTATACTTCTTAGAAAAGGTGGTAAATCCCACTTTCTTCACTTTTATTCCTCCTCTTGAATAGAGAAGGTTTCCTTCTTCCCATTCTCCGTAAGAATTTCTGTTAGTTGCTCTTCTACATTTCGAAGCTTATCGTGACAAAGCTTTGAGAGCTCCATTCCTTTTTTATAAATAGAAATCGCCTCTTCTAAAGGTACATCTCCCTCTTCTAGTTGTTCAACAATATCTTCAAGTTGCTGCATAGCTTCTTCAAAGCTAATTTTCGTTTCTTTACTCATTTGTTTGATCCTTCCCCTCGATCTCTAACACTTCACAAGTGATAGAACCATCTACAAGTTTTATTTTAATATTATCATTAAGTTGGATTTGTTCCGTACTTTTTACTAAGAGATCGTCTTCATCGTAGACGAGACTATATCCTCGATCCATAATTTTCAGAGGGCTTAATGCATCCAATGCCATATTCACTCGTTGATGTTCTTTTTTCTTAGCTAATAGAAGGCTAGCAAAAGCACGATTTAATGCCTTTTCTGTCTTTGTTTGCTGCAGAACGGCTGTTTGAAGTAGAGTATTCAAATTATTTCTTTCAAGTCTCCGTTTGGTACGAATATATCCTTCATTTCTATTCAAAAATAAAGCTTGTGCTGCTCTCTGTAATAATTCTGTCGACTTATCAACCTGCTCTAACTTTTGTTCATACAATCTTTGAGGATACTTAAAGGCGTAAGATTTACTTAAACGATCATATCGCTGTGCTTGTACATTTATCTTCTCTTTAATTTTTCGAATAATCCTTGTTTGCCTTGTTAACACTCTTTCAATTAATTCATCAATATGTGGAACAGCAAGCTCGGCGGCACCCGTTGGAGTCGGTGCTCGAAGATCCGCTACATAATCAGCAATGGTGGTGTCTGTTTCATGACCAACAGCAGAGATAATTGGAATCCTAGATGCAAATATGGCCCTTGCCACTACTTCCTCATTAAACGACCATAGTTCCTCAATTGATCCCCCACCGCGCCCAACAATCAATACATCAATCTCATGTGATTGATTTGCTTGTTCAATTGCCTTTACAATGGATGCAGCTCCTTGTTCTCCCTGAACAAGGGCGGGAATAACCATTATATTAGCAATCGGGTATCTCCTTTTTAGGGTCGTTAGAATATCTCGTATCGCTGCTCCCGTAGGTGAGGTAATTACCCCAACTGTGTGGGGGTATTTGGGCAATGGTTTTTTATATTCCTTTGAAAATAAACCCTGTTTTAATAGTTTTTCTTTTAGCTGTTCAAAAGCTAGATAAAGATCGCCAATTCCATCTGGCTGCATCTCTTTTATGTACATTTGATACTGACCACTTTGTTCGTATACGGTGATATCACCTTTTACTAACACTTTCATTCCGTTTTCTGGTCTGAATTTAATGGATTTATTAAAGCTTGAAAACATAACAGCCAGGATTCTTGCTTTTTCGTCTTTTAAAGTAAAGTACATATGTCCACTGGAGTGCTGTTTAAAATTTGAAATTTCCCCTTTTACGTACATATCCTGTAAATGTGGATCAGCGTCAAACTTTCTTTTAATATATTTGGTTAAGGCAGTTATTGTTACATATTGCTTTTCTTCCATTTCTTACTCCTTTTTTAAACAAAGGTATGGATCACGCAAAAAAACAGTCCTATCTAATTATAAGGATAAATCTCTTTTCAGTCACGTCTTGATGGTTGGAAAAGGGATTACCTATAAAAAAGGGCTGTTTTTTATGAAAATCTATCCTTGAATAGCTTTTCGTGCGGCTTTGACTGTGTTATACATAAGCATGGTAATAGTCATGGGACCGACTCCACCTGGTACTGGGGTAATGTAGGAAGCTATTTCTTTTACCTGATGGTAGGCAACATCCCCGCAGAGCTTACCTTCTTCGTTTCGGTTGATTCCAACATCAATCACCACTGCTCCTTTTTTGACATAATCCGGAGTAATAAAGTTGGCTTTACCTACTGCTGCAATTAAAATATCCGCTTGCTTTGTGAATGAAGGCAAATCTTGCGTCTTTGAATGACAATACGTAACCGTAGCATCTTGGTTTAGCAGCATTTGTCCGAGGGGTTTTCCGACGATATTGCTTCTCCCAACAATCACTACATGCTTTCCAGATAGAGAAATTCCATTCTCTTTAAGCATCTCCATTACACCTGAGGGCGTACAGGGCATCAAGGCGTCTTGTCCTATGACCATTTTCCCGACATTAATTGGATGAAACCCATCAACATCCTTTGTCGGCGAAATCGCATCAATTATTTCATTTTCATCCAAGTGTTGGGGAAGTGGAAGTTGTACCAATATTCCATGAATATCTTTGTTCTCATTCAGCGCATATATCTTAGATAGTAAAACCTCTTGAGTAACAGTTGCGTCGAAGGTTATAAGCTCAGAATAAATTCCAAGCTCCTTACAAGCTTTCTGTTTATTAGCCACATATGTACGTGAAGCATCGTTATTCCCTACTAATATAACAGCTAGACCTGGTACTATTTCCTCTTTTTTAAGACTTTGTACGTTTTCTTGGATTTCTAATCTCTTCTTTATACTTAATTCTTTACCATTTATCGTTTGCGCTTCCATAACCTTTCCCCCTATTCGTAAAGCGGAATTACTGCTTTTTAAGATTGTTGCTTTATTTTAGAGAGAACGCCGTTTATAAATCGACTCGCATGCTCATCTCCGTATACTTTCGCAATCTCAATCGCTTCATCGATAACAACGTTTGCAGGTACTTCTTCTTTTAAAAATACAAGTTCGTAAACAGCCAGTCTTAACAGGTTCCGATCTACTGGTGCAATTCGCTCAATTGTCCATTTTTCTAAATGCTTTTTAATCATTTCATCTATCTCACTTTTGTGTTCCACAACGCCGCTAACTAGATTTGAGAGGTAGTCATCTCCACGCTCTTCTTCCAATACATGAAGAATCGCTTCCTTTGGATCTGCTTCACTCATGTCAATTTGAAACAATGCTTGTAATGCTTTTTCTCTTGCCGTTCTTCTTTTCATCTATCCTAAACTCCTTTATTGATTGAGATATCCTAATCATCTATATGATCATAGCATAATAACTCATCATACATGAAATACTCGAAAGAAAAAAGAGCCAAAGACTTTTTTGTTGTCCTTGACTCTTTAGAGTGAGTAAATTACAGCTCTTGTTCTTGTTCAACCTCTTGTTTCGTACTTTCAAACTGAATGCCAACGATATGCACATTTACTTCCTTAGCATCAAGTGCAGTCATATTCAAAAGCGCTTGTCGAATATTATCTTGAACCTTTTGAGCAACGGTTGGAATGGAAACACCAAACTTCATTAAGCAATACACATCCACTTTAATTCCGTCTTCTCCAAGCTCCACCTTAACGCCCTTGCCATGATTTTTCTTACCTAATCGCTCAACGACTCCTAATGCAAAGTTGCCTCTCATTTGAGAAACTCCTTCTACTTCAGAAGCTGCAATACCAGCAATTACCTCAATCACTTCAGGTGCAATCTCTACTTTCCCAAGACCAGAGTTTCCTGGATTCATTTCCAAGATGTTATTTTCGCTCATTCAAAGCACCTCCAACTTTATTTTCCTGTTTCCATTAAATCATACATTTCAAGAAATTTCGTGTTAAAGTCTCCTTCAACAAATTTTTCATGATTTAAGAGTTTTAAGTGGAATGGAATAGTTGTATGAATTCCTTCTATGACAAATTCACTTAACGCTCTTTTCATGCGTGCGATTGCTTCTTCTCTAGTACTTCCGTACGTAATTAGCTTCGCAATCATGCTGTCATAGTATGGAGGAATCGTATAACCAGGATATGCAGCTGAATCCACACGAACTCCTAACCCCCCAGGAGGAAGATACATTTCTATTTTACCAGGTGAAGGCATGAATTTCTTCATTGGATTTTCTGCGTTAATTCTACATTCAATCGCCCACCCATTAAAAGTAACTTCTTCTTGGGTTAAACTAAGCTTTTCACCAGATGCCACTTTAATTTGTTCCTTAATAAGGTCAACGCCAGTTACCATCTCTGTGACAGGATGTTCTACTTGGATACGAGTATTCATTTCCATAAAGTAAAACTTACGATTTTGATAATCATAAATAAATTCTACTGTCCCAGCTCCAGAATAATCAACTGCTAACGCTGCTTTAACTGCTGCTGTTCCCATCTCATGTCTTACTTCTCCGTCTAAGGCTGGAGAAGGAGTTTCCTCAAGAAGCTTTTGAAGTCTTCTTTGGATGGAGCAATCTCTTTCTCCTAAATGGATGGCATGACCATGATTATCTGCAAGAACTTGTATCTCAACATGTCGAAACTCTTCAATAAACTTTTCGATATACACACCCGGGTTACCAAAAGCAGTTAATGCTTCTTGTTGGGTAATATTAATGCCTTTAATTAGCTCCTGCTCCGTTCGGGCAACACGAATTCCTTTTCCGCCTCCACCAGCAGTTGCTTTTATAATAACAGGGTAACCAATCTTATTTGCTAATTCGATGGCTTCTTCGTCATCTTTAATGATTCCTTGAGATCCCGGAACAATCGGAACTCCAGCCTGTTTCATCGTCTCACGGGCTACATCCTTTGTCCCCATTTTAGAGATGGCTTCTGGAGAAGGTCCAACAAATGTAATATTTACGTCTCGACAAAGATCAGCAAAATCAGCATTCTCAGCTAGAAATCCATACCCCGGATGAATCGCATCACAGCTTGTCAGCTTAGCTACACTAATGATATTTGTAAAATTCAAGTAGCTATCCTTTGAAGCTGTTGGTCCAATACAGTATGCCTCGTCTGCAAGCTGAACATGTAAAGATTCCCGATCCGCTTCAGAATATACAGCAACAGACTCTATTTCCAGCTCACGACAAGCCCGGATAATACGGACGGCAATTTCTCCTCGATTCGCAATTAATAACTTTTTTATCATAGCAGACAGCTCCTTACTCTGGCTTCACTAAAAATAACGGTTGACCATACTCAACTAACTGTCCGTCTTTTACAAGTATTTCTACAATCTCTCCGTTAACTTCAGCTTCGATTTCATTAAATAACTTCATTGCTTCTACGATACAAACTACTGAATCGCTTGAAACCTTTGAGCCAACCTTAACATACACATCAGCATCAGGAGAAGGTGATTGATAGAACGTACCAACCATCGGTGAAGTGATTTTATGTAAGTTTGAAGTATCAGCAGCTGGTTGGGCTGGTTGGGCTTGGGGTGCTATTGGCTCCTCTTGCTTTACCTCTACAGCAGCCACTGGTGCTGGTGTTCTTTCAGCAACGACTACAGACTCTGGTGTAACTTGTTTCTTTACAGCCACTGTTTCCACAGCCGCATTCTTTTTCATTTTGATCTTTGCACCTTCGTATTCATAAACAAATTCATCTAGACTTGATTGATCAACAAGTTTTATTAATTCTCTAATTTCTTGAACCTTTAACATCATACTCACCTCTAATTTACTTTTTAGCACTAGATACTAATATCATACGATAAGACCTCATAAAAGTTCAACCTTTATTCCTCTATATACATATTCGACAAAGGAACGCGTTTTCATTTTTGAAATATAAGATTTTTTAAAGTTTTTGTTAGTCGAATTTTCTCCTACGACTAAAGTTGTAGAAAATTTCGAGCTTTTTCATGAGGGAAAGGTTTGAAATATTTTCTATTCTGTAATTACAAGGAACCATTTATACAGGAGGAGATTTGTAATGAACAGTAACGAGGTAGTTATGATAACTGGAGCATCAAAAGGATTAGGAAAGGCTTTAACATTAGCATTTGCCAAACAAAGAAAACGGTTGTCTATTTGCGCTAGAAATATGGAAGCCTTATCTCAAGTGAAGGAAGAAGCAGAACAATTCGGAGCAGAAGTGTTTGCGATAAAGGCAGATATTTCTCTCCCAAGAGACCTTGAAAGATTTGTAGCTTTAACAGTAGAAAGATTTGGACAGATCGATGTGTTAATTAATAATGCCTCCACCCTCGGACCGAGCCCAATGCCTCTTTTATTAGATTATCCTGAGGATGACTTTTCTACTACATTACACGTAAATGTTCTTGGCCCTTTTTCTCTAACAAAAAGAGTGCTGACTCACATGCTTTTACAAAATAAGGGGTCAGTCATTAATATTACCTCTGAAGCTGGCTCAACCGGGTATGCTGGTTGGGGTGCCTATGGAGTATCAAAGTTTGCAATTGAAGGATTAACAGAAACTTGGGCTGATGAACTACGTGATACAAATATCCGTATCAATATGGTTGATCCTGGGGAAATGAATACCGAAATGCACACACTAGCCGTTCCTGATTGTGATTACCCGTTAGCAGACCCTAATGATGTGGTTGATGTTTTTCTGTATTTAGCTTCTGACGATTCAACTAATATTACCGGGAAACGGTTTGAAGCCCAAGTATTTAAGGAGGAAAGAAAATGACTTCACAAACTTTTGATTTTCATCTTCCGACAAAGTTGAATGCGTCAATCCCCCCTGAGCGAAGAGGACTTAGACGTGATCAAGTGAAAATGATGGTTCTTAATAAACAAAGTGGGCAAGTATACCACGATGAATTCTGTCAGCTTGAACATTATCTTCAAGAAGGTGACCTGCTTGTTCTTAACAATAGCAGAACCATCCCCGCACTATTAAGAGCTAGGTTTCATCAAAATCATCAGAAGAAACCATCGATTATAGAAGTAAAGCTTGCACGTAAAATAAATGAGTTCGAATGGGAAGCTTTAATTTTAAGTGATGAGGTTTCGGAAGGAGAAGTTTTACACTTCTCCCCTACTTTGTCAGCTACCGTATTAAATAAGAAAAGCCCTACTCCCCTTTCTCGAATTCTATTTTCAAAAGGAGGTACTGAGCTTCTAGAAGAGGTCTATATGATCGGAGAACCTATCCGTTATGAATATATTCATGAACCTTGGAGTCTTGAATATTATCAAACTGTTTTCGCGACAACACCCGGTTCGATGGAAATGCCTTCAGCCGGAAGAGCCATAAGCTGGGAACTGCTATTTCGATTACAAAAAAAAGGAATTCAGATTGCTTTTCTTCAATTGCACACAGGGCTCAGTTATTTTTCGGACGATCATTTGCTGCCAAGTCCTGAAGAAAATAGAGAGAAATATATGATTCCAGAGGTGACAATGAATAAAGTACTAGATACAAAGAAACGCGATTCAAAAGTCATTGCGGTAGGTACGACCGTTGTCCGTGCTTTGGAAACCGCTTCGAAGACCAGCTGTCTCAATGGATGGACAAATTTGTATATTACTGAAGAGTCAAAGTTACAGTTGGTTGATGGAATCATTACTGGCTTTCATGAACCAAAAGCGAGCCACTTGGATATGCTTTTAGCTTTTGTACCAAAAGAAAAGCTATTTCCTGCGTATGAGGAAGCTCTAAATAAACAATATTTATGGCATGAATTTGGAGATATTAATGTCATTCTTTAGGAGGTAGTTATCTTGCGGGTCCATCATTATGGGATTGAAGTAAAAGATTTAGAGAAATCCATTTCTTTTTATGAAAAGGTACTTCATTTTCAAGTAGAAGAACAGGTAAAATTAATGGATGAGGATATTGTTTTTCTACGCTTAGAGGATGTTCGTTTGGAACTTTTTCTAGGTGATCATGTAAATAAAGTCTCACATACGCATATTTGCTTCGAAGTTCCTTTTTTACAAGAAATCATTCTACGTTGTAAAGAATACAATTTTTGTATGGTGGAAGGTCCATACAAGTTGGAGAACGGGTGGAACACTGCATTTGTGACAGGACCATCAAATGAAACGATTGAATTTTTACAAAGAAGTTGACAATAGTTTGAACATAATAAATTTCTATTATTTGAGGGTGGCGTGATGGGTGAGAGTTCTAGATTTAGAGAAATGAAAATACTAAAAGAAATTGCTGAAATGTTAAACGAGGGAACTGAGCTGAATCACGTTTTATCTCAAGTCCTAAAAAAGCTTTTGGATTTAACAGGACTCCAAACAGGTTGGATCTTCTTTATTGATGAAAACGGCTCCCATCAACTAGTTGCACACGAAGCCCTTCCCCCTGCTCTTTCGTATGAACAAAACATAAAAATGTGTAAGGGTTCGTGCTGGTGTGTTAATCGTTATCATCATCAGAAAATAACAAAGGCAACCAATATTATTGAGTGTCAAAGAATCGAGGAAGCCATAGAAACTCAAAACGGAGACCATAACGGCTTAACACATCATGCTACCGTGCCGCTCCGTGCAGGTGACGAAAGATTTGGTTTATTAAATGTAGGGGCTCCCTTTAAAACCTTTTTCAAGGACGATGAGTTAGCCCTGCTGGAAGCCGTTGCATTTCAAATTGGTACGGCCATTAAGCGGCTGAAGCTTGTGGAACATGAGCAAAAAACCGCGCTGAACGATGAACGAAATCGACTTGCACGAGATCTTCATGATTCTGTAAATCAATTATTATTTTCTTTAAGCCTCACGGCAAGAGCAGGTATAGAGATGACTAAACCTGAGGAAATGAAGAATACGTTCACCTATATACAAGAGCTTGCTCAAGATGCACTTGGGGAAATGAGATCTTTGATTTGGCAGTTACGTCCTCAAGGGTTAGAAGATGGACTACTAAGTGCCTTTCAAAAATACGGCCAGTTACTAGGTCTCACTGTTCATTTTAACATGAAGGGTGTCCCTCATTTTTCAAGTCAGGTCGAAGAAGCACTGTGGAGAATTGGGCAAGAGGCACTTGCGAATTGTAAAAAGCATGCTGGTACAACGGTTGTATATATTGATTTAGAAAAAACAAAAGAGAAAACCATTCTCACCATTAAAGATCTTGGTATTGGGTTCCAATACCAAAAGGGAGTTCAAACACCATCTCTTGGTTTACAAAGTATGCGACTTCGAACCGAAGCTTTTAAGGGGGAGTTTTCACTAGAAAGTTCCCCCGATAATGGAACACTTATTCAAATCAAGATACCAAATTAAGGAGGGGAGCTAAATGACTACGAAGATTCTTGTGGTCGATGATCATCACGTTGTTCGTAGGGGCCTCGTCTTATTTCTTCGCACCCAAAAAGAAATCGAAATTGTAGGTGAAGCGGGGAACGGAGTGGAAGCCATTGAGCTTACGAAAAGACATCAACCCGACCTAATATTAATGGATCTTTCCATGCCGGAAATGGATGGCATCGAAGCTACGAAAAATATAAAAAACTTGTACCCTACGATAAAAATCATTATTCTGACAAGCTTTTCTGAGCAAGATCATGTCATTCCTGCACTCGAGGCGGGTGCTTCTGGGTATCAATTAAAGGATATTCAACCAGACGAACTTGTTCAGTCGATCCGAAATGTGATGTTAGGAACAAATCAGCTACACCCCAAGGCTACAAGTCATTTATTAGCGAAGTTATCAACCGATCGAAGCCAATCTCGTCATTCCATTTATGAGTTAACAAAACGAGAAATGGATGTATTAAAAGAAATCGCCAAAGGAAAAAGTAACAAAGAGATTGCAACTAGCCTATATATAACAGAGAAAACCGTTAAAACCCATGTTTCTAACCTTCTCTCAAAGCTTGATTTAGCCGACCGTACTCAAGCAGCCCTGTATGCAGTTAAAAATCGGCTAGTTGAATAAAAAACGGAAAGCGCTCCGGCTTTCCGTTTTTCATTATTTACTAATTTGGAATTGCACCACTGGCTTTAACCCGCCTAATTCAGAGCGAACTAACTTTAAAATTTCATTTGCAGCTGCTGGAGAATGGCTTTTTGCTTTTACAGTGACACGAACCTCATCATCACTTACTCTTACTAAAGCATCATCATAATCCATTGCTACAATCATCGTTTCAAGAAGTGCTTCTTTTTGACTAACATCATTTAATTCTTTAATTTTATCAAGAGCCGCATTAATGTCTTCAGTTGGAAGGTCCGTTGAGGCAACTGTCGTTTCTAACTCTTCTTTTAATTTACTTCTCTCTTCATCTAGCTCTAAGCGTAGTGCTTCAAACATTTCATCGCTAGCCGTACTAGAAATAACTGTTTCACCAGATTCAGATGTATTTTCACCACTTACAGTTGAATCTTCCTCTGTTTCTTTGTCTACTGTAGCCATATTATTCATTTGCTGTTCTGGAGAAGTAATGTAATATACCGATAATACAACAACTAAGCTAAGCATTGTTAATAACCAAACCGTTTGTTTTTTCAATAACATCTATAAATCCCCCTTTTATTTTTTAGGCATAACAGATACTCGGTGAACCGGTACATCTAATAGTTTAGTAACGGACTCAAGTATCCATTTTTTCACTTGTATATTATCAGCTCCCTTTGCAATGACGATGACACCGCGAATGGCAGGCTTCTTCGTTTCTATTACAATAGGAACCTCTTTTTCCCCATCTCGGATAATCACTAACTGTTCATCCTTTGATTGGTCTTCGACTGTTCTTTGCCCACCCTCTCGGTCAACCTCTTCGGTTTTTTGGGACTGAACAACCACATTTTTTTCAAGTATCTTTTTCTCAGTCGCGTCGACATTCACAGCTACAATGACTTCTCCAACGCCGACAATACCCTCTAATGTTTCCTTTAATTGATTTTCGTAATGATCTTCATAGGCGGCAATGATTTCATTCCCATCAATTTTTTTCTGTCCAAATGTTTCAACATCCTCGTTTGATTCCTCGGCATTTGCTCCCGTTTCCACAGCTGAAGGACTTGGATTTATTAGCAAATTACTTGCTAACATAATGGCGGCTCCAATTAATAAGACGATTAAGAAGTATTGATATTTACTAGACTTTTTCTCAGGAGGGCTATCTTTACTAAATAGTTTTTTTAGGAATGTAATTGGCCCTTTATCTTTGTTAGGTTCTTTATCTTTTTCTGTGTCATTTTCCACTTATTTGTTCCCCCCTTCTATGAAGATTTCAACAGCGCCTTTGTTTACATCCCATTTTTCAGAGAGAAGTGAAGACAGGTCTTCGTTTTGTTCACTTTCAGAATTAGATGGTAGAGGTGAGTTCGTATTAATATCAACCATTTGAACGACTTCTACCACATCCTCCGTTGTTGAATCACGTAATGTAACAGATATCTCTTTAAGATTGTCTGGGAAGGTTGCGCTGCTCGTTTCATCCACCGATAGATCGATACTAGCAATCTCTAAACCGTACTGTTCCATCAACTCCTCTTCAACGTCCTTTTTTAATTGGACAGCCACTTCTTCTAAAGCATATGCATCAAAAGAGGCTTGTATTTCTTTTTTCTTCATTTCTATTGAATTTTCTATATTTTTTTCTGAAATGGAATCTACTTCCGTAATGGCGGAGAGGCTCGCCTCAAAATCACTAGATAGTATTTTCAGGACGGGTGAAAGAATAATTGCTATTAGTAATAAACCAGTTACCATCCTGGTGTATTTTTGCATATTCGAATTTGGAAGCAGCATATCAACAACTGTTGCTAGTAAGACGAAAAGGATAATATTCGTGATCCAATCTTTTAAGAAATCCATTCCACCCCTCCTAACGAACCATCATCGTAAGGTTTCCTGCTGCAATGACAACGGTTAAACTTAAGAAAAACATCATAGAACAAATCGCTAAGGCAGCAAACACGAAAACAATGCTTTTACTAATAATTTCTAAACAGGCGATAACAGGTCCTCCTCCTAGAGGCTGTAAAACGGCAGCTGCAAATTTATATATAAAGGCAATCATTAATATCTTGATCGCTGGAAATGCGACAATTAGCAACAATATAGCGACCCCTGCAATTCCAACCGTATTTTTCAGTAGCAGAGAAGCACTAATCACCGTGTCCGTGGCATCTGTAAACATTCGGCCAATAACAGGAATAAAATTACCGGTAATGAATTTTGCTGTTCGAATCGTAATTCCATCTGTCACAGCAGCTGAAGCTCCTTGTACACTTAGAACACCAAGGAAAACAGTTAAGAAGATTCCGAGTAATCCAATGCTCCAATTTCTTAACAGGTTCCCTAATTGAGTCACTTTGTGATGTTCTGATAAAATACTAACAATGCTTAGTACGGCTCCTAAAAACAGAAGTGGTAAAACAACATATTGTATAAACATCCCACTGCTATTCATAAGGAATAAAATCACTGGATGGAAAAAGGCAGCAGATACAAGTCCCCCCGACGAGGCGATTAATGCAAGAAGAAGCGGTATGAGCGCTAAGATGAAGGAAATCATCGTTGTTATCGTATCATTTGTATACTGGATGGCTACATGAAAACTATTGAGCGCGATAATAATTAACACCATAAAGACAATCGCATACGCTACTTTACTAACTGTGCTCTTTTCAAATGAGTTTTGTAGTGTTTGCAAAAACATCGAGAACACGGTAAGTAATATAAGTGTGCCAAGAAGCTTTCCATTCACAACAAATTCGTGAAAAATAAATTTAATTATTCCGTTCGTCCACTCTTTTAAGGAAAATTGCTTGTCCCCTTTGATAAAATCGTATAGGCTTCCCTTTTGACTTTCCGGAAGAAACCCTCCGTATTCTGTCGTAATCTTTTCCCAAAACACCTTCATTTCATCGATATCTAAAGCTTCAAGCTGTTCCTCCATCATTTGTTCAGGATTTAGGACTGACTGTGAAGAAGATTGAGTTTCGTCATTTGTCTCCGCCTTACTAATTGGAACAAATACAAATAGGATGAGAAATAAGAGAGAGATTGTTTTGAAGATCAGTTGCTTCAACTTTTTCACCTTCTTTTATTCTGTTCAGTGGCTCAACTAATTTGGGATTAATGCAATAATTGTTTCTATCAACACCGTCAAAATGGGAATTGCCATGGCAAGGATTAGTATTTTCCCAGCCATCTCAATTTTCGAAGCGATTGCAGCTTGTCCCGCATCCTTTGTAATTTGAGAAGCAAACTCGGCAATATAAGCAATTCCGATGATTTTCAGAATGGTTTCTACGTAAATGATATTTACATTCGCATTGATCGCTATTTTTTCAAGCATATGGATAATCGCATAGATTTGATCGATTAAATAAAGAAAGATAGAACATCCAACAAATACGATTAGCAGAAAGGCGAAATTTGGTTTTTGCTCTTTTACTACAAGTGCTAAAAAAGTAGCAATGAGGGCAAACCCAACTATTTGTAAGATTTCAATCGTCAAACCCTCCTTTACCCTTGGAATAGAAACACTGATTTGATTTTTTGGAATAAGTCATCCACAATCGAAGCAACCATAAACAATATATAAATAAAGCCAAATAAAGTTACCCACTGAGCGTACTCTTTCTTTCCGACTTGATCGAGAATTGTGTGTAAAAACGCAACTACAATGCCTACACCAGCTATTTTAAAAATAATATCCACTTCTAAACCCATTCGTTTTTCCTCCTAAGACCACATTCGATTTTTTACATCAGTAGAATAACTAGTAGTAATCCTGATAGAAATCCTAAGCTTTTCATCATCTTTTCATATCTCGATTGCTTGTCATACGCATCCGCTTCTTCACGCTCTAGATGGGTTAAAGCCAAACGAATTTGTTTTTGCTGCGAGAAACGATCATGTCTCCCAAGCGTCTCACCAAACTGCTTCATAATCTCATACTCACCTTGCTTTAACGCTGTGAGCTTCCAAACCTCCTGAAGACTTTCCTCCCATGCATCTTTTACTGTTGTTTCAGAATTGGTTAGTTTTTTTGAAAAGGATTCAAAAAACCAAGAGAGTGGCTTAGAAAGCTGTGAAGCTAATCTTCTTGATGCTTCATGAAGAGGGGTATGACCATACATAATCTCCGCCTCAAGTGATTGTAAAGCTGACTTTAATTGTCTTAGCTGGCGAGGCCTTTCTGTTAAGTGCCTAGAGGCTTCAAAGCCCGTCCAAGTAGTAGCAATGATAATAAAAACGGCTCCGATTAACTTTATCATTTATGTCACACTCACTTTTCTGACAATTTTCCTACCATGTTGATCCTTCACAGAAAGTATCGTGCCTGGCCCTTCTAATCGGCTTAATTCGATGAACCTTTGAAATATTCCACTCTTGATGATAGGTGCTAATGTAGGTCTCTTTACAATATCTGAGTAGGAATGGCCATGTGTCGTTGTTACAAGGGAGATCCCTGCATGAACGGCTTCTAAAATAGCCTCTCCGTCCTCCTCCCTACCAATTTCATCTACAACTAATACATCAGGACTCATAGAGCGAATCATCATCATCATTCCTTCAGCTTTTGGACAAGAATCTAATACATCTACTCTCGGTCCAAATGTCAGCTGAGGAACACCATTTATACTTCCAGCAATCTCGGATCGTTCATCAACAATTCCTACCTTGGCTGCCGGCATCGTTTTTGTACCTGTTGAAATCACTCTCGCTAAATCTCTTATTAACGTTGTCTTTCCTGTCTGTGGCGGCCCAATGATCATGGTATGCAACCAATCTCCTTCATATAGAAACGGGAGGAGACTATGACTAATCCCGATTTTCTCTCGCGCTATACGAAAGTTAAAAGAGGAAACATCTGTAATTGCTTTTACCTTGCCCGCCTCCAAAATAACTTTCCCAGCAAGGCCCACCCGATGTCCACCTGCCACCGTAACATATCCTCTTTTTAATTCTTCCTCTAATGTATAGATAGAAAAATGACTGATCTTATTCAGCAGTTGTATCGCATCTTCTGCTTTTACCATATAAGATAAAAAGATTGGTTTTCCCCCACAGGTAATCTCCAATGGGCGACCAATTCTAATTCGAATTTCTTCCATATCATTTAATTGAAAGGGAGACAGTTGATTCATTTGATTGGCAATTGCTTTAGGTAACATACCAATAACGTCTTCCATAACCTTTCCTCCTGTCATCAGAACCTTTCTCATTAATTCATTTGTATGCCTGCTTGGCCACTTTATGACTCCTGAATTCTATTATTGAGACTAGAATCTTATTCCTTAGATTGCATACATTTTACAAAGAAGAAGTATTGAAAAAAGGAGGAGTTGTTGATATGTATCAAGATTACACGCGTGTACGGAACCATAATCCTTCTAGAGCAACAAGTAATAATGAAATTAGGGTGTTAGGGGAAGGAACGGTGGATATTCAGCCTGACCAGGCCGATGTTATTATTGGAATCATTACGGAGAATAAGGAACTCGTGCCCGCACAGCGAGAAAATGCACAAGTGAGTTCTGCCGTTGTGGATGCTTTGCTTTCACTACAAATACCTAGAGAGAAAATTAGAACATCTGATTATTCCATTTTCCCTCAATACGACTTTGTGGATGGCGTACAAACGTTTAGAAATTATAAAGTAGAACATCGTTTAACTGTTACTTTATCCAATATGGAGCAAATTGGCATGGTCGTTGATAAAGCAATAGAAAGTGGAGCAAACAGCATACTAGCGATCAATTTTTCTGCAAAGAATGTGTTAAATCAAGAACAACAAGCACTCACTCTTGCCATAAATAATGCCACACAGAAGGCCGCAGCAATTGCTCAAGCCCTCCGTGTTCAACTAAATCATCCTCCAATACTCATTATTGAAGGTGGTAGTGCTGCAGCAATCCCTGAGCCACTTTATAGTACGATGCCTATGGTTAAAGGAGTTAGTACAACGATAGAACCAGGTTTACTGCAAGTAAAGGCAACGATTACGGCTGTCTTCCAATTTATCTCATAACAAAAAAAAGACACTCACTCGAGTGTCTTTCTCATTCGCTATTGTAAGTATATGATTAAGCTCTTGAAACGTATGAAGCTTCTGTTGTGTTAATGATTAAGCGATCACCTTGGTTGATAAAGAAAGGCACTTGAACAGATAAACCCGTTTCTAAAATAGCAGGTTTTGTTCCACCTGATGCTGTGTCACCTTTGATTCCTGGCTCTGTTTCAGTAACTTCAAGCTCTACAGTATTAGGAAGCTCAACTCCTAGTGTTTCACCTTGATACATCATAATATGAACTTCCATGTTTTCTTTCAAAAACTTTAGTTCATATTCAATAGAAGTTGCTGGAAGCTCGATTTGATCATATGACTCTACGTCCATGAATACATGTTGCTCTCCGTTTGCATATAAATACTGCATTTTGCGATTGTCGATTTGCGCTTTCGCTACCTTCTCACCCGCACGGAATGTCTTCTCTTGAACCGCTCCTGTACGCAGGTTACGAAGCTTTGAACGAACAAATGCCGCACCTTTACCAGGCTTAACGTGTTGGAAATCCATCACGCGCCATAAGCCGCCATCTACTTCAATTGTTAAACCTGTACGAAAATCGTTTACTGAAATCATTAATAAATCCTCCTAATAAGATGCATTAAAGAATAATAAGTTCTTTTGTAGAGTAAGTGAGGGATTCATTTCCATCCTTCGTAATAATCGTATCATCTTCAATACGAACACCGCCAAGCCCTGGAATATATATACCAGGTTCAACAGTTACAATCATTCCTTCTTCAAGAACAAGATTTGATCTTACTGATAGTGCAGGTCCTTCATGCACTTCTAAACCAATACCATGCCCTGTTGAATGACCAAAATATTCACCATACCCATGTGAAGAAATATGATTTCTTGTTAATGCGTCGGCTTCTTTTCCAGTCATTCCAGGTTTGATTCCTTCCATCCCGAGTAATTGCGCTTGTAAAACAATATTGTAAATTTCCTTTAGTTTATCATCAGGCTCTCCAACTGATACAGTTCTTGTAATGTCAGATACATATCCTTTATAATATGCCCCAAAGTCAAGTGTTACAAAATCACCTGCTTCAATCACTTTTTCACTCGCCACTCCATGAGGAAGTGCAGATCGAATTCCCGAAGCAACAATTATATCAAAAGATGATGAAGTTGCACCTCTTTTTCTCATAAAGAACTCAAGCTCATTCGAAACCTCTAACTCTGTTATGCCGGGACGAATAAAGCCTAAAATATGTGTAAACGCAGCATCTGCAATCTTTGCTGCTTCCTTTAATATCTTAATCTCTGCGTCAGTCTTTATCAAGCGCAACTTTTCAATAACGCCTGATAATGGGACTAATTCTGACTGCAAAGCTTCTTTATATGATTGATATGAAGAATATGTAACATGTTCTTGTTCAAAGCCAAGTCTAGTGATTCCAAGCTCTTTAACTTGTGCTGCTACCTCTTCAGGTATGGTACCGTTATGCTTTACGATTTCAAAGCCAACACATTGCTTTTCTGCTTGTTCGACGTAACGAAAATCAGTAATAAATTGTGCACGGTCTTTACTTATGAGAACAACACCTGCTGACCCAGTGAAGTTAGATAGATAGCGACGATTAAAACTACTTGTAATAAGGATGCCATCAACATTTAATTTTTCTATCTCAGTTCTTAATTTATTTAATTTTTCCATCATTCTCTCCCTTTCGTATTCTGTCTTCTGTTAAACGAAAAAAGAATGCTCAATAAGAACATTCTAACACATCCTTTTTTCGTTACACTAGTCTGGAGAGAATGGAGGCTCATGATTTGCCTTTTTTATTTTCTTCATTTCATGTTCCTCGTAGGAAATTGAATAACCGATAAACGTCCCATATAAAACATAAAAACATGCTGTAGTGATTAATGTATTTAGCTCCATCTTTCTAAATGGAGGAATTCCAGGGAAGATAGGGTTAAGTACGAAAAGTACCAATGCAAGTAACGCAAGTCCAAAGCCCATGCTAATAAATATACTCCTAAAACGTCTGAGCGCTATGTAATACATAATGGCAACTCCGATTGAAATAACTCCGAGAAGAATAATTGAAATGACTGTACCAAGCCACTGCTTCTTCCATGCGCCGATTGCCCATGGCTCTAAGATAACCCTTGGATGAATCTCAGTGAAGTTAAAATACCATGCAATAAATGCAAGTCCACTCCATAGCATTCCTCCTACAAACCCTGTGATAATGACCATACTCATAAACGATAAAGGTTTTTCATGCTGTTCTTGCTCATATTTCCCCTTGTTTTCTGCCATTAAAATCACCTCCATTTTTATTATGTCCCACGGCATTTCTTTCCTTACTTATAAATAAAAATAATTTGATTCTGTCAATTTAAGTCTACTTGATAGAGGTTTTTTTCCTTTTCTAGTAGAATAAATATAAAATAAGATTTTATTTCAACAAATGTAAAAACGGTGTTCCAATATCATGGAAAGTTGCATAAATTAATTAATACCTTTAAAACGTTTTATAAAATAACAACCTCACCATTAAAATGTGCAAGCCCAATATCCTCACCATTGTTAAAGAAGTATAGGTGGAAATTGTGTAATTGTCAGAGCAGCTAGTTTAAAAGCGGAAAAAAATGCTAATCATGCTTTTAGGGAGGTGGCTTTCATGAAAAATCGAACATCGCTTATTTTTATCGTTTGTTTAGTTATTTTAGCTGCTATTGGAGTAGTTTCTAGACTCATGGTTAATCCTAGTGAATTTTTTAAAAGTATTTTTGTGTTTGCAATTGTCGGAGTCATTCTGTACTTTTTGGTTCGACATTTTTATAAGGGAAGTCCCGACAAAAAAGAACAGCATGCGTTCCGCAAAGCTGCTAAGCGTTCAAAAAAGAAGTATTTACAAAAAGAGGTTCGGAAACCTTCAGCCAAAAGTGGCTCGATTACTTCGTTAAAAAAGCATGCGAATAAATCCAAATCAGCCACACATTTAACGGTCATTGAAGGGCGAAAAGGCAAAAAGAAAAACCGAGCATCGTTTTAGACGCTCGGTTTTTCTTTTTTAATAACTCCACTTTGAAAAGAATTGAGAAGCTCTTTCCTTCCCTAGATCGAAAAGGATTTGCTTTTTTTCCTCGGTCAGTTCAAATTCTGTTGTTAATACCCCTTCTGTAGGAATAAAGATGATATTTTTCTCATGCTTTCTTGAAATATACCTCGAGTCATGCGCATCCTTCATTGTCTCAAACAGAGCCTCGTAAAGCTTAATCGCGTTAGTAATTTGTTTAATCGGTCGATCCTGATTACTATGAGACAGTTTGATTCCTAAAACGGGTCTTACCTTCTTTACATTCTCACTATCAAATAGCCACATAGGAAAATTACTGAGAACTCCACCATCTACAACTGTACTTGTCGTATGGTCATGCTTGATTTTCACAGGTTCAAAGAAATATGGTAAGCTGCAGCTCATTCGAATCGCTTTCGCAACTGAAAATGAATTTGGATTAATTCCATAGTACGGCAAATCATCTGGGAGGATAATTAATCGGCCATTTGATAGATCCGAAGCGACAACTCTTAAAGCTTGAGGTTCTAGATCTGCAAAGGTTCGAACACCTTTTTGTGCAAGTTTTTCAGCAAGCCACTCCTCAAGTTTCTGGCCCTTATAGATACCAAGCCTCCAATAAAGCAGTATCCATTTAGCCACACGAAAGGGTAGATACGAAGGCCGAGTATCTAAAAACGTTTTTAAATCCAATTCATTTATAAGCTCATAAACCTCTTTGCTTGTATAGCCTGCAGCAATTAACGACGCAATAATTGAGCCTGCACTCGTTCCTGCTACTCTTTTAAATCGAAAGCCTCTATTTTCAATTGCCTCATAGGCACCAACCAAGGCAATCCCCTTAATGCCTCCCCCAGAAAAAACGCCGTCAATATACATGGAAGTCACTCCTTAGATGCACGTTTATGATACATCTTTAAGCAGTAGCTTCATGAAATAGTACGGCGGACAATCTAAATCATTTTATTTTTTTTCAAATTGGCTATTTACGTAAAGTAACTAACTTCTGCATTAGGAAAATACTCCTTTACATACCCTCGAATTGTTTGCTCCATTTCGGCTGCTTCATCGGTTTGATACACGTACTTTCCTATTCCATAACGCCCCCATTTGTATTTTCTTTTTTCTTCATCCATTTCGAGCTTTGTTTTCGGGTAGCGTTTTTCAATTACCTTTTTGGCTGGCTTGGTAAAACGATGTTGAATTAATTCAAAGGTTAGGTTAGGTAACTCGATTCCTTGTAACGAGTCACTTAGACGCTCAAATAACTCTCGGTACCCTTCCTTCCAGTCGTCATGAAGATAAATAGGAGCCACAATAAAGCCTAGTGGATACCCCGCATGTGCGACTTTTTTAGCGGCTTCAAGACGTTCATCGAATGTTGATGTTCCTGGTTCGAAATTTTTAATAACATACCGTGAATTTACACTAAAGCGGAATCGTGTTTTCCCATTATGTTTCGCATCAAGCAGATGGTCCACATGATGATATTTCGTTACGAAACGAAGCTGACCATATTCAGTTTGACCGATAAACTCGATCGTTTTCTTTAGGGAATGTGTTAAATGATCTAAACCAACTATGTCTGATGTACAAGCGGCTTCGAAGCGAGTGACCTCAGGTGCTCGTTCATCCATATATTTTTGAGCCTGATTAAAAATATCTTCGAGATTTACGTATGTCCGAATGTATGGCTTACTTCCTAATGTGGTTTGTAAATAACAGTAGTGACAATGCCCCATGCAACCCGTTGCTAAAGGAATGGCGTATTCAGCTGACGGCTTAGAAGTATCAAACTTTAATGTTCTTCTTACACCAACAACTAAAGTCGACTTTGCATTCCGGTATTGCTGAAGCTCATTGTCTCCAGGAATCCCACGGATTTGATTATGTGAAGTAGTTTCTCTTATTTCAAGGCCCATATCCTCAAACTTTTTTTTCAGTTCTTTACCGAGTTCATATTCTAGTGCACCTGGCTCTATATAAACAAGCTGCGGAACGAATGGCTTCATTTTTTTCCCTCATTTCATCAACCTAGTTATACAGGTAGTATGAGCAAAAAAAGAAAGAAACGAAAAAAGAGGATGGAACAATTATTTCCATCCTCTTTCACTCAAATTATAGACCACATTTTAACTGTGCGTTACAGTTTGTACAAGTATTACAGCCACCGATTTCTTTTACTTTTCCTTTACGACATACAGGACAAGTATTTCCAACTTCAGAACCAATGGTCACATCTGTTGAACGAAGATCCGAGATTGTATCAACTAATACCACATGTGCTTTTTCCACATTTGTCTCATATTCATCAACCGTATTTTCTTCTGCCTTTAGTGTTAGCACCTGGCTATCACGTGATCCATCCACATAAACGGTACCACCCTTGGCTCCACCACGGTATAGGCGCTCATACACCTTTTCTACCTGCTCCACGCTATATCCTTTTGGTGCATTAACTGTCTTACTAATTGAACTATCAATCCATCTTTGAATGACACACTGTACATCAGCATGAGCCTCAGGAGCAAGTTCCATAGCCGATACAAACCAGCTTGGTAATTGGTTAGGATCCGCTTCAGGGTGACGGTCAAGGTAATCTTGTACAATATCTGCCTTTACTTCAATAAACTTCCCAAGACGTCCACTGCGGAAGTATGAGAACGAGAAGTAAGGCTCAAGACCCGTTGAAACACCAACCATTGTTCCAGTAGATCCTGTAGGAGCTACTGTTAGCAAGTGAGAGTTACGTATTCCATTTTCAAGAATAGCTTCTCTCACATGCTCAGGCATCTTTTGCATAAAGCCCGTTTGCGTAAATGCTTGACGAAGACGATTCGTTTCTGCATCTGAATTGCCTATAAGGAACGGGAAGCTTCCTTTTTCCTTCGCTAGTTCAACAGATGTCTCATACGCTGTCGTGGCAATCGTTTCAAATACTTTATCAATAAGAACGTTTCCTTCTTCAGAACCGTATTCTGTCTCACAATAGATTAGAAGATCATGTAATCCCATTACACCCAGTCCTACACGTCTTTCACCTAATGCTTGGTTCTTATTGTCCTCAAGGAAGTATGGAGTTGCGTCAATAACGTTATCTTGCATACGAACGCCGACAGCGACCGTTTGTCTTAATTTTTCAAAATTAACCGTTTTTGTCTCTTTATCAGCCATCTCCGCTAAGTTAACCGCAGCAAGGTTACACACGGAATATGGTGCAAGTGGTTGTTCCAATTTGTTAACCTAAAGGCTTTTTATCCTCTAGTTCTTACAGTTGTATTCCCGCAAGTTCAGCATATCTTTTCATCGCACAAGATATTCTTTCAGTAGATCCTGTGTAATGCTGCGGCCTCGTGGACGGGTTATATTCTCTTTTGAGGTTCACCGTCTATGCGTTGCCCCTGACTAAACTTTTACTTTTAGCCTTCGGTTCGGATTAGCATCTCAGCCTTCCCGCTTTATTCCGCAGTTTTTTACATGAGGCAAACTATTTACCACATGGATTTGTAGCCACTACTTGTTGACCATATGCTTTTGCATTGGTCATGTCGTTGGCGTTGTCGATGAAGAAAATTCCAGGCTCAGCTGAGTATGTCGCACAGATATTGATAAGATTCCATAATTCTTTTGCTTGGATCTTTCTGTACACTCGAACTTTATGGCCTTGTTTTTCCCACTCACGAACGTCCCCGACTTTATGCCACTCTTCATTGTAAATCTTCATTTCCTCAGCATCATAGCTTTCCACATCTGGGAATCGAAGCTCGTACGCCGTATCGTTTTCAACTGCTGCCATAAACTCTTTCGTTAAACAGATAGAAATATTTGCACCTGTTAAGAATTCTGAGTTATGAACGGAGAAATTCCCTCCAGTAACAAGCTTTTCTTCAGCGTCAGCAATGTTTTTCTCAGAAAAACCACCATGACCTGGTATCGTTTTGTAATTAGCAATTCCTTGGTACATAGAACGTTCACTCTCAGTAAGAGGAGAAAACTTTAGTTTTTCTTTCGCATATTTTTTAATCGTTTCATCTTTTGTTGTTTCAAGTAAGAAACGAAGAATTCTTGGGTTTTGCATTTTTGATATAATGAACTCAATAATGTCAGGATGCCAATCCGCTAACATAATCATCTGAGCACCACGTCTTGACCCACCTTGCTCTACCAAGTGAGTTAACTTTGCAATATCATCCAACCATGATACTGAACCAGATGATTTGCCGTTTACTCCACGAGCAAGTGTGTTTCTAGGCCTTAAAGTTGATCCGTTTGTTCCAACTCCACCACCGCGGCTCATGATTTCCATTACTTGTTTGCGATGCTCGGAAATTCCTTCACGAGAATCTTGAACAAATGGCATAACATAACAATTAAAGAATGTTACTTCTGTTCCAGCACCTGCACCATAAAGAACTCGTCCTGCTGGAATGAAGTTTAAGTTAACTAGTTCCTGGTAAAACTTCTGGAACCATTCAGCCTTTTTCTCTTCTGTTCTCTCTACTGAAGCCAAGCCTGTTGCGTTGCGTTTCGCAATTTGCTCATAGAACACTTCCAATGGCTTTTCAATGACATCAAGCGAACGATTAATAACTCCTGTACTAGCTTCTTCCGGGTCATCTAGAACACCTCTAAACTCCTCATCAACAAGCACTTTAGCCATCTTTTGGTCCCAATCAATTTCAAGAATAAATCCAAGACCTCTAGCAGGAAACTTTGGATCTTCTTTAATTGTAAGAACAACAAAATCTCCGTTCGATAATGTTAGCTTTTCCGTATCTTTAAATGTATAACGGTCAAGCATAACAAGTCTTGATACCCCTTTATGAGTAATCTTCATATCTGGGGTTACTGGATGCACCTGAGGAAACAAGTTAATGTCCTTGTTCAAGCTCTCGACATCAATATTCATTTTTTTTCTAAACGCAACAGACATACACACAACTCCTTTAAAATATACAAATCCTTCTTTTAATCTACTCTGTAAAAAACAACTAATAGAAATCCAGAATCTAGCGCAGCTAGGAATATTCTTAAATTACCACAGTCCAATTGTGAAATCAACTATATTGTCTACATATAGTATATATT
>WTKE01000067.1 GCA_011524525.1 Bacillus sp. (in: firmicutes) | reverse complement strand
CAGCAATACTATTAGGCTTAATGTATTACTCTTTTAATTTTGGATTAAGAGGTTTCTATTTTAGCATTATAGGTTTAATTATTGGATTCTTAGTTCTTTTCATTCCATTCCTTTTAGGAGGCATGGGAGCAGGCGACGTAAAACTTATGGCAGCAATCGGTGCTCTAACAGGAGCATCATTCACACTACAGTCATTTTTTTACACAGCTATCATCGGCGGCATTATATCAGCATTTTTAGTTTTGAAAAAAAGAGGGATTTGGCGGAAGGCTGAATCTCCTAAAAATAAAGAACCAATAACATTTCCATACGGAGTTCCAATCTTTCTTGGAACACTTTGTGCGTTTATCGTATAGGAGGGGAAAGCGTTGAAGTCAGAAAAAGGTCAGTCGATGGTCGAATTTGCTTTGGTCATTCCGATACTTATACTCCTATTGTTCGCTATTTTAGACTTTGGTCGGGTTTTTCATGCGTATCTTGCCATCGATCATGCGGGCAGGGAAGCAGCTAGAGCAGCTAGCATAGGCCAAGATGATTCTACTATTCGATCAACTGCTGTTTTAAAAGCCTCGAGTATAAGCTTGGCTGAAACTCAGGTGGCTATTTCACCTGGTGGAGTAAAATCATCTGGCAGTCAGGTAACCATCACGATTACATACCCAATTTCATTTCTAACCCCAGTTATTTCTAATATTACTGGGCCAATTACGCTTACTAATTCAACGGTAATGAGGGTGGAATAATGAAAAAGTTAAAAGCTCTCCTAAATAATGAAAAAGGAAATGTGCTAGTTATTTTTGCTTTTGCAATTACCGCACTTATAGGGGCAACGGCACTCGTAGTTGATATTGGTTTTGCCTATCATGAAAAAAGCACTCTCCAAAATGCAGTAGATGCGGCAGCATTGGGAGGGGCACAAGGATTGATAACGAGCGAAACCCAAGCTGCCAGTATTGCAAAGGAAATAGGTACTAAAAATTCCATTTCTCTTGATGATAGTGATATTACGTTCACCAGTGACTCGATTAGGGTCACAAAAGAGATTACTGTTCCCATGTTCTTTGCAAAAGCACTAGGGAATAATACAGCAACCATCTCGGCTACTGCTAAAGCAAAAATTTCCCTACTTAAGTCGGCAAAAGGGGTCACTCCGATTGCAGTTGAGAAGGACTCTATTCCAACCGGTACCCAACTAAAGTGCTCAAACACAGGAACGAACCACGGGAACTGTGGGTATTTAGACATAAGTGGGAATGGAGCAGATGGGTTAGTGAATGGAATATTAAATGGAAGCGACATACAAGAAGGAACACAATACGCAGAAACGGAGCCAGGACAAAAGTGGGGACCAGTTAAAGATGCCTTTGAGACATTAATTACTAATGATGCAGGTAAAGACCAGTGCGATCGTCCGGATACAGCTGATAATTCCTGTGATCGTGTTATTTATGTGGTTGTCATTGACACATGGGATGACGTTGAAGGCAAAGAGAGTGTAACAGTAGAGGGATTGGCTGCCTACTGGATTAGCCATATCGATTCGAATAAAGAAATTGTTGGTCAATTTTTAGAAATGGTGACCTTTGGTGAAATCGGTGGAAGTGGTGAAGGAAACCTATACGGAGTAGCTCTTGTAGAGTAGGGGGAGAGAAGGATGAAGACAAAACGTATTTGGATGTGGTCTTTTATTTTTGGTATTTTTACAACCTTGATTGTGTATGTGGGTGTCTTCTCAGATATTACGAAGGCAAGTACTTCGGAAACAGAGAAAGTTGAAACAAAGGAAGAAACAAAAGAGGAAACAAAAGAAACGGCTACAGAAGCAGAGAAGGAAGAAACCATAAAACCAAGAGAAAAAAATAACCCTATGTTAGAAATTGGTGAAGGAAATCGTGCCATCTCCTTAAAGGTTGCTTTAGAAGAAGGGGTTTCAGGCTATGTGGAACCTGGTTCATATGTGGATGTAATTGCGTTTGGGTCCTCAAAGGATGACGCGACAAAGAAGGAATATCGATCTGCTTTTATTATGTTTCAGAACAAAAAAGTATTAACGTCTGGTAAAGCTCCTGACATAGAAGAAGAAGCGATGCACTATGAAACGATAACTTTAGAAGTGACACCACAGGAAGCAGTAAAGTTAGCCTTAGCTACAGAGGACCAAGGTGGCCTCTATTTTACTCTAAGAAATGCAGAAGATCATGAAGTGTTACCAGAACCAATCCAAGAAACAAGAGAAGTCATAAAGGAGGATAAAGCAGAATGAGTATAATAAAGTGGTATTTTTATTCAGATACAAATTCTCGTGCGGATGAGATTGAGTTGATTTTACAAAAAAGATCGCAATCGCTTACCTCTATTCAAAAACTAGATGATATATATGTAAAGCTTGAACAGACACCACACGCCATCCTCTTTCTAAAAGCAAACACAGTCTACAATGTGTATGATCTTTGCCAAGAGGTTTCAGCACTTTACCCTCATGCCTATATTATTCTGATCGCTCCAGACAATAATGAAAATGTAAAAAAGGCGATGCATGTAGGAGCTTCGAATCTATTAACCTTCTCATCTCATGAAGAGGAAATTACAGAAGTCATCATCCAAGCTCAGAAATTTATGAGCCTACGAGCGAAGCAAGAGAATACTCCTGTTCTTCAGTTAACGAAAAAAAATACTAAAGTCATTTCAGTTAGTAGCTCCAAGGGTGGAATTGGGCGTACGATGTTAACAGTAAACCTAGCTACGGCTTTAGCAAAGCAAGGGAAAAAGGTTGCCATCATTGATGCTAACCTACAATTTGGAGAGATTGCCTTATTGTTTGATATTAAGCCGAAGTTAACGATTTACGATTGGGTGAAGGAAGGCTATGACCGCGGCCTATTTTCAACTGAAAAATACATGAGTAAGCATAGTACAGGGGTTTCTATCCTAGCGGCTCCTCAACGGCCAGAGTTTTTTGAGGCTATCACGGAGCAGCATATTGAAACGGCAGTCAATGAATTGAAAAAATATTATGATGTTATTCTTATTGACCACACCTCAACACTTTCGGAGGTTCATTTAAAGAGTCTCGTTCTTTCAGATGAAATCCTATTGATAACAACCAATGATATTCCAGTACTAAGGAGTAATCGACTATTCCTTGATACCTTACAGTCATTGCAGTTGAGTGACAAGGTGAAGCTTGTCCTTAATCGTGATTCTAGAAAGAAAGCCATTAGTGATAAAAAAGTGGAAGAGATCCTACAAATTCCGTTGTATGCTTCTCTTCCAGATCAAGGTCAACAAGTAGCAGCTTCGATTAATGAAGGAATTCCTTTCTTGTTAAAAAATTCAAGAGCGGTACTATCAAAAGTCATTTTACAAATGGCACAAAAATTACTCTCTGAAACTGGCAACCGTTTAGAAGGATATAAGAAGCAAAAAAGCTGGTTAGCTTTTAGCAAATAGGGAGGGAAAAACATTGTCACTATTCGAAAGATACATGGATGGAAAACCTGCCCCTGTGAAAAAAGAGGAAAGAAAACCTTTTAAGGTTGTTCGTAATATTGAAACAATCAAACTAGAAGGAAGACTTCATACCTACTTGTTAGAAGAGTTGAAAAAGCAACAATTTACTAGTAGGGAGGAAGAAGACAATAAAATAAAAGAATTAGGAAAAGACTTTCTTGAAAAAGAAGGAGAACGATTAACCTTCGAGGATAAAAACGAACTCCTTGAGAGAGTACAACACGAACTGCAAGGGTATGGACCGATCACTCCTCTACTTGAGGATCCGACGGTCTCCGAGGTCATGGTGAATGGTCCTTACCAAATTTATTATGAACAAAACGGTAAGATTCAAAAAAGTGATTCAGCATTCCACGATGATGCTCATGTGAGTAGGGTTATTGAAAGAATTGTTTCTCCACTGGGACGAAGAATAGATGAAAGCTCTCCAATGGTAGATGCTAGATTACCAGATGGATCTCGTGTGAATGCGATCATCCCTCCTTTATCATTGAAGGGTCCTACTTTAACCATTCGTAAATTTTCAGAAACACCATTTCAAATTCACGACTTAATTTCTTTTGGTACATTAAGTCCAGAAATGGCAGATTTCATTGAGATGTGTGTGAAATCTCGTTTGAATATTTTTATTAGTGGAGGTACAGGATCAGGGAAAACCTCTTCGTTGAACGTACTTTCTTCCTTTATCCCGAATGATGAGCGGATTGTAACAATTGAAGATGCGGCAGAATTAAAGCTTTCGCAAGAACATGTTATTTCTCTGGAGTCGCGTCCCTCAAATATTGAAGGAAAAGGGGAGATTACGATTCGTGAATTAGTTCGGAATGCCCTTCGTATGCGACCCGACCGAATCGTGGTTGGAGAGGTACGTGGAGCAGAGGCTCTCGATATGCTTCAAGCAATGAATACCGGTCATGATGGAAGCTTAAGTACAGGCCATGCCAACTCGCCAAGAGATATGTTATCTCGACTTGAAACGATGGTGCTAATGGCTGGATTTGATTTGCCTTTACGAGCCATTCGTGAACAAATTGCCAATGCCATTGATATCATTGTTCAGCAGTCTAGATTAAAGGACGGTTCTAGGAAAATGATCAAGATTACGGAGATCTTAGGCATGGAGGGAGACACCATTGTCATGCAGGATTTATTCGTCTTTAAAGAAACAGGACGTAAGGAAAGTGGAGAACTAGCAGGCCACTTTGTTTCAACTGGTGTTCGACCAAAAATCTCGGAACAACTAGAGTTAAATGGTTTTACGATTCCTCAGAGCTGGTTTGATGGAGTGTGGTCATATGAATGACCAACTGATCCTCCTTAGCTTGTTTGTGTTATTTACCCTTATCTTTTTTGTCATTGCTTTATCCCTTGCTAAGAAAAAAAGAAGAAACAATCGTTTAACCAAGTTCGTTCCTAAAAGAGAAGTAAAAATAGAAGAAGAAAAAGGGAAGGAAAAACAAGCGAAATCCGTCCTCTCCACTTTTTCGAAGGTATTTAATGGGATACGGTTTAGTAAAAAAACTGCTACCATCCTGCAGCAGGCTGGTAGTGAGTTGAAATTAGAAGAATTTTTCTTTATTCGATTACTAGTTGGAAGTGGAATGGGGCTTGCTCTAGTAGTGTCAGACATTCCAATTATCTACTGTGTTTTAGTAGGCTATCTAGGGTTTATGATTCCTAAGATGTACATGAAAAACAAAGCGAAAAAGCGATTGAAATCTTTAACCAATCAACTGGTTGAAGCTCTAGGAACGATGTCAAACTCTTTACGTGCTGGGTTTAGTTTTTTACAAACGATGCAGCTAATTGGGAAGGAAATGCCTGATCCGATTGGCCCTGAATTTGATCGCGTGGTAAAAGAGATTGGGATGGGAATTTCTATGGAGGATGCCTTCGAAGATCTACTCTCCCGCCTGCCGAATAAGGAACTTGAGGTAGTAGTCCAAGCCATTTTAGCACAAAGAAAAAGCGGGGGAAACTTAGCAGATTTACTCGATACGATGGAGGATACGGTTCGGGGGAGACTACGGATTTATGATGAGGTAAAAACACTAACCGCACAAGGGAAATTATCTTCAATTATTATTACCGTGCTTCCTGTTTTAATGGGTTTTTATTTATATGCTGTGAATCCAGAGTATTTTGGACCCATGCTTCATCAGCCATTAGGAATTGTCATGCTAAGTGTCGGAGCTATTTCATTGTTTATCGGGTGGTTTTTAATCCAAAAGATTGTAAAAATCGAGGTGTAGACATTGATTTCATTTGTTTTTCTTATTAGTTCCTTTACCTTTTTTATGCTTGTATTTGCGGCTGTTTTCCATACGGTTTTTCATCGTCAAATAGCGATTGACCAAAGGGTAGATATGTATTTAGGTGGACAGGCTGTTCCTGAAAAGAAGATAAAGAAACAGTGGAAGCTAGAGTCCCCTACACTTAAAAGATATTGGAACCTAGGTATCAATCAAGTGAATAAAAAGGCGAACAGCAAGAGTCAACGAAAATTGGCTATGATGCTAAGAGATGCAGGATATTCTAAGCTTACCCCAGCCGAATTTCGCTTATTTCAATTACTTTTAAGTACAGGATTAGGGTTTGCTACATTCATTCTTTTTGCTCCAATATCGGATAAACCTATATTTTCGTGGATGATGTCTTTAACGATGGCTTATCTAGGCTACCGCATCCTCCTCTTCCAACTAGCAAAAAAGAAAACACTGAGAGTCAAACAAATCAATAAGGATATGGCAGACTTTTTTGATATGGTAAATTTGCTGTTAGAAGCAGGTGTCGGTTTAGAAGGAGCCATTTCTAATGTTTGCGCAAAAACAAAAGGACCATTAACAGAAGAGTTCAAGTACACTCTTGAAGATATGAAACGCGGAAAATCACGAAGAGAAGCGTTCCATGAGCTAAAGCTAAGAGTGCCATCAGATAGCTTTCAAAGCGTGATCATGTCCATTATTCAGGCCGATCACCTGGGGGTTGGTATGGCACGAGTAATTAAAAACTTAACGACTAGAATAAGAGAGCAAAGACGAGAGGCTGCAAGAGAACAAGCCATGAAGGCACCTGTTAAAATGCTTATTCCAATGGTAATGTTCATCTTCCCATCCCTATTCATCGTCATTCTAGGACCACTATTAGTAAAACTAGTAACCGAAGGACTGGGGTAAGCAACACGTACTCAAATGGTGCGTGTTTTTTTCTGTGGGAAAAACTCCAATGTCGGTTGGGATATACGAACAAGCCTTTATTATGGTAGTAATAACAGCAAAGAGAGAGCATTCCAACCGACAACCCTTCCCATTTTTTATTGTTGAAAAACCTCACAAAAAACAAAAATAAACAAATTTACTATTTTTATATTCAAAAACAAACAAACATGTATTATAATGAAATCAGAAAATAACAAATAGTAATCGGAGGTAATCGGATGGTTAAGAACAATTGGGATGTTGAAGCAGCTAGTCAGGTTCAAAAAGGGGTAGAAGAGTTAGTTTATCGTTCAAATCTAATCGGGTCAGATCGTGCCGTTTGTAACTGGGGTGGCGGTAACACGTCTATGAAGACAGTGGAGAAGGATTTCCGTGGACGCGACATCGAAGTGATGTGGGTAAAAGGAAGCGGGTCAGACTTAGCTACAATGAAAGCGCATAATTTTACTGGTTTAAATCTGGAGGATATTCGTCCATTATTCGAGCGTGACGAAATGTCAGATGAAGAGATGGTCGCGTATCTTTCACATTGCATGATTGATAGCAAACATCCAAGAGCATCCATTGAAACTTTATTGCACGCATTTTTACCATTTAATCACGTCGATCATACACATCCAGACTCAATCATCAGCCTTTGCTGTGCAGACAATGGCAAAGAGTTAGCAGAAGAGATGTTTGGGAATCGTTTTGTTTGGGTACCTTATATCCGCCCAGGATTCACACTTTCAAAAATGATCGCAGAAGGCGTAAGAAATAATCCAAATGCAGAGCTAGTGTTAATGGAAAAGCATGGTCTTGTTACTTGGGGGGAAACATCTGAAGAAGCTTATGCAAAGACCATTCAAATCATTAACGAAGCTGAGAGTTTTATTAATGAGCGTTTAAATGAAGAAACGGTTTTTGGTGGAAAACAATATGAATCTCTTAGCGATGAAGAAGCTACTAGTTTACTAGCAAAAGTAATGCCTGTGATTCGTGGGGCAGTAAGTGAAGAAAAGAAGATGCTTTTAACATATGACCGCGCGGTGGATGTATTACAGTTTGTAAATAGCCGTGATGCGAAGGAGCTTTCTCAAGTTGGAGCAGCTTGCCCTGACCACCTTGTTCATACAAAGCGTGTGCCTTTATATATTGATTGGAATCCACAATCTGGGGATGTGGAAGCACTAGTTTCAGCGATTAAAGAAGGGGTAGAAAGCTTTAAGGCTGAATACAAAGAGTATTTCGAGCGCAACAAGCATGAAGGCGACAAAATGTTTGAACCAGCACCACGTGTGATCCTGATTCCTGGAGTAGGCATGGTGAACACAGGGAAGGATGTGGCGAACTCTCGTGTAAGTGGAGCGTTATACCACCGTGCCATTTCTGTTATGAAAGGGGCAACCACACTTGGACAGTTCGTTTCACTAAGCGAGAATGAATCATATAATGTTGAGTACTGGCCATTAGAGCTGTATAAGTTATCTCTAGCACCAGCAGAAGCTGAGTTTTCTAGAAAAGTAGCATTTGTAACTGGTGGAGCAGGTGGGATCGGAAGTGAAACATGCCGTCGCTTTGTTTCTGAAGGGGCACATGTGGTTGTGGCTGACTTAAACCTTGAAGGAGCAGAAAAGGTAGCGGCTGAAATTAACGAGACATATGGTGCAAACCGTGCACTTGCTGTGAAAATGGATGTAACCAATGAAGAGGCAGTTCAAGCGGCTTTCAATCAAACAGCGTTAGCATTTGGTGGCGTGGACATTATCGTGAACAATGCAGGGCTGGCTACTTCTAGCCCAATCGATGAAACAACACTACAAGAGTGGAATTTAAACATGAATGTTCTCGGAACGGGTTATTTCCTTGTTGCTCGTGAAGCATTCAAGCAAATGAAAGAGCAAGCAATTGGTGGAAGCATGGTATTCGTCGGTTCGAAAAACTCAGTGTACGCTGGGAAAAATGCAGCAGCATATAGCTCAGTAAAGGCACTTGAAACACACTTAGCGCGTTGTATCGCTGCGGAAGGTGGAGAGTACGGCATTCGCGTGAACTCTGTTCTTCCAGATGCGGTGTTACAAGGATCGGCCATTTGGGGATCAAGATGGCGTGAAGAGCGTGCAGCAGCTTACGGCATTGAGCCAGATCAATTAGAGGAACACTACCGTAAGCGTACGACTTTACTTGTGAATATTTATCCAAAAGATATTGCAGAATCTATTTGCTTCTTCGCATCTTCAAAATCAGATAAGACAACAGGATGTATGATTACCGTAGATGGTGGAGTACCAGCTGCATTTACAAGATAATTTGAATGATATAAAAAAAGATAGTAAGGATGGAATCTCCTTGCTATCTTTTTATTCAGAAATTTTAGTAGAATATTGTCGATTTAATCAAAATCAAAATAAAACCAGGAATACTCCTTAGCGAGTTCCTGGAGTCAAGAAGCACTAATAAACGCATTACTTCCCTTTTGAGAAAAGTGTTTCATATGCAGGTTAATTAAAACGTCTAACTCCTGACTACATTTTAAGGTTTGGTAGCTACCAATACCTGTGTTAGAAGCTACTTCAACCATTTTCTTCCTCTTTTTATCTATTTGGTTTAATAGTAATAATTCAAGAGATATATTTTCCATGGCAAGTAAACCCCTAGTCAAGTAATTTAG
>WTKE01000041.1 GCA_011524525.1 Bacillus sp. (in: firmicutes) | reverse complement strand
AGAAGGTGCCCCTACCATAATTTGGGTTTCTCGCTCGTGGGGTTTACCTCGTTCCACCCCATTCATTTCTAAATGGGCTCCGTCACTGTGGCACTTTCAAGGTATTCATGCCATATCCTAAGACTTAGGCACTTTCCCTGCCGTCAGCCAAGTATAAACCTAGCTGCCCTAGCTTATGAATTGGCTAGGCACGAACACTACGGACATCTCAGACCGTGCGAGCATGGACTTTCCTCTACAATTCACTTACGATCCTTGCAGCGATTACCCGAACGTTATTAACGAACAATACATATTATATGTAATTCTGAATGAAATATCAATGCCTTCTAACATGGTATTTTCTGTTAATCGTATAATTTACTACCGAAAACATGCTTTTCTAGATTAGATAATCTTTTAAGGATATCAAAATTTGTTGTTCCTGCGGATGGTTGTTGAACGGAAGGTCTTCTAACAGCTTCTTCTAATTGTTTTTTCAAACGTACGTTTTCCTGTTGAAGTTCCTCAATTTCTTGCTGTAGAATCTCATAGTCTTTAATTACTACATCAAGAAATTTGTCAACATCCTCCGGCTTGTAGCCTCTCATGGCTGTTTTAAATTCTTTTTCCAAAATGTCTTTCGCTGTTAACTTCACTTTATCTATTTGCATTTATTTTTTCACCTCGGTCACTCAAAGAAACATTATCTATATTTTTTCAAAAATATGCACTTTTGTCAATTTTTCTTTTATATGGGTAACTTTTAATAAAAATCATTTTGCTTTTGCTGTTCTTCTTCGACTAATAATTGAAGATCGTAAAAGGTAATTTGTGTGATGGGATATGGATGCATTTCTTGATAATGTTTGGCGGTTTGCAATAAGTATTTCGGGCTTCCGTCTTTTTCTTCGTCATATACAAGAAGCAACGCATCCGTTTTTTGGATGGCAAATTGATTTTTAAGCCGGAATTGGGCTGGGCTATCGTACTTTCTTTTAGTGACTGAGTCTACATAGTCAGCCCTTTGGATAATGGAGTGATACCACTCCTTATTTTTATCGCTCCAGTTACCTTCTTGCTCTAAGAACGGGGTTATAATTGCTAGTTTTAAGTCCGGATAGTCCTTTTCCCGCAATTCTATGACGACTTCTGCCGCCCACATCTCTACTCCTAGTTGACCTGATACCATTACCCATTCAAGCCCTTGGTCTAGCAGCTCTAAAAGAGATTTTTTTATCGCCAGTTTTATGTACACAACGCCAGGATCATTTTCTTTGAATATCCCTAACTCATTTGCCTTATATCCCGATATATATACCATTTTAATCAATCGATTAGCTCCCTCTCAAAGGACGTAAATATGAATAAACAAGGGCTTAACACTAAGCCCTTGTAAGAAGTACTTTATCCTTATCTTCCAAAAGATGGTCCAGGTGCTCCTCCAAAGCCTGGCGCTCCTGGCGCTGCTCCAAAGCCTGGGCCTGCCCCAAAGCCTGGTGACCCTCCAAAGCCTGGTGCTGGGAATGGTCCAGGTACAGGACGAGGTGGTGCAAAGCTTTGAGTATGAGTCACTTCATTAACAACAGACTGTGTTTGTGGGAAGAAGTGTTGGTGATCATAATTGATGTGGTTTACCGTTGTTGTGTGCTGAGGGTGAATATGTGGCACCACATTATTTGAGAAAGTATGATTTACACAGCATTTTGTTGGGTGAACAACAGCAGGTAATACATTAGTAGGTCCGCAATGTTTTTTAAACATATATGATTTTCTCCTTTCGAATAGTGTTTTTTGTGCTTTACAATAACAGCCTATGATAAGGGAGTCCATCTTGTACTAATGCAAATACCTATTTTCGCTGATTTCTTTGTTTTTAAACCCAAAGGTTACATTAATGTATAAAAACTTTCTTTTAAGTTCGTGAAAATAATCGCAGTTAAACAGACAACAAGAAAAAACATAAACAAAATTGCTTTATACATCGAATACATCCATCTCCACTATTTATTCTAACTTTCTATCACTCAATGATACATTTTACCTTCTATTTTAAGGGGAGACAACACCAAAAAGGCGGATTTTGTCGATTATTTTTTTACATTTTTGTTACAAGACTTCCTTGTAATTCTTTCCAGTCGTCTCTCAAGGTCAAGGGCCTGTTCCCTCTTACTATCACAGCATTTTTCAAGTAATAACTTCGCTTTCTGGCCAAAGAGAAGTGCCTTCTCGTAATCTCTTTTTTTATGTTCATACCACTTGGAAAGTTCAAGTGAGGAATCAAAGGCAATCATAGTATCAGTTACATTCGACAAATTCACCCATATTTCACTAGCCGCTTCATAATCTTTCTTCTTTTTTAATTGTAAAGATAGTTGCCATCGAGAATGATAGGCTTCTTTACTTACACCTGACGCTAATTCAATGAAAGTATTTTCAGCAGCCGTATCTTCCCCAAGATAAGAAAACCATCGTCCCACCTCAAAAGCTTCCTTCACCGTTTGATTTTGATCCATTCGTAAAATCTGAAATGTTAAGTGGGTATACAAACTAATAAGAGACAGAATATCTATTTCGTTATGTTTGATAATTCCTAGCATTCCTTCTGGTTTTTGCGTTTCAACGTAGTCAAAATAAATCATCGGTGCTAAAAATCCTGGAACGTCATCGACTCTATGAATATTAAGAATTTCCTTCTCAACGACCGATAGCTTTAATCGGTCTAATTTATGCTTCCATATTCTTCGAGAGGCATGGAACAAATCAAAATGTCCAAAAGAAGGCAATCTTGGAACATGATCTTTTAACAATGTATGCCTTGTTTTTACTTGTGGCCAATCAAATGCTTTTCCGTTATAGGTCACTAGTGTTGTATAATCCACCTTTTCAAGAAAACTAGTGTAAAGAGGGATTTCACTTCCGGGTCGTGGAAGAATATGCTGTCTCACAACAAAATGGTTGTCTTCCAATGTGGCGTGTCCAAGAAGAAAAATCGTATTCCCTACTCCCCCACCTAGTCCTGTTGTTTCTGTATCGAAGAAAAATAACTGCTCAGGTACAAACCCCTTTGCTGACAGCGGATGAGAAATATTTGACTCATTCCAAGCTTTTACAGCGTCAATATAATCCCCTAGCTGATATCTGCCATGTTGGTATTCAAACGGATACTTTACTTCTCTTACAAGGCAGAAGTCGTCTTCTAAAAAGTAAGGAGTAACTCCATTCTCCTTCCACTCATCTAAAAAAGGGATTTTCATATTAGACTTAACAGGCAGAGAGCTCGAACTTTGCTTCGAGCTCTCTGGAATAGATAGATGAGGTTTTAAGCGATTTAGTTTATTTTTCAAACTCAATTGACTCTACCCTTTCCCACTTCATATTGAAACATATTTAATATTTTCAAGCAGTCAATCTTTGCTGTTTCCGCCGTTGGATCTGTCCCAATGCAAGATGGACAACCCTGTTGACAATTACAACGGGTAATCATCTCTTTCGCCTCTTTAATAATTATTTCCATTCCATCATAGATCTTCTCGCTAAGTCCAATTCCACCAGGGTAACGGTCATAGAAAAATAACGTCGGCTTTTCATTGTGCACAGCTTTCACTTGTGGAACGACATGAATATCCTGTGGATCACACATGACAAATAAAGGGGCAATATGTTTAAACGCATGAGAAATGCCAATTAAGCCTTGATCTAAGCGTTCCTCTGGTAATTCGGTGGAAGCTTTTTCAATGGATATCCATGCAGAACTAGTATGAAGCTCAACTTCCGGTAAATGAATCGGGCCGGACCCTATATTTTCATGTGTTTCAAATTTGATTTTTTTAAAGATCGTTGCTTTAGCTAATACGCTAACATCGCCATAAGCTACTTCTACCATAGAATTTTCCCTATTCTTATCAACTTCTAATACTTTTAATTCGACCGCTAAATTGGCGTCCGTAAAATAATCCACGGCTACCTCGCGAACGAATGCTTTCTTTTCCTCCCAATCAAGCTTTTCCACCTGAAATTGTGTTCCTTGATGCAAATAAATAGCCTCTTCATGAAGCAAGGTCATACTCGAGAAAAGATCCATTTCCCCTATCACACGAGCTTTAGAAACATCTGATAGGTCTATTATGACAACATTATCTTGTGAGGCAGAACGTAAGCTAATATTGTGAGCAGGAAACGAATCATTCATCCAGTAGTACTTCTCACCATTTTCAAAAAGCACCCGTTCTTCTACTAAGTATTCTAGAAGTTCTTCGATTTCAATTTCTCCAAAATAGTCACCTTTCTTAAACGGTAGCTCATATGCTGCACACTTCAAATGGTCGATAAGAATAATCAAGTTATCTTTATTTATTCTTGCTGTTTCTGGGCTGCTTGTAAAAAAATAATCGGGATGCTGTATAATATATTGATCTAGCGGACTAGAGCTCGCCACGAGTATAACTAGCGATTCTCCATGCCTTCTCCCAGCTCTTCCTGCTTGTTGCCATGAACTTGCGATTGAACCTGGATAACCCGTCATAATACATACCTGCAACTGACCAATATCCACTCCTAATTCTAAAGCGTTTGTACTTACGACACCATAGATATCCCCGTTCCTAAGTCCTTTTTCAATTTCTCTTCGCTCCGTTGGCAAATATCCACCCCGGTATCCTCTTATTGCCTTTGGACCAAGCTGATACTTTACAAGCTCTTGAAGATAGGTTAGTAAAATTTCAACTCTCACTCTGCTTTTTGCAAAAACAATGGTTTGAATCTTATTTTTTAATAACGTACGCGCGATATTTCTAACCTCAAGCGTTGCGCTCCTTCGAATATTTAAAGGTTTGTTTACAATGGGAGGGTTATAAAAAAGAAAATGCTTCCTGCCACTTGGTGCACCATTATTATCAATTAACCTCATGTTTTTTTCTGTTAAATGTTCGGCTAATTCAAGTGGATTAGCAATTGTCGCAGAAGTACAGATGAAAATAGGATTGCTTCCGTAAAATTCACAGATTCTTTTCAATCGTCTAATCACATTTGCAACATGACTCCCAAATACACCACGATAAATATGTAGCTCATCAATGACAACAAACTTTAAATTCTCGAATAACGATACCCACTTTGTATGATGTGGAAGAATGGCCGAATGAAGCATATCTGGGTTCGTTATAACCACATGTCCAGCCTTCCGTACTTTTTCCCGAATATTCGCAGGAGTATCTCCATCATATGTGTAGCTATTAATTTGAAGCTCTGTCGCTTGTATTAGCTCGTTAAGCTCACTTTTTTGATCCTGTGCTAGCGCCTTAGTAGGAAAGATATACAAGGCCCTTGAATCCATTGATTCGATGACCGTTTGAATAACAGGCAGATTGTAACAAAGCGTCTTACCAGAAGCAGTAGGTGTCACTGCAACAACACTTTCTCCCCGTCTAATCGCTTCATAAGATGATTTCTGATGAGTATACAGCCTTCCAATCCCTCTCTCCTGTAATGCCCTTTGTAAATTGGCATGGAGATCAATAGGTAATTCCGATGTTTTTGCTTCTTTTTCTTCTATTGTATGCCAATGCACGATTTGGTCTTTATAATCTTGATTTTTCTTTAACTCTACAATAAGATCTTGTAAACTTTTTCTTACCTTCATATTCAGTTCACCTCTATAGCTCTATCATACCGAATAAACGTTCGTAATTAAAGTACTGTTTAAAAATAACAATGTTTCTCATCAATCTATTCTTTCAGCTTTGTATTTTTGGTAAAATAGAAATTAGGTTATTGCAAAGATTGAGGTGTGTGGGAATGAAAAATACTGAAATTAAAAAAGTATTATCTGAGTTCTCTTTATTTCGAAGCTTAGACGAAGAAGAGCTTCAAAAAATTGTTGATATATCTATATCAAGAGATTGGAACCGTGGAAGTCATGTTTTTATGCAGGATGATCCTCTTGAAAACGTATATTTTATCCATTCCGGAAAAATAAAGATATATAAAAGTGATATAAACGGGAAAGAACAAATCGTTGCGATCTTAAAAAAAGGGGAAATGTTCCCACATGTAGGTTTCTTTCGCAAAGGGGGTTACCCAGCTTATGCAGAAATTTTGGAGGCTACAACCTTAGTAGTGGTTCCTATCTTACCATTTGAAAAGGTTCTTATCGAAAATCCAACGCTTTGTATTAAAGTATTTAACGTATTAAGCGAGAAGATTGTTGACCTTCAAGACCGGTTAGAAGCACAAATCCTTAATAATACATATGAACAAATCATTAAGCTACTAATTCGATTAGCAAAATTACACGGTAAAGAAACGAATGGAACCTTCACGTTAGATGGTGAATTTACGAATAAAGATTTAGCCAATATGATAGGAACGACACGTGAAACCGTTAGCCGTACTCTTACCAAAATGAAAAAAGAGGAACTCATTGAAGTCGATAGCAACGGTACGATGACTTTTGTCCTTGATGATCTACTTGAAGAATTAATTTAATCAAAAATGGACGCATACTTGTTGGTATGCGTCCATTTTTTCTATTTTCTTAGCTGTGCCAAAAGGATGAACCGCCTATATCAAATCTGCATATTCTGTAAGGAAGAAATCATGTAGAGAGGGGTAGGATCATGTCTAATAATTTGCCAAATAAACCAAATCGTAACGATCGTCCTGAACCGTTCGGAGAGATTGCCAAAGCGATGAATGACTTTTTTCAAGAAAGACCTGTCAGAGGTTTTTTACAAAGTATTGATGAGTTCTTCAACCTTCCGTTTTCCACCTTTCCCGTTTCTGTGAAAAGTTACGACAGGGAGCATCATATCGTGGCCGAACTTCCTGGAATTAAAAAGGAACAAATTAGTATCGATGTTCTTAATAATACACTAACGATTACGGTGAAAAATGGTGAAGTGATTATAGAACAAGATGATGTTCATAAGGTCTATAGCAGAAAAAATAAAATGCAGCAAATGAGCAGAACCATTACTCTTCCCCAGTCTATAAACGAAAAAAAGGTGAAGGCATCTTACAATGATGGCTTGCTGACCATTATTGTGCCGAAGCTACCTGGAAAGAAAATTCATATTATTAATGATTAAGCAGACTTATCTCTGCTTATTTTTTTACTATTTAAAAAGGTATAGGACTAGCCTATACCTTAAACATTCCTCCAAGACCCTTCACCATCGACGACACTTGTGTGACTGCATTCATCATCTGTCCAGCTGTATCAACCATTTTGTTAACGTCAAATGTTCCATCCTGTGTTTTAAAAGAGTTCATTATTGATTTCATGCCAGTTGGCGGTCGTGGTATAGCAGATTGCTTAGGATAAGGGTGTGAAAATGGTTGGTTATATTGACCATACGCAAATTGATTGTGGTACGATATTTCAGGTTGTTGAAGAGGATTATGAAGAACGGCCTCAGAAAGCTTATGCTTCTTTTCTTGTGGATATAGTTGATTTCCCTGATACGAATGATAATCAAAACCCTGTCCCTGAAATCCTCCCCCACCGTATAGATAGGCTGGTCCATAATAGGATTCATTAGGAAAATAATGATAACCGTTTTGTTCTAATCCTTTGTAGTTCATATTGTGCATAGGAAGATTCATAGGTTGCTCAAAGTAGTTGGCGTATGCCTCTGGCCGAGTATGGACTGCTTCATTTCCCCACATATAAGGATAGGTTTCATTCATCAACGGTTGTAGTGGTGGATGATTATATCTTGAACGTTTATATCTTTGACCGAACAAGGGCACACAACCTCCTTTCATCTATTCACTCCTATAATTTATGTTTCATCCGCCTAGATGGTGAATAAAGATTAAAAAATATCTGTTATTAATCCCCATTTTTGTCTAACGGTGTCGGAAGTCTCAATATTTAAAAAAACAGCAGTTTGTGCCTCCACATGATACGATGATAAGGAAGAAACAACCTATATAAAGGGGGAATTTAGGTGAATATTCAAGAATTAAAAAATCATTTTCAACAAATTAAAAAATACGAGGCACAAGATGCAAACGAGTTATTAGACTTTGTTAAGAAATGTTATATTCACAATGAAATAACTACTTGTGAATACCGAAATCTTGTTTATGAACTTGAATCACTAGGTGCAAAAACCCCTGAACTTGAATCATCTATGTAATATACATTCTTATAAACAGAAAAAAAGTAGCACCTCTCCTTAATGGCGAGTGTGCTACTTTTTATGTTTCATATTTATTAATATTTGTTCGTATTACGGTTAACACATATCTAACAGATTGAAGGTAGTTTATGAATCTTGTTCGACTTGTTTCCGGAAAGAAGGCTTGTACAGAAATCATTTCCATTTGTTCCGCTGCCGATTCAATTTGGATAGCGTGAAGGTTTTTCGGTTGATTCCTCTCAATCCAACTCTCCGCTTCCACTTTCCAGTGATCTACCACTTCTTTAACTTCTTCAGCAAATGGTTTAACCTGCGAAAAAAAGTCACCCTTCTCCCCTGAATTCTTCACAGAAATAAATGTATCCTCAATATCTTTAGTATATTTGTTCAAACGTTCATTTAATTCACTCAATATTAATTGATTATCCAAGTTGCCATACTCCTTTATCACATATACCCCTACTATAAAGGATAAACGAGAAAATTGAAAAGCTTAAGCCGTCGTTCTTTTGTGTTGTCTATCATTTGTAGACTTATTTTGGGCTAAGTTGAATTTCCCCTCTAGTATATAATAGCGGTTCTCCGTTTTCCATAAGCTTTTTTGTTGTTGCTTTAACATATCTGCTTCTACATCCGGCAGTTTAAAATCAATGGATTTCTCCAGTTCCTCAAGGTCATTTTGTATTTCCGTAAGCATTTGTAAAATATCTGATTTTAGAATCATCGAACATCCCTCCAAGAATATTTTTCAGCTCTAAGTAAATCTCTTTTGTACTTATTCTTTGTCATCCTCTAACCTCCTTCCCTTATGACAAAACTAGAAGCAATTCGCCAAAAGAAGTGAAAAATTTTTGTTCACTCAACTAGGTTTCGACATGAATGAAAAAATGAAGGATGAACCAAACTAATCTCGGAGGTGGTAAAGAATGAAAAAGAGAAATCAAAACAATGAAAAAGAAAATACTCAACCAAAAAAGCTTGAAGAATCAAAACCTGGGTACGGAGATAAAAAGCTTGAAGGTATTGATCGTCCTTCAACATAAAGATATAAAAAGCAAGGATCTTTGTAGATTCTTGCTTTTTATATACGTTTCTTCATTTGAAGTAACTTATAGCACATTATAAAAAAACGAATTTGTTTCTGTTTTTTGGAGTACCAATGAGTCATTTCCCATGGGTGACAATGAGTAATCACTGAATCGAACCATTTCTTTTTCACACGAGGGTGAATTGTCCAATCATTTAGAAGATGGATATGGTGTTTAATAACTGGGTAGGTTTCTCTTAGGACGGGCGTAGAGTCTTCCTTGTGTTTCATAAATTGCTCATAATCATGCCTCGACCCAGTGTGTGCCGTTATTTTCGCAAACTGAAAAACCTTCGCGAATATTTCGGGATCAAAAAGAATATCTGCTAATCTTCTACCTAAATCAATTCGGTTATCTACCTCTTGAAAACCATATACACTTGCTCCATAAAGTTCTCCATGAACAGTAGGAAATAAAACAGCACTAAAATGAAGAAAATCCTGAAATGCAAAGAGAAGTGAGTGAAACACTTTTTTATAATAGATTGGGTGCTCTATTACTGGTTTTTGAATGATATTTTGCTCATTGATGATAAGTGCCGTCATAAGTCGTCTTTTATCTTTTTCCCTCCAATAATACGTCCATTCCTTAATCATAAATGACGAAACGTGAAAATATCGTAATAAGTGAAACATCGGAGTATTTAGTTTCGTCGAATATTCATACAGCAACAATTGGGGGTAGGCATCTTGAAAAATCAACCAATTCGCTCGCTCATAGGTTAAATACAATTGTTTTCTTGTTTCTGCTTCTAAAGCCTGAGGAAACCACTTTCCTTCTAAGTCACACATGTTCCATCCAGCATTTCTTGACACCATACTTGCCAAAAAGGACCAAAGAATGTCCGAATGATTTAAAAAATAGGTGAAATATGCATCGGTTCTTGAAATATTGTCTCTATTACCCGACTTAACTTTTTTCATTATTTCTGTAACCATTTGCTGCTCATCTAATTGATTAAAGGTATTTTTGATATCTTTTTACTCCCTTCCAATGCTATCTTACGTTATAATTCGTTAATCGGTAGTTTTTATTCACCCCATCTGTGGCCAATTTTGGTATGATAGTGTAGTTAAAGAGGTGTTAGAAAATGAATATTCATTATCCTAATGGAAGAAAGTTTATGAATCAGTTAAGCACCAGTCAAACAGTGAAAGCACGAAAGGACCCAACCTATAGCAACCGAGGAATGACGTTAGAGGAGGATTTAAACGAAACAAATGAATTCTACTTATTAAATAATATTGCCGTTATTCACAAAAAACCGACACCGGTTCAAATTGTAGAGGTATATTATCCAAAAAGAAGTGCTGCTGTAATAAAAGAGGCCTACTTCAAGCAAGCCTCCACAACTGATTACAATGGCGTATATAAGGGAAAATACATTGATTTTGAAGCAAAGGAAACCAAAAACTCAACTTCTTTCCCCCTACAAAATTTTCATGAGCACCAAATTCAGCACATGGAAAAAGTCATTCAACAAGAGGGAATTTGCTTTGTAATCCTTCGTTTTTCAACGACAGAAGAAGTATTTCTGTTAGAAGCAAAGCAACTGTTATCATATTGGGAGCGTATGAAAGAAGGAGGTCGAAAGTCTATTACAAAAGAAGAACTACTTTCGACAGCACATCTTATTTCTCTTGGCTTTCGCCCTAGAATTGACTATATTAAGAAAATAGATTGTTTATATAATCTCTAATCATAACTTTAAGGGGAAGTTAGCTTTTTAGTAAGAAAGGAAGGAAACAATATGGCAGAGCAATATCAATCTAGAGAGGAGCGCCGTAAACAGTTAGAAAAACAGAAACAATCTAATAAGAAAAAAGGCAAAAAGCCTGCAAAAGGATTGTTCATGAAGATTTTTCTTGTCCTTGTCGCACTTGGAATTACAGGGATTGTTGCCGGAGCTGCTACATTTGCATATATGATAAAAGATACTCCAGAACTTGATGAAGCGCTTTTAAAGGATCCGATTTCGTCCCAAGTCTTCGATATGAACGGGGAACCTTTCACGGAAATAGGTTCTGTGAAAAGGGATTATGTAAATTATGAAGATATTCCCGAAACGGTCAGAGACGCCTTTATTGCAACGGAAGACTCTCGCTTTTTTGAACATAATGGAATTGACCTGATTCGTTTAGGTGGCGCAGTCATTGCCAACGTTACCGACGGCTTCGGTTCTGAAGGAGCTAGTACGATTACACAGCAGGTTGTAAAGAATTCCTTTTTATCTCATGAAAAAACTCTTTCGCGTAAAGCACAAGAAGCATGGCTTTCTTTCCAGCTAGAACAAAAGTATACAAAGGAAGAAATCTTTGAAATTTACGTAAATAAAAACTGGATGGGTAGTGGCGGACACGGTGTTGCCACAGCTGCGAAAACATATTACGGTAAAAGCTTAGATCAACTTACATTAGATGAAGCAGCATTATTAGCTGGGTTGCCACAAAGTCCAGCAAATTATGACCCTTTCAAATATCCTGAAAACGCAAAAAAACGTAGGGATATTGTTCTTTCATTAATGAATCAGCATGGCTATATTTCAGAGGAAGAAATGGTAGCTGCACAATCGGTTGATGTATCTGCTGCACTTGTACCAGAAGACAAACGTGAGATTAATGGAGAAATTGCGTATGACTCCTTTGTAGGACAGGTTATTAAAGAAATTGAAGAAAAATATCCTGATCTTGATCCTTTTTCTGAAGGATTAAAAATTTACACAACATTAGATACAAGTGCTCAAGAATATGTGGAACAAATTCTTGATGGCAATGAAATCGTTGAATTTCCTGATGAGAAATTCCAAGCGGGGATTACCTTATTAGATACAAAAACGGGTGCTATTCGTGCACTCGGTGGTGGAAGAAACCAAACACAAACATTCGGATTTAACTATGCGACTGACCCAAGACGTCAGCCTGGCTCGACAATTAAACCGGTTTTAGACTACGGTCCTGCGATTGAATACTTGAATTGGGGAACCTTTCAGACCTTAGTGGATGAACCATACACGTATTCAAGTGGGCAAGAAATTAATAACTGGGATAACAAGCATATGGGCTCAATGACGATGAGAACAGCTCTTGCTCTTTCGCGTAACATACCTGCATTAAAAGCGATGCAAGAGGTTGGACTTGATAAATCAAAAGAATTTGGAGCGAAACTAGGAATACCTGTAAGTGAGTTATCGGAATCATATTCCATTGGTGGATTAGGTGGAGCCGATAAAGGCGTTTCCTCCCTTCAGATGGCAGGAGCATATAGTGCATTCGGAAATAACGGATTTTACACAGAACCATATTCCGTTGTTACCGTTGAACTTCGTGATGGAACAAAGCTTGATTTAAAACCTGAAACGGAAGTGGTTATGAAAGATTCTACTGCCTTTATGATCACTGATATGTTAAAGGATGTTTTAACATACGGTACGGGTTCTCGCGCAAGAGTAGACGGCCTAGCAGTCGCTGGTAAAACGGGGACGACGAACTACCCTACTGCTGAACGAGAAAAATATGGAATCCCTAAGGGTGCCGTTCCTGATTCTTGGTTTGTTGGGTACACAACCAACTACACAGCAGCGGTCTGGACTGGATATGATGATCGTACAAAAAATTGGCTAACAAGTGATGAACAAAAAATTTCACAATCTATCTTTAAAAACCTTATGACCCATGTATCTCAAGGGAAAGAGACGGCTGACTTTTCAGTACCTAACAGCGTTGAAAAAGTACGAATTGAAAAAGGAACCTTCCCTGCAAAACTAGCAAGTGAATACACTCCTAATGATCAAGTAATCATTGAGTACGCCGTTAAAGGAAGTGCACCAAAGCAAGTATCTAACAAGTACGATAAGCCTGCTGCACCTAGTAATCTAAAAGTTACTCTTGATGAAGCGACGAAAGAATTACTTGTTTCTTGGGAATTCAGCGGTGACAATGTGGATGGCGTTCAATTCCAGTTATATGGATCCTTAAATGATGGTGGAGAACAGCTTTTAAAAACTACGACAGAGAAGCAAGTTCGCTTAAAAGCTGAGACACCAGGCTATTATACCTTTAAGGTAATTGCCGTTCGTAATTCTCAGCTAAGTGATGCAGCAACTACAACGATAGAAGTAAAGATTCCACAAGAAGAGGAACAAGAAGTGGAGGAAGAGGACGAAACCGAAAATGAGGATGGGGCTGAAGAAGGAACCACCGAAACGGGAGAAACAGATGGTAATTCCAATACTGGAAATACTGGGACCGGAACTGGAACTGGAACTGGAAACAATGGAGCCACAACTGGAGCTGGTAACGGAAATACTGGTACTGGAAATACTAGCAATCAAGGATCCGGTAATTAATAAAAAGGCATCTTTAGAGTTTTTCTAAAGATGCCTTTTTTGCGTATTGCTTTTCTAGTTCTCTAAAGAGCTGTACTAATTGCTTAAAAGAATGGAAAGAGCCCTGTCTACCCTGAATAAATGTCAATCTTTCCTCGACATTAATAGGCTTAAGTTTTAATTGCTTAAATGAAACATTTTCAGGTACGTGTTCGATGTCATTAACTAACAATAGCACTTTATAAAATAAAGATAAGCCTTTATCCATTTGCACAGTGGTTTGTTGTTTTTCTCTAATTTTAATAAGCTCCTCAATTTGCCTCTCCATGTTTTCCCACTCTAGAAATCCATTTTGAATATCATTTCTGCTCATGAACAACCAATTGACCTTTCATTCTCTTTTTTCCTTCTCGGCATAAGTCTAATAAAGGACAGCTTGGACACTGAGGATTTTGTGCTTTGCAATGATAACGGCCAAAGAAAATCATTCGATGGTGTGTTACTGACCACTCATCCCTCGGTACTTTTTTCATTAGTGTTTTCTCAACCTCTAATACAGAATCCTTCCAACGACATATGGCCAGTCTTTTACTCACTCTTTCAACATGAGTATCCACCGCAATGGCTGGTATACCAAAAGCAACCGACACGACTACGTTGGCTGTTTTTCTACCAACCCCAGGAAGCTTGGTTAGCTCATCGCGATCCATAGGTACTTCCCCATTGTACTCATCTAGGAGAAGCTGAGAAAGTTTTTGAATATTTTTAGCCTTGTTTCGAAAGAGACCGATTGAACGGATATCGTTTTGTAGCTCTTCAAGTGAAACTTTTAAATAATCTTCAGGCTTTTTATATTTTTCAAACAATGTTTTTGTTACCTTGTTTACAAGTACATCGGTACATTGGGCAGATAATGCCACAGCTACCACGAGTTCAAAAGGGTTTGAATGATTTAATTCACAATGCGCATCAGGAAACATTTCTCCCATCGTATCCAAACAAAATCTTATTTGCTCTTTATTAAGCATTTCATCCACTCAACTTTCAAAAAAATGTAAAAAAAATGAGAGACTATGCTCTCTCGCACGATTTATTGTTCAAGCCAATTATAAAATGGAATAGGCTCGGTTTTATTTTCTGGTCGCTCCATTTGTTTATTTTTCGCTTGTGATTGATGCGGCCTAAATCTTTTTCCATAATTTTTTGCCTGCTCAACCGTTTTGATTCCGTTCTTTTTCCACTCAAAAAGAATGCGATCGATATATCTGAAATTCAATTTACCTGAAATAACGGCTTCCTTTAATGCTGCCTTGATAATTACAGGGTCATGCCGATCATCATCCATCCAAAGAGCAAGGGTCTCGCACTCAAATGGCGATAATGGTCTACCAAATTCCTGTTCAAAGCATGTATACACATCTGTTTCTACTGTTTGTTGCTCCATAACAACTTTGGCTTTTTTCTGTTGTAGAAAAGTATCCAAAAGCTTATCCCATAGAGGATCGAGTGAGTATTTCTCAAAACGAATTCCATCGCTTGAATGACCATCTTGAATCTCAATTAGTCCTTTTTGGATAAGTCGGCGAAGCATATCAGAGCACTGAGTGCTGGTAATTGTCATTAGAGAAGATATCTCATTCGGGGTTGGAAAGCTATTTCCTCTTTCGGTAAAACTATATACATGGATTAATAATAATAATTCCATTTCATCAATATTAAGAAGTTTATAAGAAGTTAATAGGGCATTAGGGATCGTAGTATTCCCTAGTTTCATCCATTCAAGCATATTTTCTTTCATTAAAGACACCTCCCCTTTAGTATAACATGAAGTATGATGATCAGTAAGGAACTTTCATTGATTGCCAAATATATACTAGATGATAATAAAAATAGATAATATCCAGAGGTGATTTCCGCTGCGGGTGGACGCTTTCCGCGGGCGGGGCCGAGCCGCTTCCCTCGCTACGCTCAGTCCAGGGTCTCGACTATCCCGCTTTTCCCGCAGGAGTCGCCACCCTCCGCTCCAATCTAATTAAGTATTGCTCCTCAATTAGTAAATTTAGTGGTGATCTGCCTTGATGACGGAAAATCAATTAATTTCACCAATAAATGTTCGTTTTTATCTCAGTGTATGGAATACATGGGAGGTTACTTACAATAGCGGAACTATGCAGACGATGCTTTTACTATTGCTTCCACCCTAAACCTAAAGAAACTTGCTACTTGGAGATGACAACGTTCTTGATTACTATTTTTTGGATTATAATTCAAAGTTTTAAGAAGCATACCTGCTGATTGGAGTGGAGGGTGCTTGACTCCTGGGGGATCAGCGGGACAGGTGAGACCCCACAGGAGTGTCAGCGACGAGGAGGCTCACCGCCCGCCCCCCGGAAAGCAAGCGCCTGGAGCGGAAATCAGCCATTTACCCACCATTCCCTATAGAAAAAATGACAAAAGACAGGGAGAAATAAGCTTCTCTCTGCCTTTTGTTGACAATCAGAAAGCTCGCATAAGCGAGCATTTTCATTAATTAAGGATATAAGCGGTTTAATAAACGTGGGAATGGAATGGTTTCTCTGACATGCTCGACGCCACTTATCCAAGCTACCGTTCTTTCTAACCCAAGACCGAATCCTGAATGCGGAACAGAACCAAATTCTCTTAACTGTAAGTACCATTCATACGCTTCTAAAGCTAGTCCATGATCCGTTAAGCGTTGCTTTAAAAGCTCATAATCATGAATACGCTCTGACCCACCGATGATTTCTCCATATCCTTCTGGAGCAATTAAATCTGCACATAAAACAACATCATCACGATCTGGATGTGGCTGCATATAAAATGGCTTTAAAGTTGTCGGGTAATGGGTAATAAAAACAGGCTTATCATAGCTCTCTGCAATCGCTGTCTCATGAGGTGCACCAAAATCATCACCCCAATTAATATCTGTGAAGCCCTTCTCGTGTAAGAATTTTATAGCATCATCATAGCTAATTCTTGGGAAAGGTGCTTGAATTTTTTCAAGCTTCTCCATATCTCTACCTAAAGTCTTCAATTCTAATTGGCAGTTTTTCAGTACAGATTGAACAATATGTGACACATACTGTTCTTGAACTTCTAAGTTTTCTTCAAACTCCACAAATGCCATTTCAGGTTCGATCATCCAAAACTCAATTAAATGTCGACGAGTCTTTGATTTTTCTGCTCGGAAAGTAGGTCCAAACGAAAATACCTTTCCTAGCGCCATGGCAGCTGCTTCCATGTATAACTGTCCACTTTGAGAAAGATAGGCATCCTCGTCAAAGTACTTTGTTGCAAATAATTCCGTTGTTCCCTCTGGTGCACTACCTGTTAGAATCGGAGGGTCCACCTTTGCAAATCCTTGCTCATTAAAAAACTCATACGTAGCTCGAATAATTTCATTACGAATCTTCATCACCGCATGCTGACGTTTAGAACGTAACCAAAGATGTCTATTATCCATTAAGAACTCTGTTCCATGTTCCTTCGGTGTAATCGGGTAGTCTACCGATTGATGAATCAAATCAATTCCTTTTACTTGCAGCTCGTAGCCGAATGGAGAGCGCTCATCTTTTTGTACCGTTCCTGTCACATATACAGAAGATTCTTGCGTGATTCCTTTTGCTTGCTGAAAAACTTCTTCGGCTACTTCTGCTTTAACAACAACACCTTGAATAAAGCCAGTCCCATCGCGAAGCTGAAGGAAAGCTATTTTTCCACTAGAACGCTTATTAGCAATCCAAGCTCCGATTTTTACATCTTCTCCAACATATTTGTGAACTTGTGAAATAGTTGTTTTATTCACGACAATTCCCTCCAAAAATCTAAAAAGAAGCTAAAAGTATGTATAAAATATTTGTTTATAACACCTATAAGTAAGTATCAACTTCTCTTTAACAGTTTAAACTTCGTATGAATGCGTAAAGTCCCATCTCATTATACAATTCGAAATATAGACTATCAAGTTTATATAAAAGAAAAAAAACAGAATGCCTACGCACTCTGTTTCATAATGTTAAGCCATTTTGTTTTCTACGAAGTTTTTCATACGTTTAATGGCTTCTTCTAACTGGTTTAATGACGTTGCATACGAGAGGCGAATATTATCAGGTGTTCCGAAGCCAGAACCTGGAACAACGGCAACCTTTGCCTCTTCAAGTAAGCCTTCCACAAATCCATCAACTGAATCATAGCCACAGGCTTGAGCCGCTTTGCTTGCATTTGGATATAGATAAAATGCACCTTGTGGCTTAACACATGTAAAACCTGGGATTTGTAATAGCTGGTCAAAAATAATGTTTAAGCGCTCTTCAAAAGCCTTTTTCATTTCAGCAACTGGTTCCTGTGAACCGTTATATGCCGCAATTGCACCAAATTGTGCAGTTGTCGTAGGATTTGAAGTACTATGACTAGCCAGATTGGTCATAGCAGCAATAATTTCACGATTTCCTGCCGCGTATCCAATTCTCCATCCTGTCATGGAATGTGACTTCGACACGCCATTTATAATGATTGTTTGTTCTTTTAATTCAGGAGATAATTGAGCAATTGAAACATGTTTATTTTCACCATAAACAAGTTTTTCATAAATCTCGTCAGAAACGATTAATACATTTTTTTGCAAACAAATTTGACCTAGCTCATATAGCTCCTTCTCTGTATACAACATTCCAGTTGGATTACTTGGAGAATTGATAATTACCGCCTTTGTCTTTTCTGTAATGGCATTAGATAATTGAGCAGGTGTAATTTTAAATTCATTTTCTTCTAGTCCATCAATATAAACTGGCTGTCCTCCAGCTAACTTTACTTGTTCAGGGTAGCTTACCCAATAAGGAGTTGGGATGATAACTTCATCACCCTCATCTAGGATTACTTGAAAAAGTGTATAAAGAGCGTGTTTAGCTCCATTTGTAACAATGATTTCTTTTGCTGAATAGTCAATGCCTTGATCTACTTTAAACTTTGTCGCAATTGAAGCTAAAAGCTTGGGCAATCCTGCAGAAGGTGTATACTTTGTGTGACCCTCATTCATTGATGCAACAGCTGCATCGATAATATGCTGTGGCGTATTAAAATCCGGCTCACCAGCACCTAATCCAATCACATCATGGCCTTCTTCTTTTAATGCTTTTGCCTTTGCAGTAATTGCTAAAGTTGTCGATGGTGTTAATGCCTTTACTCTTTTCGCTAATGCAAATCCCATTTTCTTTGCCTCCAAAATTTATAAGTTCTTTATTTCTCTAACTTCTTCCCCTGTTTCAAAATCAATGTAGAAGTAGTTAATCTTATCGTTATTTGAGTGATAGTAAATTTCCCATAGTGGGTTGTTCTTTTCCATCCCTAAGCGAACATCTATAACTTGGTCGGGAGAAACTTCATTAGATAAAGTATTAATAGCTTCAGACTTTGTGATTCCATCTTCTGCGGGTAAGACCACTATTTTTCCACCTTTTTCAGGAATCCAAGCTATCAGCTTTTCCCCTTCTTTGTTGCTGCCTTGAACAACATAATATGCATCCGATCCATGGTATAGCGAAAATTCCGTAATATCAGTTATTTCCGTTTCTTCCTTAGCGATTGCTGTAGCACGACTTTCCGCATCAGCAATTGGCTCAGTTGCGTTTAAATATATTTTAATCGTAATTCCGATGAGGATAATTACTCCAATAATTGCAATCCAAAACCACTTCTTCATCAATTTAGCACCACTTTATGTACGATAAATAGTAAATACTGCTTTTGAGTTATCTTGTTGATCTAGAGCTAGACCGAACATTAAATTCTCTCTTTTTAACGTCCGATTTAAGGCATCGACCACCTTATAAAGGTCTGATGTGTATTCAACCTTTACAGTTGACAATACCTCTATTTTACTTTCCACTACATCTTTCACTCCATTCTCTAATATTTGTTAGCAATAGCTTTTTCAGAAAAGGTTAAAATATATTTAAGCAACTGCTTATTTCTTATCAAACATTATAACAGCTTTTGAGCGATTGATATTAAATTTTTTTCTAGTTCACACACAATTTTCCCGCGCTGTAAAAGCGCGGACTTTTTTATTCCTCTGACTTGGAAATGGATATAATTTCATAGTTCGTAGGAGTGAATTTAATTGTAAGAATTCCGTGCATTTTTGTGTAATGAACATCCAGCCATATGTCTTGAAGCAACTTTAATATATCCTGATGGGGATCTATATGCTTAGATTGAAATATAACAGCCAATTGAGGATCCATATGTCTTAATAATTTTTCATTTACGGAATTCTCCATTGCAAATTGTGGAATTTTGACGATATTAACATTTGAAAGATCATATTTTAACAACGTACGATTTGAATCCTCGGTCATTGAAGTAAGAATGAGAAATCGGCTACTCTTATAAGTGAAAGAAAGGTCTAAACCTTCTTCCTTAGAAGCACCATTGTATAAAACTTCTGCTTCAAGATTTTGGACAAGCATCTGTTTAGTACCCTGCGTCCATAGATGTATCCCAATATCCTGTATCTCGTTATTTGCCGTTTTTATCGTTTCTATTTTTTCTGCTATAGACTTACTTGTGATCACCTGTTTTACATCATAAAATTCTGCAAGCATATTTAAATTTCCAACATACTCTTCCTCTGGGCTAGTTAAGATGATGGTAGAAATATGAGTAACGTTATATAGCTTTAATACTCGCTTTAATTCTTCCTCTGTATCTTGATGACCTGTATTAACTAAGATATGTTCTCCTTGACCATTTTGGATAAGTGTTGCTTCCCCATTTGTTAAAGGCAAAAATGTAACGGCTAATTCATCATCTTTTAAGTTCAATTCAATGCTTTCTACTTCAGCAGGTACAAACGGTGAATCCGCAGGTATATAATACCAATTTGCTACAATCATGCAGATCGTAAAAATAAAACTCATTTTCGTCCCCCCTAATACTCTAAATTTTAGTTTGTGATGTTAAAGAAAATTTATCCATTAGAGGGGATACGTTATTTATAGCCATTCTTCTATCTCGGTTAACATTTCATTAATGTCTAATGTTTTTACTGGAACGGTAGGAATCGATTTTAAAAATGCCTTCCCATATGTGGTTGTCACAATTCTTCGATCAAAAATAATAACAAACCCTCTATCCGTCTTCTTTCTAATTAACCTTCCAAAACCTTGTTTAAATCGTAATACCGCTTCAGGTAATGAATGCTTTGAAAAAGGATTTTGACCTTTTGCTAGTATTAATTCTCCTTTTGCTTCCGCAATTGGGTCGTCTGGAGGAGTGAAAGGCAATCGAACTATAATGAGGCAACTTAGAGCTTCCCCTGGTATATCAATCCCTTCCCAGAAACTACTTGTTCCTAATAAGATTGATTTTTCAAACCGCTGAAAATTTCTCGTCAGTCTCGATCTACTTCCGCTCGTAATTCCTTGAGCAAATAGAATATAGTCATCCAATAGACCACTTTCTTTTATTAGATCATATGTTTTCTTTAACATATCATACGAAGTAAAAAGTATCAGCATTCTTCCCTTTGTTACTTCTGCAATAGAGATGATATGTTCAGTTATAGCCGCCACATAATCTGATAAAGGTACCTTATTTATTTCAGGTAAATCTTCCGGAATTAATACCTGGACCTGCTCCTTATAGGCAAAAGGAGAAGGAATATGAAGGGTACTACAATTCTCTTTCCCAAGCCCTAATGAATCCAAAACATAATCAAATGATTGATTGACTGTCATAGTAGCAGAAGTAAGTACCGCACTTTTTTTCTTATAAAAAAAATGTTCCTTTAAATATTCAGAGATTATTACAGGTTGCGAATAGATAGACGTTAAATTTTGCGTTGCTCTTCCATCCATTTCAATCCAGGTAACATGTGAAGGCAAAGGCTGAACAATGAGATTCTTCATTTGATTTCGAATTTGTTCAATCTCATTTAAGAATGAAATTACTTCATTCATTGTGATTTTTTGATGATAATCAAGCGTAAGTTGTTGGCTTGTTACAAAATCCACCCATTTACATACGGCCTTATGTAAATCCATTAATAAAAATTGACATCGCTCCGCAGAAGCAACCGCCGAGTGCCACTCTTTAGCCGATTCATCATGGGTCACTCTTTTAATCAATCTTTGGTTTCCTTTTTTGGCGCTCTTTTTAACAAACAATGCAATGGCTCTAAATAAGTCGTCTAATTCAAACTGAAGTTCAACGATCATTTCATTTATTTGAAAAGAGCGTAAAAGTTGATCGTTGTCTTCCATATGCAATTTCGTAAAGATTTGCTCTAACTCATAGAAAGTTTGTCTCTGATCAGTACTACCAAACTGACTTATAAGCATTCTTATGGATAAATAATCAATGGATTGATTAAAACTCTTGCCAACAGCTTTTTCGAAATGATGAGCTTCATCGATAATAACAAATTCGAAAGGAGGAAGGATACTACTTTCTGCATTCAAGTCAGCCATTAACAATGAGTGATTTGTAATAATAATTTTCGCATCATTTACCCGTTGTCTAGTGAGATAATAGAAATCGTGAGTTAGCCAAGAACGATCCTTTACGAAGGACGCACTATCATTTTTTATACGATTCCAGAAAAGAAGACCTCCACTTGATAAGTTCAGTTCCTCGTAATCACCAGTTATTGTTTGTGTGAGCCATACTAATATTTGCATCTTTGTTAAGCTGGTATCGTAATTATCTTCCTCTTCGTATAAGGATTGGTAAAACTTTTCTAAGCTTATATAATGGTGTCTCCCCTTTAAGAGTACTACTTCTAGAGGGAAGTCTACCATTTTTTTTAGTAATGGGATATCCTTTGTTAGCAACTGTTCTTGAAGTTGTGTTGTGTACGTACTTACCACGATTTTATGATTTGTGTTGTTCGCAAATATCGCTGCTGGTAACAAATAAGCCAACGATTTACCGACCCCTGTTCCAGCTTCGATCAGGGCATGATGCTCCTCTTTGAAAGCTGAATACACATGGTCGAGCATTTGAACCTGTCCATCTCGTTTCTCATAATCCTTAAATGCTTTTTGAAACATTTCTTCTTTTTCTAAGGTCGTGATTGGATAGTTTCCAATTAAAGGATGTTCTATCTCTTCTAATTCTTCTTTCTTCCTTAGAACAAGACCTTGAAATACTTCCAGTCCTTCAGGAATTACATCTCTTGAACTAGACTTTCCTAGTACATATTCATCTAGCAACAAGGAGATATCACTTTTTAAGCCTCCAGCGAGCTTTAAGAGTTGTCTTAAAGTGAGTTCTGGAAGATCCTTTAACATATTAATTAATATGAGGAACAGCTCAGCAGTTACATATGCATCACTATCCGCCTGATGCGGACGATCATGTGCAAGTCCCTCTTGAATCGAAAGGTCGGTTAATTTAAAACTATCAGCCGTAGGAAAGACTATTCTTGAAAGCTCAACTGTATCAATGACAGGTCCAAAAAATCCTTCATACCCTGAATCAATTAACTCTTCCTGAAGAAAAGAAAGGTCAAATAAAACATTATGAGCGACAAAAAAAGCACCCTCTAGCAATTGTAAAATTTTCGGTGCTATCTCAGAGAAGGTTGGCGCGTCCTTTAACATGTTATTATTAAGACCAGTCAACTCCTCAATAAAAAGAGGGATAGGTTTATCTGAACTTACCAAAGAAGAAAACGTTTCTTTAATTTCACCGTTTTCTACCACTACAGCGGCAAATTGAATAATTTTATCCCCTTTTTTCGGTGAATTTCCTGTGGTTTCTAAATCTACTACTACAAAACGATTTGTCATTCGTCACACCTCGAACATTCATTCAATCAAACGGTAACATAAATTTGCCAAAAGAAAAAGTAGAAGCCATTGATTGAATAGAATATAGCTATGAAAAAACCCCCTGTGGAAGGGGGAATTATCGTATCGTTCTCTCTGGTTCCGCATGAAGTAATTCTACAATTTGATTTTGCTCATTCATAATGGCTACTTTCGGTTCGTGGGAGGCAACCTTATCTTCTGCAACTAATGCGTATGAAATAATGATCACTACGTCCCCTTCTTGGACTAATCGTGCTGCTGCTCCATTTAAGCAAACAACACCGCTACCTCTTGTCCCAGGAATAATATATGTTTCAAATCTAGCTCCATTATTATTATTTACAATTTGTACTTTTTCATTAGCAACCATACCTACAGCATCTAAAATGTCTGTATCAATGGTGATGCTTCCTACATAATTTAAATTTGCTTCCGTTACTCTTGCGCGATGGATCTTTCCGTTCATCATCGTACGAAACATAGTCATTTCTCCTCTCTTTTTTTCGTTTTCTATATAGTAAACACAAGATTATCTATTAAGCGAGCATTCGAAAACTTCACTGCAAGAGCGATGATGATTTTCCCCTCTAGATCCTCTAGTTTTTCTAGTTCTGGATAAGAGTAGATTTCTATATAATCAACCTCTCCTGATGAGTTCTTACTTATCGTATTTTTCATATTTGAAATGATACCTTCAATATCTCTTTTATCTGCACGGATTTGTTTTTCCGCTTCTTTTAAACTTTTGTAAAGGACAGAGGCTTCCTCTCGCTCTTTTGATGTTAATCTTACATTGCGGGAGCTCTTTGCTAAACCGTCCTCTTCCCTTACAGTTTCTACAGGAATTAATTCAATTGGGAAATGCAAATCAGTTATTAACCCATCCACAACCGCTACCTGCTGTGCATCCTTCATACCAAAATACGCGCGGGTTGGCTGTATAATATGGAAAAGCTTCGCTAATACGGTTGCAACTCCATCAAAATGGCCAGGTCTCGAGCTTCCACAAAGGACATCAACCCTCTTTTGAACAGCAACTGTAATAGAAGGCTTCGATGGATACATTTCTTCAACTGATGGATAAAATATATAATCTACCTTTTCATTTTTAGCTATTTCACTATCCCGAACAAAATCCCGCGGATAAGCCTCAAGATCCTCATTCGGTCCAAATTGTAATGGGTTAACAAATATACTCATGATTACAATATCGTTATTTTCTCTTGCTTCCTTTACTAAACGTACATGACCCTCGTGAAGGTAGCCCATCGTTGGGACATAACCGATTGAAAGCTTATCAGTTTTTAGCGATTGAACTTCTTTTTGCATTTGTGAAATTGAAGTGATTACTTTCATCTTTCTCCTCCATACAGACCCTTTAACTCTTCTTCTTTCATCGAAAAGCTTTGATCATCTGAAGGAAATTGACTGCTTTTCACCTCAGATACATAAGTGGAAATTCCTTTAGTAGCTACCTCATCTACATTTCCGTATGTCTTCACAAATTTTGGCACTCTATTCACACCGTAAGTAACGACATCATGATAGACAAGAACTTGACCATCTACCTCTACACCTGCACCAATCCCAATGACCGGTATAGATAATTGATTAGTGATTTCCCGTGCTAGCTGCTTTGGCACACACTCTAAAACAAGCATGAACGCACCTGCTTCTTCACAAAGCTTCGCGTCTTGAATTAATTTTTGTGCCGCTTGAGCATCCTTCCCTTGAACCTTGTAACCACCTAATACAGCTACTGACTGAGGAGTTAGACCCAAATGTGCACAAACAGGAATCCCTGCATTAGTTAAGGCTTGAATATGTTCAAGTACCCCATCTGCACCTTCAAGCTTTAAAGCCTGTGCACCAGTTTCTTGAATCATTTTGGCGCCAGTAATTAATGTATCTCGGACGGATAAATGATAGCTCATAAAAGGCATATCGACAACTGTAAAAGTATTGGAAGCTCCACGTTTTACCGCTTTACCGTGGTGAATCATATCAGCTATTGTTACTGGAATGGTTGAATCATACCCTAACACAACCATCCCTAAAGAATCACCAACAAGAATCATATCAACTTCGCAACCTTCTGCTTGCTTGGCTGAAGGATAATCGTATGCAGTTAACATAACGATTTTCTCACCGTTTTTTTTCATATTTCTAAAATCATTCAACTGTTTCATATACATTCTCCTTTCCCGGAGAGGAACAAAACATTTGATTACAATATAAAAAGGAATCCTAAAAAAACACAGAAGGATCCCTGAAAATTTGATGTTTTGTTTATCCCTCTGTCCCGGTCCATCTTGGATCTAGGCAGACTACTTTATAAAATTTTGTATATACATAAATGGTGCAGTTCACTGTGGATACTGCCCGATGCTTCAAATTATAGCAAAATCCTTTAAACTTATCTATTTACAAATTAGTGAAGTTCTATGTCTGCGGAATAAATATGATGTATTTTACCTAAGTCATCTTCTACCTTCAGCACACCGTCATCGGTGATTCCAAGTGCTTTTCCACTAATTGAACCATTCAAGGTTCTTGCTGTTATTTCTTTACCGATGCTTATTGCATAGCTTTCCCATAATAACTTAATCGGATAAAATCCTTTATCTAAAAAAATCATATAAAGCGTTTCGAATTTCTGAAAAATAACTTTTATTAATTCAGCTCTGTCAAGTTCCTTACCCTCCTTCACCCGTAAGGAGGTGGCTATTTCACGAAGTTCAGGTGGGAAATCATCTTCCGTTTGATTAATGTTCAAACCCATCCCGACGATAACGGAAATAATTCGGTCCGCATCTGCCTGAAGCTCAGTTAGTATCCCTGTCACTTTTTGTTGCTCAATTAATATATCATTCGGCCATTTAATTTGCGGAGTTAAAGTAGTTGTTTCTTCAATTGCTTGTACAATGGCAACAGCAGTAAGTAACGTAAGCTGAGGTGCTCTTTGAATGGGTATTTTCGGTCTTAAAATAAGGCTCATCCATATTCCTGTAGATTTTGGTGAATGCCACACACGATCCATTCTTCCTCTTCCGCCTTTTTGTTCCTCAGCAATCACAACGGTCCCTTCTACCGCCCCTTCATGCGATAACAAATGAGCAATTTTTTGAGTAGAATCAACCGTTTCTTCATAATGAATGACTTTACCGATAAACTCGGTCTTTAACCCCAATTGTACGCGATCAGCTGAAATGCTCTTTGGTAAGTTTAAGATTTTGTAACCCTTTTTCCTAACTGCCTCTAATTCAAAGCCTTCTTTTCTTAAATCTTCAATATGCTTCCATACAGCCGTTCTTGAACACCCCATTAAATCTGCTAAGTACTGTCCAGAAACATACTCTTGTTCGGAGTTTGTAAATGCCTCAAGAAGCTTTTTTCTTAATTCAGACTGCATTTTGTCACCCACTCTTTTATAACCTCATTTTTATTCTCGAGTCTACCATGGAGAATTTCTGCTTCAATATCCTTAAGTATTTTCTTCACCCATGGCCCTGCATTTTTCTGTTTCCATTGAATTAGATCTGATCCTGAAACTTTCACATCTGCCAAAGAATGAATAGGAAGATCTTCAATGATTGTCTGGAGGTTGTCAAAAGCAAGGGTATCAACCTTCCTTGTGTAAGTTTGGAAAACCTTCTCCACTTGAAGCGCCGTCTCATCTCCAGAAGCATATACGGACTCGATTGACCAGTTATTTCTTGCACGTTCACTTAGCCATTTCGCCAAATGAGCAATCTGTTGAATTCTTTTATTTGAGAACCTTAATCCGCCAAAGAATTGTTTGATTTCTTTTTCACCTTTTTGTATGAGATGTGAAAATAAAGCCCATTTTTCATCAATGGATAATGATTGAATCGGGAGTTGGGATAGCTGCAACAATGCCGCTTTCTTATCGTGTAAACCCGGTATGTATTTATGTATTTCTGTTTCTATTAACAATTGAATTCCTTGAGACGCATGAGCTCCACTAAGCAGTTTATCTAATTCGGCTGCAATCCTTTCAACGGCAATATGTGAAAGCAAGTGTTTATGATCCTTTATTCCTTGGAATGTATCAGGATCTAATACAAAAGAAAGCTTGCTAACAAACCTAATTCCTCTTAGGATACGTAGCGCATCCTCCGAAAAGCGCTCACTGGCTATTCCTACGGTACGTATTGTTTTAGCTTCGATATCTATTTTTCCTCCAAAAGGATCAAGTATCTCCCCCAAACGATTCATTGCGACAGCATTCATCGTAAAATCACGCCTTGCAAGGTCTTCTTCAATGGATCGAATAAAAGTTACGGAAGTTGGCCTACGATAATCAATATAATCTGTCTCAGAACGAAAGGTCGTAATTTCATACGAATGGGTCTTGTATAAAATCATGACCGTACCATGCTCAATTCCAAGGTCAATAGTTTTTGGGAAAATCGCTTTAATTTCACTTGGTGTCGCAGATGATGCAATATCAATGTCATTGATTGGAAGACCAAGTATATAATCTCGTACGGAGCCTCCCACAAAGTATGCTTTAAACCCTGCTTTTTCAATTAACTCAAGGACTGGAATCGCTGACTTAAAGGGTTCTTTCATATGATTTTTCACCGCTTTGCAATAAACTTTTATATAAGTCTTCATATTGCTTTACGATTGTCGTCGCTTGGAATTTCTCTCTTACAAGCTTAACAGAGGCTTCTGAGAATTCCTGATGCTTCTCTGAATTTTGCAAAAGGTCAATTGCTTTATCAGACATATCCTCAATATCACCAAGTTCACAAATATAGCCACTTTGACCATGGTCGATTACTTCAGGGATGCCTCCTACATTCGTTCCGATACATGGGACACCGCAAGCCATAGCTTCTAATGCAACTAATCCAAAGCTTTCTTTTTCAGATAATAAAAGCATGAGGTCACTAATTGAATATAGCTCCTCTACACTATCTTGTTTTCCTAGAAACAACACTTTGTCTCCGATATTTAGCTTTTTAACTAGTTTACAAACGACTGTCATTTCTGGTCCATCGCCTACAAGTAAAAGCTTAGCTGGAATTCCTTTTGTAATCTTCTCAAATGTACGAACAACATCCTGGACCCTTTTCACTGGTCTAAAATTAGATACATGAATGATTACCTTTTCTTCAGGATGTATACCATACTCGTCTTTTAGATGAGAGGAATCTGATCTATTATAAACTCGATCATCAATAAAGTTATAAACCGTTTCAATTGTTTTGTCAGGATTTATAAGGTCGTATGTCTGACTAATTAAGGATTTTGACACAGCTGTAACAATATCTGATTTTTCAATTCCGAATCGAATGGCATCCGTTAAAGACGGATCATACCCCAAAACAGTAATGTCGGTACCGTGTAGTGTGGTTACAATCTTTACATCTCTTCCACTCATTTGCTTTGCTAAAATGGCACAAACAGCGTGAGGAATTGCATAATGGACATGAAGAAGGTCCAACTCTTCACGGTTAATAACCTCCGCCATTTTACTAGCTAGAGCAATATCATAGGGCGGATATTGAAAGACCGAGTATTGATTTACCTCTACTTGATGGTAATACACATTATGGTACATCCTATTTAACCGAAATGGGAGGCTTGAAGATATGAAATGAATCTCATGCCCATTTTCTGCCAGCATTTTCCCCAGCTCGGTAGCAATGACTCCCGATCCCCCTACTGTTGGATAACAGGTAATACCTATTTTCATTTTTTTATTCATTGTTATTCTCCTAGTAAATCACGATTGAGTAGAATGGGAGCCCTCACTTTAAAACCTTCTGCGTAAAGAGTTCCAACTTCTTTACCAAATAAACGCTCCCTTGCCTCCAAAGCTGGAATATAATTATTCGTTAACGGCGTGTCTACACTATCCGCTTGCTTTGTAAACTGACTTTTATATGCCTCTAAACTTTCTTTTTTCCTTTCATACATCATCGACACATCGACAACGAAATCAGGAGTAGAAAATCCGTTAATCATATAGTAGTAAAGCTGCTTAGGACGATAGGCCATGTCATCGAACCCTGTCTGAAACTTTTGAATTCCGGCAGAAAAAAAGGCTTCTTCCACAATTCTCGCACAGTTTCCATGATCAGGGTGACGATCTTTTTCATAAGGAACAAAAACAATATCCGGTCGATACATCCTAATGATATGAGCGACTTGACGAATCGCTTCCTCTGTTAATAATAATCCTCGATCAGGAAAATTTAATGTGATTCGTTCTTTTACACCGAGAATGTCAGCTGCTTTCTTCGCTTCTTTTTGGCGAAGTTCTACCGTTCCGTTACTTGATAGCTCAGCTTTTGTTAAATCACAAATCACCACTGTTTTCCCCTCAGAGGTGTATTTCGCAATTGTTCCACCCATGCCGATTTCTACATCATCAGCATGTGCCCCAAAGGATAGGATATGTATCTTATTTGTCATTGCCCTCACCCTGTTCTTGATGGATGATGTCTCTCCAAGCAAGATCACCTCGTTCGAGTCCTTTTATTAGTACTTCCGCCGTTCCAATATTAGTTGCTAACGGAATGGCATACACATCACAGAGGCGTACTAACGCGGTCACATCCGGTTCATGCGGTTGTGCCGTAAGGGGGTCTCTAAAGAAAAACACCATATCCATTGAATTTTTAGCGATCATTGCCCCAATCTCTTGGTCCCCACCAAGTGGTCCTGACTGAAATCGCTGAATCGACAATCCCGTTGCTTCCATAATTCTCAGGCCAGTTGTTCCTGTTGCAAACAAGGTATGCTCCCTGAAAATATCTTTATAGGCGATTGCAAAACGCACTAACTCATCCTTTTTATTATCATGAGCAATTAAGGCAATGTTCAAGATAATTCCCCTCCTAGTTATTCGATTATATTTTCTAAGCCATAAACAAACACATTAACCTTCATCACTGAGTCAACTGCCAACTTTACACCTGACATAAACGACTCACGATTATATGAATCATGACGAATGGAAAGAGTTTGACCTGATGAACCAAACATGACTTGTTGATGAGCAATTAACCCTGGTAGACGAACAGAATGAAGATGCATTCCCTCAAAATTTGCTCCTCTAGCACCAGACAACGTTTCTTTTTCGTTTGGATGCCCTTGCTCTTTACGATCCCTAACTTCTGCAATCATCTGTGCAGTTTTCATAGCAGTTCCCGATGGTGCATCTAGTTTTTGATCATGATGTAACTCTATAATCTCGACATCCTGAAAATATCTACCTGCTAGACGCGCAAATTTCATCATTAATACAGCCCCTAACGCAAAGTTTGGGGCAATAATGCATCCTCTTTTTTGGTCATCACAAAGACGTTCTAATTCTTTTAAGTTATCATCAGAAAAACCAGTCGTACCAACAACCGGTCTAACCCCATGTAGAAGAGCGGTTTTTGCATGGTACATTCCAAATTCAGGTGTTGTTAAATCAATTAACACATCAGGTTTTACTGTATTAAAGCATTCTTCAATTTCCGTAAATATATGGGCATCCGCAGAGGGAAACCCAATATCACTAAGCTTCATTCCATTATTCTTATAGTCTATTGCTCCAACAAGCTCATATTCCTCAGTATTCATAACAAGCTTTACCGCCTCAGAACCCATTCTCCCACGAGGTCCTGCAACTACCACTTTAATCTTTTCCACAATTATTCCCCTTCCGTTTCAATTCTTGTCCATCGATTTTTATCTCGTGTATTAAACTTCTCCATTACACGGTTATGTGCTTCTTCTAAATCAATATTGAGTGAGTTTGCAAAGCAAATGAGAACAAATAACATGTCTCCAAGTTCTTCTTCAATCGTATTTTCCTTCTCAGATGCCTTCTTTGGTTTTTCACCATAATAATGATTTACTTCTCGAGATAGTTCACCAAGCTCTTCTGTCATTCTTGCAAGCATTGCAAGTGGACTAAAATAACCTTCTTTAAACTGGCCAATGTATGTATCTACCTCTTCTTGCAATTGCTTTATTGTCTTATTACTGTTTTCCAAAGGTATTCACCTCATATCATATCGTGTGCAGCCATTTTTCTCTACACCTTATTATTACAATGTTAGCTAAAAGGACCACTATTTACAAATATTTTGATAAGGTTCGCTCCATCAGATTCTGATGAGGAATAGCTATGATATTGCGTTTAAACTTTAATTTCCCTTATAATTAGAAACGCATTAATAGAAATAGCTAAAAATTTCCGTTTATAAAGTGAGGTCAATTGCATGCTTTTTACACTTAAACTAAAGAATATCTTCTTTATTCTACTTGGTTCCGCTATCTTTTCCTTTGGTATCGTTCATTTTAATATGCAAAACAATCTAGCTGAAGGTGGTTTTACAGGTATAACCTTATTACTATATTTTTTATTTAGTCTAGATCCTTCCTACACAAATCTCCTCTTAAACATTCCTTTATTTATTATTGGCTGGCGATTATTAGGAAGAAATGTCTTTTATTATACACTTATTGGTACACTTGCAGTCTCAGTGTTTTTATGGATCTTTCAACGCTACCAAATCAATATGCCACTAAAAGACGACTTAACTCTTGCTGCTCTGTTTGCTGGTGTGTTTATCGGTGTTGGTTTAGGAATTATCTTTCGCTTCGGTGGAACGACTGGTGGCGTAGATATTATTGCTCGTCTTGTCCATAAATACATCGGCTGGAGCATGGGGAAAACGATGTTTTTATTTGATGTGGTGGTTATTACGCTATCCCTAATTTTCTACTTAACCTATCAAGAAGCAATGTACACCCTCGTAGCCGTATTTGTTGGTGCTAGAGTCATTGATTTCATGCAAGAAGGGGCTTATTCTGCTAGAGGTGCCATCATTATTTCTGAAAAAAACCAAGAAATTGCAGACAAAATTATGACCGAAATGGAACGAGGTGTTACCGTTCTAAAAGGCCATGGTTCTTATTCTAAGCAAGAAAAGGAAGTTCTTTATTGCGTTGTTGGTCGAAACGAAATCGTCTTATTAAAACGAGTCATTACTTCAGTGGACCCTCACGCATTTGTTTCCGTTACAATGGTACATGATGTATTGGGAGAGGGGTTCACTTTAGATGAAAACAAACGCCCCATCGAACATTAAAAAAACAGCCTATAGGCTGTTTTTTTGTTTAATCTTCACTTCTTGCCATACCTGTATATATCAAGACTAAACGAACTAACTCAAGAACAGCAACTGCTGCTGCTGCAACATACGTTAATGCCGCTGCATCTAGCACGCGTTTTGTCTCTCTTTCCTCATCATTTCGAATGATCCCCATAGAAACTACTTGATCCATCGCACGATTGGAAGCATTGAATTCTACTGGCAGAGTAACAACCTGGAAAACAACAGCTGCTGCCATGAAGACGATTCCTAGTAATAGTAATCCACTAATTTGAGCGAAAATACCAACCATAATCAATATCCAAGATAGATTTGAGCCTAAATTCGCAACAGGAACTAATGCATGTCTAAAGCGTAAGAATGCATAATCCTGATCGTCTTGAATCGCGTGTCCAACCTCGTGTGCAGCGATGGCAGCAGCAGCAACAGAGTGACCGTGATAATTCTCGGAAGAAAGTCTTACTGTTTTTACTCTTGGATCATAATGATCGGTTAAATGACCACGAGTTTCCTCTACACCCACATGATATAAACCGTTGGCATCTAAAATTTTACGTGCTACCTCTGCTCCGCGAATATGGGAGGAAGAAGCTACTTTAGAGTATTTTGCGTAAGCACTCTTCACTTTAAATTGAGCCCAAAGTGGAACCAAAATAATTAAAGCAAAGTAAATAAGGGTTGTCATTATGTTCCTCCAATTCAAAACAAGTTGTTACCCCAATTTTATAATTGACAACAATTGATGTCAATCTTTTAGCTCTCTCGAGCGGTTTTGCTCCCGCCTTTGATTTTTTTCACCAGCATATTTTCTAAACCCAACATAAGATAAAGTTGCAACAATGATACTTCCTGTTGTAAAAATAACCCACCAAAGGGAAGGGTCCGCTTCATCTTCAGTCATTCCTTCAAAAATACTCTTTAAATCACTTTCAATCGAATCTAAATCCTTCATACTACTTTCCTCGGAGAGTATTTTCGGTCGATAATGATCAATATAATTGATTTTTGTATCAAGTCTTTGGACTTTCTCTGATCTAATATCAAGTTTTAAACTAGGGTAAATCACTTGATATAAAGAAAGGAAAGAGTTTAATTGCTCATGAAACCTCTCTGTATGCCCACTCTTGACCGCTTCTTTTACACCACCGAATACCATGAGCACTTGTCCTTCCATCTCAGTCCAAAGAGGTTGATGACCTGTATTAATGGCGTCCATAACTAGGCGGAACTTGGTTACTTTATTTACGATTTCCGAATGTTCCATTGAATCATTAGCTGTTGCCTCTAACGCCTCATTATGCGCAACCGTGACAATCCGTAATTCATCCATAGAAAACGGTCTTTGGTCCATGCTAATGAATTCTTCAGAGAAATACAAGAGAAGCTTATGTGCATCATCATATCGAGATGATCTCACCATTTGCAAGGCCTCATCTGAGATTGAGTTTAGCTTATCGATAGGCGACTTTTCATCTGCATGTATCGTTATAGGAAATAGTAGAATCAAAATACATATAAATATAACAACTCTTGCTTTCATACTTGTCCCCCCTCTTTATACTATTAAATGTTATGTAAGGGAGGACAAGGTTAGACCAGAAATTATCCAATAGGCAGGATCAAAATGTCAGTTCCATTTTCTTGCTGTTCGCTCTTACTACAAACCAATAAGCAAGCGTTAATGATACAATACTTAGCCAAAAGGTAAAATAGCCAATTTGAGGAATATAATCGTCAAGCATATGATATCGAGGCAGCATTTTAAACACATAATCTATCACATCATTATGTAATGTCCAAATACCCGTTACAACTAAATGCCAAGCCTTAAATCGGTAAAATGGCGCATATAATAAACCCTGTAAAGCCATTGCACCATGTGATAGCATGAGCATATAACCAATCATATCTAACTCTCCAGAAACAACTAAAACAAGATAGTTCATCACGACTGCCCATATTCCATACTTAAACAAGGTCACCATAGCTAACGCCTCAAATAAAGGCCAATTTTTACCTAGTATAAAGGCCATTAATACAAAAACAAAAAATAAACATGCGGTTGGACTGTCCGGAACAAATATTAAGAAAATCGGTGGTGTTTCTGCTAGCTGATATCGATACCAATAATAAGCATAGATGGTTCCAAGAACATTAATTAGGAGTAAGAGCCAAAGAATCATTCGATTGGTTAAAAAAAAGTAAATCCACTTCATCCTTCACACCTCACTATCATTTGAAAAAAGCTGACATATACTATGCCAGCTCTCAGATTATTATTCACTTTTAAGAGAAGAGACAAACTCTGCAAGAACTTCTAACTCTTCATCAGTTCCTTTAAAAATTCCTGCAGGCATGGATCCTCTACCATTTTTAGCAATATCCTTAACTTCATCAGCCGTTAATTCATTACCAACTAAAGCAGGGTTTGGTCCTCCCCCTGCGAGATCGCCACCATGACATGCTAAGCAGCCATTTTGATCGAGAAGCTTATAGCCATCAGACTCTTGATCAAACTCAACCTCAGCAACAATTTGACCTTGAGCTTTAGCAGCTTCCCAGTCATGTGTTGCAACAGATTCCCAAGTTAAGAATGTAATAGCTGCAAGAGCTAATAACATAAAGCCAGTTGCTAATGGACGCTTAGAAGGACGACGTTCAGGTCCACGGTCGATAAAAGGTGCTAACAATAAACCACCAAATGCTAGACCTGGGATAATAAATGCTCCAATAGCATTGTAAGGTCCCGAAGCATAGCTGTACTTTAACAATTGGTATAAGAATAAGAAATACCAGTCTGGCAGTGGAATATATGCCGTATCTGTTGGATCAGCCATTTTCTCTAAAGGAGATGGGTGAGCAATAGTTAAACATAAATATCCAATAAGGAAAACTGCCCCTACCATCCATTCTTTGAGAAGGAAGTTAGGCCAGAATGCTTCCGTTTTGCCAGGAAATTCCGAGTAGTCTTTCGGAATATTCGGTTTACGTTCTGCAGGTACACGAGAATCACCTACGAACTTCATACCTTTTCCACGATGCATACAACAATCCCCCTCCTTTTTTATCAATCTCTTTCAATAGATTACATTTAGATTTTTTACAATGGTCCAGAGATACCCTGCTTACGAATCATTAAGAAGTGAGCTCCCATTAATCCTAATAGAGCACCAGGTAAGAAGAATACATGAATTGCAAAGAAACGAGTTAATGTTTGAGCACCTACGATATCAGAGTGTCCAGCAAGTAAGATCTTCACTTGTTCTCCGATAAGTGGTGTTGACTCAGCAATTTTTATCCCTACCTTAGTTGCAAATAGAGCTTTCATATCCCATGGCAATAAATACCCAGTGAATCCTAAACCGAGCATAACGAAGAAAATTAATACTCCGACAATCCAGTTCAATTCACGAGGCTTTTTATACGCACCTTGGAAAAATACTCGTAATGTATGTAAGAACATCATAACGATAACAAGACTAGCACCCCAGTGGTGCATACCGCGAACAATTTGTCCAAATGCCACTTCATTTTGAAGGTAATAGACAGATTCCCAAGCATTTTTAATATCTGGCACATAATACATAGTTAGGAACATACCAGATAAGATTTGAATAACAGTAACAAAGAACGTTAAACCACCAAAACAGTACACGAACGCTGAGAAGTGATGAGCAGGGTTAACATGCTCTGGTACTTCATGGTCAGCAATGTCGCGCCACAAAGGCGTAATATCTAAACGTTCATCTACCCAATCATAAATTTTGTTTAACATCTATTACGCCTCCTCTCTTGGCTTGGCTTTTCCTAAAAGTAGGAAGCCGTCTTTTTCTTGTGTTGGATATACATCAAGTTTTGCAATCGGTGGTGTACCAGGTACGTTCGTCCCGTCCTTTTCATACAATCCACCATGACAAGGGCAATAAAAACGATTTTGATTTGCTTTGTCAGTGTTCCAGTCAACCACACAGCCTAAATGCTTACACACGGGTGATAAAGCGACGATCTCCCCATTTTCATCCTTGTATACCCATGCCGTATTTGTTACTTCTGAAGTGTACCATGCATCTTGTTGTTCAAATGAAAAGTCAACTCGAGTTGGTTCCTCAGTAATTTCACTGATTTTTTGCGGAGTAGGAATAAAATCCCCACTTGCACTCGCTTTCAATACTGGATCAACAGCAAAGCGAACCATTGGCATAAGCATTCCAGCAGCCATGAAACCGCCTACACCAGTGAGAGTGTAGTTTAAAAATTGACGTCTAGAAACACGATGTTTGCTCATACTTTTCCCCCCTCTATTATGAAGTTGAGTCCAACGGACATAATTCAACACATTATAAAACTAGGACATAACCATGATATATCAAGATGTAAGCGAGGTCAATATAATACTTTGACCAAACGATGTCAACTGTGTGACTATTATCTCTTTTTATACATCTTCTTGCCATTTTTGCATGAACAATTGCAAAAGCTGTTTTACTTGGTCCTCCAAAATATTGTTTTTCGCACCCTCATCCATAGCTGCTAACGGGATGGATGGTAGCCAAATTAGGCCTCCCTTTAGTTCCCCTTCTATGGATTTCCACATACTATCTGATGTAACAAAGAAAACATGTTTAAATCCGTTATCGAAAAGCTCTTTCTCCCAAACAATTACTTCTTCTAAAAGCTTCTCTTTACTCTTATTCTTTAGATAACTATGACCCGGAAGCATAATCATCCTTCCCTTAAACTGCCTTTCTAGAGGGATTGTAAGCAGCTGGATAAATTCCGTCATCGCAACCGACTGCTTAATATCATTTCCAAATGACACTGGAAACAAAGGCAACACAGCTGTGTCTACATATTCTTTTGCTCCTAAAAACATGTCCATATCCTGAGAAACCCATTTCACTAGAACCACTCCAATTATCTATTAAATCCTTCTTATCATACCATTTTTTAGAAACAAAAAAAACCTGCTAAGAACTAGCAGGCTTCTTCATTATTCACTGTTTCCGAGCAGTTTTAGCTGTCTTGTTAGTTCCTGGAAGTCTTCCTGATCCTGTCTGTCAAGTGCATCATCAATCAACGTAAGAAGCTTATCACGCTGGAATTTTGATAAACTAGTTGTTAAAAATCTTTCAGCAAGGATACGATCCTTTTCATTAATTTGCAGACTGTTTGGCATAAATGGATTATCCTCTAGCACAATCACATATTGATGCGCTTGATTTGATGCGTGAAAATTTAACTGAATATAAATCTCTTCATCTCGGTTAAGGCGAATGTCATGGAATGATTTTTCAGCATCCGTTGTCATGACATTTTCCTTATAAAAACGAAATGGTACTTCATCAACGCAATGTGTAGACATAACGAGACCACGTGGACAATATTGCGCTTGATCAACAAAGTGCACTTTTTCCATTAATTGATCATGGCTCATTAAGTAATTTAAAATCCATACACATTCACGTCTTTTTAGTTGATAATGATTTAAAAACCAGCGAATAAAATCTTTTTTCTCGTTGACAGATACAGGGGTCGTCATCGTTGCTTCCCTCCTCTGCATACAACTAATTTCGATTAAACCCTGTTTTTTCACTTACACGTCTTCAGAAAATCTTTGCACCAATTCTGCAAACTCTTCATTACTTGGATCCATTTGAAGAAGTATACTAAAAATTTCTGCAGCGTCATGCGTTTTTCCTTCTTCAATTAAAAAATATCCGTAGTCTGTTAAAAATTCTTGTTGATTCTTAAAGAAATTATATGCAAGTTGATATTTGTTTAATGCCTCTGAATATCTTTCAACTTTCGCCAAAGCATTCGCTTCATCCCACAATAACTGCGGTTCTTCTACTCCATGCTCATTCATAATATCAATAATTTCTAACACATCATCATATTTTTCCTGGTGAAAAAACAGCTTATTTAAGGTTAGTGCGGCTTCAACAAACTCCGGATCAAGTGCTAATGCTTCCCTGATCAACTTCTCTGCTTCATCCTCAAGATTTAATTTTAATGCAATTTTCCCACCGTAGAAGAAGAGATCTTTATTAAACTCGTCATATTGAATACCTTCTTTAATGACCTCAAGACTTTGTGATAGCTCTTCTTCATGCTCATATGCCTTTGCTAGATATAAGTAAAGAGAGTTGTATTCACGGTCTATATTCTTCAATTCTGTAAGTTTCTCGATCGCCGTTTGGTAGTATCCCGCATGAAGGGCCGTAAATCCATACCCGAACAATGTATTTACTTCAAATCTGTCCTCGAGTGCTTGTTCATAATGGGGTAATGCCTCTTCGAACGCTCCACCTGCACTGTAAGCCTCTGCTAAACGTTGGTGAATACTCGTCCCAGCAAGTTCTTTTTCCTTTTTAATTACACCCTCGTACAATTGAATCGCGTTTGTAAATCTTCCTTGTTCCATATACAGTTCGGCCAAAGCAAAGTCTATCAAAACTTCATCTGGGAGGACTTTTTTAGCTGTTAAAAGCTTCTGTTCACTTACTTCAAATAAGCCTTGCATTTGGTATAAATCAGCTGCAAGAAGCAAGGCCTGAGGATAGCTCTGGTCAGAAGAGTGAATTTTTTCGAGAGCTAGCATTGCTTCCTCCTCACTCCCAAGCTCAATACAAGCTTCAGCTAATAACACAAGTAGTTCCCCTTCTTCCGGGTACGCAATTAATAGCGTTTCAAAAAGTTCTTTTGCTTCCTCTAGAAAACCTAGCTGAAGAAGTTCCTCACCAAGAACAAATCTCTCTTCATTTGATCCATTTAATAAAATATCTTTATAACTTTTTATAGCTTCTTCATGTTGACCACTTTCTAATAGTGAAAGGATCTTTTCTACTTTATCCATCTTGTATCCCTTCTTACTTTAATCTATTCCCCTGTAAAAAAACTAGGAGTCTTTATTATGACATGTTCTCCATATCCGGACCGAAACCATACCTTATCACCTGCACGAATCACTTCGCCTTTATGAACGGTTACTAGTAGTCTATCACTATGATATAAAAATAGGCTCTTTTCATCAATATTTATGATTTCAGATGATTTCAAATAGAAATTATAACTCACTTCACTTCCTGGATGTAAATGAGATTTAACAGGTAAGATACCCATCTTATGTAGTGCTTCCTTTGTGATAGGTTCCCCTTCCATCAACTCTTCTCTTATGCTAGCAATGTTATGTTTACCCATGATTTCATCCCATACTTGTCTGGCACGCTTCTTCTCGCGTTCTCCATCCATAAGAAAGCATGGTATTAAAGGACTATTATACGGAAACATGGCTTCCCTAATCCATCCCCAAGGTTTCTCTTTCAGTTCATCTACTGAAGAAAACTCAATAAAAACCGCAGGTACCTTTTCTCGTTTGGCTGTTCGTATAAAGGATGGAGTTAATGCAGATAGAGGAATCTTTACTCCAATAACATAGTCAATTGGACTGCTTAATAACCCCATCTTCACCTGTTTCAAGCTTGTTTTTAAGTTCTTTTCTTGTGATACTGACACATAAGTTAAAAAGGTGGTACAGCCCTTTTTAAGAAACTTTTCCGTCATATATGATTTCATTTCTGAAAAGGTTGTAAGAACCGGTACTTTCGAGTCAAAGATAATATGGGGATTTGTTGTAATATAGCCACTGGCGTTCATTTTCACATAAGAATAATTTTTCATTTCACTCGTGATCGAGGAAATACGCTCATTTTTCACAAGAATAGATATTTTCTCAAGCTTGTCCTTCTTTAAAAGGTTAATATTCTCTATAATATACGCCATAAAACCACCTCTTTTTAGGGTCTTATGACAAACTATGAAACAAAATGGACATTCATACATATTTATAGAAAATATAAAAATGGCACGTATACCCTTTAAATTAGTATAGAAGGTGATTTCCACTGCGGGTGGCGCTTTCCGCGGGCGGGGCCGAGCACGCCCCCCGGAAAGCAAGCGCCTGGAACGGAAATCAACTCTACTTTTTTTCTCATAATAAAAAAGGTATCGAGAGAATGGTCTCGATACCTTTTGTCAACATTTTGACTAACACGAATCACAAATCGTGCAGTGTCATTTGCTAATTAATTAATTTATTTAAGTGCGAGAAGAACATTGGGTAAGAAACAGAGATTGCTTCTTCATTTTCTAAGGTTACTTCCCCATTGCTGATTAAGCTTGCAATGGCTAGCATCATTCCGATCCGGTGATCTCCATGGCTATTTACTTGGCCGCCATGAAGTTGGCTTCCACCGTGAATAATCATACCATCGTCCGTTGCTTCAATCGATGCTCCTAATTTCTTCAACTCATTCACAACTGTATCAATTCGGTTCGTTTCTTTTACCTTTAATTCCTCAGCATCCTTAATCACCGTTGTTCCGTTAGCCTGTGTAGCTAAAAGGGCAATGATTGGAATTTCATCAATTAAGCGAGGAATCATATCCCCTTCAATCGTTATTCCCTTTAGACTTGATGTGGTAATAGTTAAGTCTGCTACAGGCTCTGCCGCATCCTTACCTTCATCAGAAACATGTAGAGAAGCTCCCATTTGAAGCATCACGTCAATAATTCCTGTTCTAGAAGGGTTAATACCCACATTGCGCAATGTCACTTCACTATTCGGAACAATCGCACCTGCTACTAAAAAGAACGCTGCAGAAGAGATATCACCCGGTACATGAACATGAGTTGCCTGGAGTGTTTGTCCACCTGTGACAGAGACCTTTAAACCATCAACAGTCACGTCACCGCCAAATTGCCGAATCATTCTTTCCGTATGATCTCTTGTTTTGGATGGCTCAATAACCGTTGTCGTTCCATTTGCTTGTAAACCAGCTAGTATAATTGCTGATTTAACTTGCGCACTTGCCATTGGAAGCTCGTACGTAAATCCTTCTAAATTCCCACCTCTAATAGAAATAGGAGTGAACTTCCCATTTTCTCTGCCGTCAATAATTGACCCCATTTCTCGAAGTGGATTCGTAACCCTTGTCATAGGACGTTTAGCGATTGAGGAATCACCTTCTAATGCAGCATAAAAAGGTCTACCTGATAAAATACCAAGCATCAACCGAATCGTTGTTCCCGAGTTACCCACATCTAGTCTTTCATTAGGTTCTACTAAGCCGTCAAAGCCCTTCCCGACGATTTCAACTGTATCTTCATGCTGGTGAATCGTTACTCCTAATTTTCGAAAACAAGCAATCGTACTAAGACAGTCTTCACCTGTTAGAAAATTAGATACTGTTGTCGTACCATGAGCGATTGCTCCAAACATAACAGAACGATGAGAAATAGACTTATCTCCTGGGATAGAAAGTTCGCCTACCAGTCTCTTTACTTGTGACGTTAACACCGTTGTCATTGATTGTACCTTCCTTTCGAATAGAAAAGCGGAAGCGCCTTGGTAAGCTCCGACAGGCATAAGACGGAGACCGCAAGAGGTCCTGACCTCTGTAGGGCTTTGGCTTATGACCCGAGGAGCTAGGCGCTGCAGCTAGACACTGTTCAAAGTTCATTCAATAATACTTCTTATATTTTAACCAAACCTATAGGCCGGTTGAGGTGCCATAATTGGTATAACGCTGTATGCATTCCTCAGCATTCGCCATATCGGCCTCAGTTTGAAAACTGATAACAAGTACACCGTTTATATCTTCTCTAGTTTCTAAAATACGGATATTGGTAATAGAAATTCGTTCTTTTGCTAAATAACCTGTAATTTCAGAGATAACACCTGGGTAATCCGGTACATCAACAAATAGATCGTAAAATGCAGGGATTGCTCCCTTTTCTTTACTAGGAAGATCATCCCTAAAATTTTTAGCCTCGGCAAAATAATCAAACAGCTCTGTCTCATTGTTATCTATTAAAATTTTCGAGATTTTATCCATTTCATCCTTCCAACGTTCTAACAAAGAAAGAAGTACCTTCTTGTTATGAAGGGAAATATCTTTCCACATGGCTGGACTGCTTGAGGCAATTCTAGTAATATCTCTAAAACCACCAGCAGCCAACCTTGTAATAAGCTGATAATCCCTACTTGTTTGCTCAGCCTGATGTACGAGAGAGGCCGCAATCACATGTGGAAAATGACTAATAACACCTGTTAAGTAATCATGTTCTTCAGGTGATATAGTAATAAATTTCGCTCTAGTTCCTTCAAGCCAGCTCTTTAATAAATCAACCTTATCCTGTGAGATATGTGGCTCTGGTGTAAATAAATAAAAAGCATTTTCAAAAAGGATTTCCTTGGCTGCAGCAACTCCACTTTTATGTGAGCCAGCCATCGGATGCCCACCAATAAACGTAATGTTTTTCTCCTTTAAACACCTTGCTTTCAAAACGATCGCTTCTTTTGTACTTCCAGCATCACTTATAATGACATCTTTTTTAAGCGGAAGTTCACAAAGCTTCTCAATCATTTTTTCTGTTTCTATAACAGGAGTGGAAATAAGAATAACATCTGCGTTCATTGCTTCTTCTTCTAGATTGACACAAATCTCATCTATTACGCCAAGCATCTTGCCAAGACGACATTGTTCTAAATTGATGTCGAAACCTATCAGTGTTGCTTCTGGGTGTCTTTTCTTTATGCAAAGAGCTAATGACCCCCCAATTAGCCCTAGTCCAATGACTAGCACACGCCCTTTCAAGAAATCACCGCCTAAAGTTACTTAATGTGCTTTTACTTGCATGTACTGTGACATTTTTTCAATAATGCCAGCATTTTGTTCTTTCGAGCCAACCGTAACTCGGACCGATGTCGGAAAACCAAGGGCATTTCCTGACCGTACGATATACCCTCTCTCTAATAAGAACTGAAATACCTCATTGCCATCAGTCTTAAAATCTATTAAGATAAAATTCCCTTGTGAAGGCATATAAGAAAGGTTATGCTCCTTACAGAACTTGTAAAACTGCTCTAATCCTTGATGGTTTAAGGAACGACAGTTTTCCACATACTCTTGATCACCTAAAGCTTCAATAGCCGCTAATTGTGCAAAGCTATTCACGTTAAACGGCTCTCTCACCGGCTCTAGCGCACGAATGATTTCTTCGGAAGCAAATCCATATCCCAAACGCAAGCTAGCTAGACCATAAATTTTCGAGAAGGTTCTAAGTACAATCAAATTTGAATACTGCTCTACCAGTTCCACAGAATTATAGTAATCATCCGCAATTACATACTCGTAGTAGGCTTCATCCAATACAACGAGTGTCTCTTTTGGAACTTTAGCAAGAAAACTTTCCAACTTATCTTTAGGAATATATGTACCAGTTGGATTATTTGGACTACACACCCAAACAACATTTGTTTTCTCATCAATCGCTGCATGCATTTGATCTAAATCATGTTGACCATCTACCAAAGGAATCTCGCGTATTTCTGCACCTTCAATAATGGCATTGTGCTTATACTGCGGGAAGGTTGGCGTAGCCATTACCGTATTAAAACCTGGGCGTAAAAGGGCACGGGCAATAATTAGAATCAATTCATCTGAACCGTTCCCAAAGATTAATTGATCTTTTGAAACACCTACATGCTCTGCTAATACATCGCGTAAATTAGTGGCATAGCCATCTGGATAAAGAGCGAAATAGCCTGTCTCTTTAGACATGACTTCACTCACTTTTTTTGAACAACCAAAAGGATTTTCATTGGATGCTAATTTAATGATTTCTTCCAACCCGTACTGCCTTTTTACTTCTTCCTTTGATTTCCCCGGCTGATAAGGGGCTAACGACTTTATTTGATCCTTCCATCTCATCATCCATCACCTCTTACGTATAAATATTCCTATTTCTTTAAATCCGGGCGTAAAAGAACTGCTTCCTCCAAATAAACATGTTCAATATCTGTTTGTGCTACTTCTGTATTTACATGCATCATGACCCGGATACATAATTTAATTCCAGTTGGAACAGAGATTTCTTTCATACACATGACAGGAACATACGTCCAACCCTCTATTTGACGCATAGCTTTAGCTGGAAATGTAGCTGTAACATCATCGGTTACAGAAATAAATATCGATGCGACAGACTCTGGAGAGATTCGATTAGCTTGAATCATTTCATTAAACAGTCTCTTGGTGGCTGCTATAATTTCTTCCTCTTTATTTTCTTGGATCGTAATAGCACCTCTAACTCCTCTAATCATCGGCTCTCCTCCTTCATAAATTGTTTTAGTTCTTCTAAGAGGACATTTTCATCGATTTTATAAAGGACTGGTTTCCCAACTTCCTCTAATAAAACGAACTGTATCACTTGTCCAATGGTCTTTTTATCCTGCTTCATTCGATCGATTAACTTTTCTTCATAAAGTCCAGAAGGAACTTTAGTTGAGTAGCCCAGTTTATGTAGCCAATTGAGAAACTCTTGTTGTTCAAACTGTAAATGTAAAAGCTTTTTACTTAACCGTAATGCGAATACCATCCCGATTACAACTGCTTCCCCATGTGATATAGAGCCGTACCCAGCCTCCGCTTCAATAGCATGACCAAGTGTATGTCCAAAATTCAAAAATGCTCGTATACCAAGCTCTTTTTCATCTTTAGAAACAACAGATTCTTTTACCTTTATTCCCTTTGATAGACACTCTTGTAATTGCTCGGGCTTTATCGTTTGTAGATTTTCTACATCTGTTAAAAGCCATTGATAAAAATGAAGATCATCAATTAGAGCATGTTTCATTACTTCTGCAAAGCCTGAACGACGTTCCATCGCTGGGAGACTTTGTAGAAAATCAATATCGTATATTACAGCTTCAGGTTGATAGAATGCACCGATCATGTTTTTACCGAGGGGGTGATTGATTGCAACCTTTCCGCCAACTGCACTATCATGTGCCAGTATGGTAGTAGGTAGCTGAATAAAAGGGACACCTCTCATAAAAGAAGCAGCAACAAATCCACATAAATCACCAATCGCTCCTCCACCAAGTGCGATAAACAATGATTTACGGTCGAGTTTCTCCTGTAATGCAGCGGTTAAACAATCATAAAAAACGTCAAACGTCTTTGCTTTCTCCCCATTAGGAACAAGATGCGTGACCACCTCGTACTCACCTAATTGCTGTCTTACTTGTTTTAAATATCGATCGCCAACATTACTGTCCGTTATAATCATGATTTTGGTAACGTTTGATAGATGTTCCTTTAAAAAAGGGGCTATGGCTGTTACTGCCTCAGCCCCTAAAATTACAGGATACTCCTTAGAAGTGGTATGGATTTGAATCGTCTCCATTAAAACTCCCTCGCATATGCTCTTTGATCTTCAATCGATTTAATTAATGTATCTAGACGATCTGCATAGAATTGATTAGTTATAGCTGTAGCAAGCTCCCAAGCAATTACATTTTCAGCAACGACTGCGGCAGCAGGTACTGCACAGCTATCTGATCTCTCAATACTTGCAGTAAAAGATTCTTTAGAATCAATATCCACACTTTGTAATGGCTTATAAAGTGTTGGAATAGGCTTCATAACTCCGCGAATAACGATTGGCATTCCCGTCGACATTCCACCTTCAAGGCCTCCAAGACGATTTGTGCTACGATGGAACCCTTCTCCTTCACTCCACTCAATCTCATCATGAACTTCGCTACCAGGCTTCCTAGCTGCTTCAAATCCAATCCCAAATTCAACACCCTTAAAGGCGTTAATACTTACGATAGCAGCAGCTAGCTTAGAATCGAGCTTTCTGTCATAGTGAACATAGCTCCCTACACCAGGTGGCATTCCCTCAACAACTACTTCGACGATTCCTCCGATAGAGTCACCATTTGCTTTTGCATCATCAATTGCCTGCATCATTTGCTTTTCAGCCACAGGATCTAGACATCTTACTGGTGAATTCTCGGTAATTTCCGCCAAACTCTCAATGGAGTCATATGCATGTACCTTTGATTTAATCCCACCAATCTCAACTACATGAGATGCAACCTTAATACCTAGTAAAGATAGAAGTTTCTTTGCAACCGCTCCAGCAGCCACTCTTACCGTTGTTTCTCTAGCAGAGGATCTTTCAAGAACGTTACGCATATCTCTATGTCCATATTTAAGTGCGCCGTTTAAATCGGCATGTCCTGGACGAGGACGAGTAATAACACGCTTAACTTCTTCATCATCTGTAGGTTCTGCACCCATAATCTTTGTCCAATGCTTCCAATCGTCGTTTTGTACAACGAGTGCTACAGGTGATGCAAGTGTTAATCCATGTCTGACACCGCTTGTTATATGTACAGTATCTTTTTCAATTTGCATCCTTCTACCGCGACCATGTCCTTTTTGTCTTCTTGCTAATTCTTTGTCAATGTCTTCTGAAAGAAGCGGCATTCCTGCTGGTAAACCTTCAATAATTGTTGTTAATTGTGGACCGTGTGACTCTCCTGCTGTTAAATATCTCATTTCTCTTTCCCCCTTCAACTCATTAAAGGATTATTTCTCAATATAACATATGTCCTTCAATAAACATAGCAGAAATTTGTGAATTTACAAAAAAAGAAGCCAAATGCTCGGCTCCTATCTTTTGCGATAAAAAAACGTGTCTTCCGTTTCCAGTCCATATAAAGATGGATTAAAGATCTGTTCGGTACTGCCAACAAAGAAAATTCCATCCTGTCTCAATGCCTCACTGAACTTATAATATAATACATCTTTAGCTTCTTCAGTAAAATAAATCAAAACGTTTCTACACACAATCAAGTCAAAAGACCCACCAAATGGATCAGCCAGTAAATTCTGCTTTTTGAATGTTACCGTCTTTTTAATATCGTCAGAAATCTTAAAGAAACTTCCATCCTGTGTGAAGAATTTCTTTTTCATTTCGAAAGGCACTTCATTCAAAGAACGTTCTGGATACATGCCAACCTTTGCTCTTTCAATTACATTATCATCAATATCAGTCGCTAAAACTTGAATCTGCGAAAGTGGCATAAAGTTTGAGAGAATCATCGCAATTGTATATGGTTCCTCACCTGTTGAACACGCAGCGCTCCACACCTTCAATCGCTTATTCTTCTCTAATAGTTTAGGAAGAATTTTCGTTTCTAATACTTCCCATCGCTTCCCATTTCGATAAAATTCCGACACATTGATCGTCATACGATCAAGGAACTCATTTAATAATATCTTATCTTGACTTATTGCTGTGTAAAAGTCCTGAAATGAGCGAAACCCCTTTTTTTCATAGAGAGAAATTAAACGTCTTTTCATTTGTGCTTCTTTATATAATGACAAATCAATTCCGGTCTTTTTCTTAATATTGATTGTAAATTGTTCATAATCATTTCCCAACATACTTTTCTCCCCTGAATTTGAACTTTTCTATCTGTACGTTTATTATAGCGAAATTCAAAAAAAAAGGAGAAGATTTATGCGAAAAAAGACTTGGGTATTTTTTACTCCAACTATTTGAATACGGTTACAAAAAAGAGACTTGTAAAAAACAAGTCTCTTTTAGTATTAATAAGCCCAATTGTTTAAAAGCTTGCTATATGAAAGAAGTTCCTCTTCTTTAAAGAATAAAGCGATTTCTCTTTCAGCACTTGGAGCAGAATCTGACCCATGGATAATATTTTTCCCAACAGTCACAGCGTAGTCCCCGCGAATCGTTCCTGGTTGAGAATCCTTAGGGTTTGTTGCACCCATCATTTGACGTGCAGCAGCAATTACATTTTCCCCTTCCCAAACCATTGCGAAAACAGGACCTGAAGTAATAAAGTCTACCAACTCGCCGAAGAAAGGGCGTTCCTTATGTTCACCGTAATGCTGTTCAGCTAACTCATTAGAAATTAGCATTAACTTTGCACCAACTAATTGAAAGCCCTTCCTCTCAAAACGTCCAACTATTTCACCAATCAAATTACGTTGAACCCCATCTGGTTTAACCATTAAAAATGTTTTCTCCATCAGTTACACTCCTCTTTGATTCGTATATGTAATGAATTGCCAATAGCCAATCCACCAGAATCGTAACACAGTTATAACTGATTTCGCAACATTTAAAATTTTCGCTTACCTATGTACACAGCTATATCTCTCAGCGTCTTTTTAGCTCGGTTATTCGGTAATTGATTTAATACATGAATAGCTTTCTGTAGGTATCGGTCACTAATAGAAAGCGAACGCTCAATGGCACCAGAATTCTTTATTGAAGTGATAATCTCCTCAATTTCTGCTGATGATGTATGTTCATTTACCCCGGTAATTTTTTTACGTAAAGATTCATCCCCCATGGCAAACAGTACGGGTAGTGTGATATTTCCTTGCAATAAGTCACCACCAGCTGGTTTACCTAATTGCTCTTCCGTACCCGTAAAATCTAGCACGTCATCTGTTATTTGAAAGGACATGCCTACATAATATCCAAACTGATACAGCTTCTTGTGAATCTCTTCATCGACGTTTGCTGCCACCGCACCTAATTGGCAGCTGGCTGCAATCAATAAAGCTGTTTTACGCTTAATTCGGAGTAAATAGTCACGTAGCTTTTGATTGTAATCATATTTAAATTTAATTTGCTCAATTTCCCCAACACATAACTGAACAATCGTTTCTGAGAGAATTTGATGTGCAAGTGGGTTTTTAATATTTGTCATTAATTCTAGCGATCTGGCAAAAATATAATCGCCTGTATACATCGCTATCCGGTTATCCCATTTTGCTTTAATGGTTGGCTGGCCGCGTCTAAGTTCTGCATCGTCAATGACATCATCATGAACAAGTGAAGCCATATGGATAAGTTCAAGTGCCACTGCCACGTTCTTCATCTCATATATATCATAGTCGCCAAACTTTCCTGACAGCAAGACAAAAACAGGGCGAATTCTCTTCCCCCCTGCTTGCAACAAGTGTAGAGATGCTTGACGAAGAAGAGGTGACTCAGCCTTCACCGTATCTTCTAGTGTTTTCTCAATTATATTAATATCTGAGTTTAAAAATGAATACATCATTTTCAGCTTCATTCGTGAATCACCTAGCCTAACCTGTACATGAAGATTATTTTATTTATGACCAAAATGAACAGCAGCTGCCCCGCCACTGTATGGCTTATAAGTGACATTCTTAAAACCTGCTTGTTTGAATAAACCTGCGAGTTCCTTAACACCTGGAAAGTCTCTAGCTGATTCTTGTAACCACGAATATTCACTATAACTTTTGGCAAACATCCTACCAAACAAAGGCATAATAAACCTAAAATAAAAATAGAACAGCTGCCGATAGCCTATTATTGTTGGTTGTGATGTTTCAAGACATACTGCAATTCCGCCCGGCTTTAAAACACGATTCATTTCTTTTAATACTTGAAGATAATCTGGTACATTTCTTAATCCAAATCCAATTGTAACATAATCAAATGAATGGTCAGGAAACGGAAGCTCCATGGCATTTCCATGGATGAGCGTCACTTGATTGAGATTTGCCTCAGTAACCTTTTGTTTACCTACATTAAGCATATTTTGGCTAAAGTCAAGTCCTACCACTTCACCAGAAGGGCCTACAGCATCTGCAAGTGCGATGGTCCAATCGGCTGTTCCACAACAAACATCTAGTGCCTTTTTCCCTTTTTGTACATTCATTCTTTTCATCGTATCTTCTCTCCATTTAGTATGGAGTTTAAAGCTAATAACAGAATTCATTTTGTCGTAGTTATCTGAGATCTTTTCAAAAACGTTATGAACTCGTTCTTCTTTCGACTGACTCATGCTTCTTACCCTTCTTCCACAAATGTTTTTGCTATCGTTTTTTGGTTAATTATGGATGTGATTCGAGAATCTAACAGCTCATTTATTCGAGGAAGCTCTTTTTTAGCCTTTTCTAATAATTGTTTAGAGAACTCTATATATCGGTCACAAATTAATATTAGGTAGTTTTGTTGCTCAAGAGAAAGGTCTTTATGTGAACCGTTATGTTTTGGAAAAATAAGAGTATGAAGAGCGTCAAATACAATCGACGATTTCTTTTGTACAAAATTATCCTTTTCCTTACTAAGGCGCTTAATAAACAAGAAATTTTCGACGATACCATTCCATCCATCTAAACGAAAATAATCGGTAAATTGATCAATGAGAGATGATTCAATCAACTTTACATTGTTCATCAAAGTATCGATTTCTGAAATATCTTGTTGATATACAATTATTTTTTTATCATTTATTAATTTTATTCCTTGCGCTAGCATTCGAATGGCCTGCACATCATGACACTCAGCCAGTATTTTATAATATAAACCACTATAATAAACACCCGCTAGTACTGTTAACTGTCTCTTCTTTAATACTTCATTATTATTCGCACTTGTGTTGGATACTTGTTCATGAGTATCAAGAGCTACTTGAAGCAACATGGTTGTTATTGAATAATTCTCTAACTCTTTATTAGTTAACTTGCATTGATCCAAAATCGAAACAAGCAACAATAGCTTATCTTCGTCTAACGCTGGTGTATTTATATATTGGAACATATAGGGGTGAAGGAGCCTTTCCTCTACTTTTTCCTTCACATTGGCTATTTTTCTTTGAAAGTCTCCCACAATTATCACCCTTGTATCCCCAAATTCTGTATATGTATTATGTTTTAGCCTCATTATTTTGGATGAGGATTACTTTGTATATGTACGATTTACCTACTCATTAAAGGCAGAGACAATTATAACATAAATGCTTACTAAATGGACATGATTCGCATTTATTTCCCTTTTGTTTCGCTCTCAATCTCTCCGTAAGAAGTAATAATTTTTGCATTCCCACGAATTTTTATAGCTGATGTGTGTTCAGTAAACTGAGCAATCATTACCTCGCCTTTATCCAGTTTCTCTGAGTGATGAAACTTTGTATCAGTGCCTCTTGTTAAACCGATTACATTAACACCATCTTCAATTGCTTTTATAACGATATAATCACTTGTTAACGAATTTTTTTGGTCCATTATTTCTCGCTCCCTTCATTTTAATGAAAGGGCTAACCGTTATGTAGCCCCCTCTATTATGTTTGTTTTAGTATTTAATTAGGGATAGTACCTCAGCTCTTGCCGTTGCGTCCTCCGCAAGCGTTCCTCGAACTGCTTGGGTTACGGTTTTTGCACCAGGTTTCTTCACACCGCGCATAGTCATACACATATGCTCTGCTTCAACTACAACCATTGCACCATAAGGCTCCAGTTTCTCCATAATCGCTTCAACCACTGTTGAAGTGATTCTTTCTTGCAACTGTGGACGTTTAGCTACAGCTTCAACAGCCCTAGCTAACTTACTCAAACCTGTTACACGACCATTTCTTGGTATATAAGCTACATGAGCGACACCATAAAAAGGAACTAGATGATGTTCACACATGGAGTAAAATGGAATATCTTTTACAAGTACTATTTCTTCATGGTCCTCACTAAATACGGTTTCGAAATATTCTTTTGGATCTTGTTTTAATCCCGAGAATACTTCCTCGTACATTTTCGCTACTCGTTTTGGCGTATCAAGCACACCCTCACGATTTGGATCTTCACCTACGGCTTCCAATATAAGACGCACCGCTTCCTCTATTTGGGTACGATTAACTTCTGACATACTTAATTCCTCCTACTGCAATGAGTTCCCTCTGTTTTTTCATATCATGCCAACTATACTTATACATATTAGCACAACCAATTTCTTTCTAGCAAAGTAGAAGGTTCTTTTAATGTGCCACAAAAGAACTGAAAAAATAGAAAAAGGATCACGTATAAACGAGATCCTTTTCTACAACATAAACATATATCAATTTATGTAATTATTTAACAGCGTCTTTAAGTGCTTTTCCTGGTTTGAAAGCAGGAACCTTACTAGCAGAGATTTCGATCTCTTCACCAGTTTGTGGGTTACGTCCTTTACGAGCTGCACGCTCACGAACTTCGAAGTTACCAAATCCGATTAATTGAACTTTATCCCCGTTTTTAAGGGCTTCAAGAATTGAATCGAAAACTGCGTCAACTGCTTTAGTAGCGTCCTTTTTAGAAAGTTCACTCGCTTCAGCAACTGCGTTGATTAGTTCTGTCTTGTTCATGCCTTTCACCTCCTCCCAAAATGGTGTATTCAGTTAGTGAAAACGTTCTTATCTTCATTAGTAAACAATTTAGTTGAATTCTATACGTAATTGAAGCTGTTTTCTCTGACATGCCTTATATTAAATGATGAAAACTAATTTTTCAACGTTTTTTTTACGAAAAACCTTTATTTATAAGGGTTTGACGGCATATCGTAGTAATTCTGTTAAAAGATTATCATAATAAATTGGGGTTATCAAGAATTTTCGCTAATTTATGGTAGTATTTTCGGGCTTTTTGATGAATTTTGTCGTGATTTTGTTAAAATCACGCAAAAAAAAGACTCCCATTTAGGAGTCCTAGCATTTATAAGATTATAGCAATTAATCCACCAGAACCTTCGTTGATGATTCTTTCTAGCGTTTCTTTTAGCTTATATCTTGCGTTTTCAGGCATAAGTGATAATTTCGCTTGAATTCCTTCACGAACGATGGAGCTTAGACTTCTTCCGAAAATATCAGAGTTCCAGATAGACAGTGGATCGTCCTCAAAATCTTGCATCAAGTATCGAACCAATTCTTCACTTTGCTTCTCAGTACCGATGATCGGAGCAAATTCGGACTCTACATCCACTTTAATCATATGGATGGAAGGTGCTACCGCTTTTAAGCGTACACCAAAGCGTGGTCCTTGGCGGATGATTTCAGGCTCATCCAAGCTCATGTCAGCAAGTGACGGTGCAGCAATTCCATAGCCTGTTTGCTTTACCATCTTAAGTGCATCAGAGATTTGATCATATTCTTGCTTCGCATGAGCAAAATCTTGCATTAGCTCTAACAAATGGTCTTTCCCTCGTATTTCTACTCCGACAATCTCTTTTAAAATGTCATCGTATAAATCGTCTGGCGCATACAGGTCGATCTCAGCAATTCCTTGCCCCATCTCAATTCCAGCAAGCCCTGCACGATCAATAAATTCATAATCACTAAATTGACTTACGACTCGGTCAACATCTCTTAATCTCTTAATATCTTTAACTGTATCTTTCACTGCTTCCTGATAGCTTTCTCTTAGCCAGTGATCCTCTCTCAGGACCATGACCCAGCTAGGAAGATTCACGTTTACTTCAAGCACAGGGAATTCATAAAGCGCTTCACGCATTACGTTCATGACGTCACCTTCGCGCATTCCTTCCACGCTCATGGCCAATACAGGAATATCGTATTTCTCTGAAAGCTCTGTACGTAATTTTTCCGTATTCGGATGGTAAGGTTGTACGCTGTTAATGACCATTATGAAAGGTTTTCCAACCTCTTTTAATTCATTGATTACTCTTTCCTCAGCTTCTAAGTATGCAGAACGCGGAATTTCTCCAATAGTACCATCTGTAGTAATAACCACACCAATTGTTGAGTGCTCTTGAATAACCTTCCTCGTTCCAATTTCAGCTGCTTCATGGAATGGAATAGGCTCCTCATACCAAGGTGTATTAATCATTCTTGGTCCATTTTCGTCTTCGTAGCCCTTCGCACCTGGAACCGTGTAACCAACACAGTCAACTAAGCGGATATTCACATCCAACCCATCATCAACATGTATGCTTGCAGCCTGATTTGGAACAAATTTTGGTTCAGTTGTCATAATCGTTTTCCCGGCAGCACTTTGAGGCAATTCATCTTGGGTGCGAGCTCGATCTGATTCATTTGCCATGTTTGGGATAACAACTAGCTCCATAAACTTCTTGATAAAGGTTGATTTCCCTGTTCTTACTGCTCCTACAACTCCTAAATATATATCGCCGCCCGTTCTTTCGGCAATATCTTTAAAAATATCTACCTTTTCCAAGTGATCCCCTCCTGAAATCAATGAGATAGTGGGATAAAATTTACCCTAATGTATAGACAATATATGTGTATGACGTTGTCCTACAACGTTATGACAGTTTTTATATTTTTTTTTGCCTAACTGTTATAGTCCATACAAATATAAAAAAACCACTCTCCTACATTGTATTTCTGTAGGAGAGTGGTTATGACTAATCCACTAAAAAGATAGGTTCTTTTGTCTTTTCATCCATTGTATATGGCAGTGAAAAGGCAGGTACAAACAATGAATCCTGTATTAAGCAGCCACGAATATCCTCACCTGCAGCCTTCTTACAACTTCTATTTTGCATTGTTTGATATAAATCACTTCTGTAATCTACAAATACTTCTCCACTTCCAGTTATAACAAAAGGAAGGTTTTGGTTCGTATACGGGCTAACAACAAATGGTTCTTCCTCATAACCTATTTTCTTGAAATCCATTGTGTATACACCTTTTGTTATTTCTTCTTTGTAAGGAGGGTATTTTTGTAAACTAATTAAAAGATTTATATCTTTAATTTTTTCCGCCAGTCGCAAATCAAAAATCTTTACCGTTGGATTTTCCTCCACGTCAACTAGTACGTATTGAAATACACCTCCTGATTCATAAGCGTTACCAGGTGGTTCTGCTATATACTTCGGACTGATTCTGTTAAAATCAATCGGGTACTTTTCATAAATAGGAGTATCCATTTCCTTCGTCTTTATTGGTAATATCCCACCATTGTCCGTTTGAAATTGCTTAACAGCTGTTTGAACCGCTTGAACTTGATCTTCGTACGGTATTTGGTTTTGAGCTAACTCATCCTGAGGATACATGCAGCCCGTCAACACCATTATTACGATGGACAATAACAACACTACTTGACCTTTCATACACTCAACCCTTTTTACCTATGTATTTTCCATTGTATTTAACTTGTAGGTCCTGATAGTACCACAAAAAAAATGATTATTCCTGAAAGAAC